>CAYPJS010000001.1:0-3044 GCA_964411135.1 uncultured Anaerolinea sp.
CGGATGCCCATGGTGGTGCTGATGCGCTGCGCGGTGCGCGAAAACAGGGCTTTGACCAGTTCGGTCCGCTGCAGGAACAAATCCTCCGCGCCGGGGTCGTCTTTCAGCGCTCCAAAATCCTGCATTTCAAGGGAATTGGCCAGGGCCCGTCCTAAATCGATCGCAGATTGTTTGAGTTCTTCATTGATTGGCATAGGTGCCTCGTTTATTTTTCGTTCAATCATTACAGGGAGTATGACCGGTCAGCGCTGCAGCAGGTCCAGGTTGGCGCGGGCATGGGCAGCGAAATCCATGCCGGCTGCCTGGCTGATGTGCCGATCTACTTCACTGAAAAGTTGGCTGACGTTGTGTTCTGCCCGACGGTATGCCATCACTACCGGCAGCGACTCGCGCTGCTGCAGCAGACTGTCCATCATCGGCTGCTTGTGCTCACCCTCAGCAACCTTTAAATCTCTGATCCCCTGCGCGATGCGCCGCACGTCCGGGTCATCCCGCAAAGCCAGGGCCAGCCGTACCAGTTCGCGCACTTCCGGCGTTTCCGCCAGTTTATCTGCCAGCCGGTCGGCGGCCTTTTCGATGTCGGTGGTTTGAAAAGGCGTTGGTTGAAATCCAGAAAATCCATTCATCAGATCCGCTGTGCCCTCCTGGCGGTATTACAGGTTGGTGAAAATCCCGAATAAATAGCCGGCAGCCGTGGCAAACACTGCCACCAGTCCGACATAGATGCCGGTTTTCTTTTTCCCCATGATGCCATTCAGGACCAGGATGGACTGCAGCGAGAGTTCCGGGTCTGCCAGCAGATAGGCCAGCAGCGGCCCGCGCGCCATGCCAAGATCCAGGAACATTTTTGCCACCGGCACCTCCACCAGCGTGGGGAAGTACATGAAAACGCCGAACAGCACCCCCACCATGTTGGCCCAGATGGTATTTTGACCGGCGATGGTGCGCACCCAGGTTTCTGGGATGAGGACGCGCACGATTCCGGCAGCAAATACCCCGATGATCAAGAGTGGGAAGATCTGTTTGACAAACTTCCAGGTCTCAAAGATCCAGCCGCTCAACTCTTCCTTATTAAAGAAGCGTCTGACCCCCAGCATGATGGCCCCCAGCAGCAGCACTTCGCCGATGAAGCGGCCGTTAATGCCGATCACCGCTGAACCAGCGGCTTCCGAAGGGGCTGCGATCAAAATCGTCAGGCCGATCAAGATGAAAGCGGCGTAAGTCCAGCGGTTGAAGCCGTCCAGAATGTTCTCAAAGCCCTTCCAGGCGCTGATGCCGATGAGTATCAGCATGAGGATCAATAACGCTCCCTGGAAGGTAAGGTTTGCAGAGGTAAGCCATAAACCCAACCCGCCGGCAGGGTCGATGGGCAGGTTGATGCTGGCGAACACATTCGTCAGCAGGCCGATTTGCAGTGTGCCCACGATCAAAACCGCCAGCAGCAGCCCAAAGGTCACCCACACGCCCGGGTTGACGCGCGCGGTCTGATCGAAAACACTGCCGGCAGTCATTTCGGATGAACGAGCCGCCTCTTCCTTGCGAAAAATCCAGGCCATGACCAGGCCGATCAGGATGCCGAAGGCGATCGACAGGACCAGGCGGGCGGCAGCGATGTCGAAGCCGATGGCTGCGCCGGTATAGGTGATGGCCAGGATATTGATGGCGGGGCCAACGAACAGGAAGGTGACCGCCGGACCCAGCCCGGCGCCGCGCTTCCAGATTCCGGCGAACAGCGGCAGGATGGTGCAGGAGCACACCGCCAGAATAAACCCGCCCAGTGCAGAGGCCGGGTAGCTGATCCACTTGGATGCTTTTGGCCCAAGAAAGCGCGTAACCGCTTCTTTGGGGATCATGGCGCTCATGAATCCGGCGATAACAAAGGCTGGCACCAGGCACAGCAGTACATGCGCAGCCAGGTAATCCAGCAGCGAAGTCCAGCCGGACCAGAGGAGCATGCCGATGGTGGACAGGATCGAATCCATAAAATGTTTCAGTCAGGATTTGCGAGGCGGGTTGGGATCGGGCTCAGGCGGCTTTAAGCCAGCCCGCGACCTCGGTCTCGCTTGGGATGCGGCCGGAAGAAACCACCTGTCCGTTGACGACCAGGCCCGGGGTGGAAAGGATCGGCCATTTCATAATTTCCTCGAAATCGGTGACCTTTTCAAACTCGGCTTCCAGATTCTGGTCGCTGGCAACCTTGCGTGCCAGGGCCTCCAGCCGCTTGCAGTTGGCGCAGCCCCCGCCCAAAATTTTGATATTCAGCATGATATCCCCTCCAGTGGGTAAGATAGAAATAATTACAACTTCGTTTCGGAACTACCCGGCGCCGGACGACTGGATGCGCTGCACTTCGGGCATGGACAATCCTCGCCTGCCCGGCGGGTTGGTTCGTCGTGCGGTTGGGTGCCGCTGGCAGATTTGAGCGCGTCCAGCAGCGGAATGATGGCGGGGTCTGCCAGGCGGTAATAATGATTCCAGCCCTCACGCCGGTCTGTGATTATCCCGGACTCGCGCAGTACCGCCAGCTGCTGCGACAGATACGCCTGACGCAGACCGAGCATGGAAACCATGTGGCAGACGCATTCCTCGCCCGCGCGCAGGATTTCCAGCACAGCCAGGCGGGTCGGGTGCGCCAGCAGGCGCAGCAGGGTGATTTCACGGTTGTTGGTGAAGGCAGTGGGAGCAGTTTCAATCATATTCATTCCAATGAATATGATAGTACGGGTTTTCAGTGTGTGGAATGACCGGATATCACCCATCCGGGGTGATGGAAATCATGGAAAAATGGATAATGGTTGAATCCGTTGGGGCACGGGGGAACAATAACGACCGGATTATTGTCACAACGCCGTGCCCATTGTTCCAATTACCGAATAACTACGTACTGAACAATCCCTTGAGTTGACCTTTCAAGGCTTGAATCTGCTCGCGGGTGCGCTCGACATGGCGGTAAAGCGGCTCGTTGGCTTTGACGCCGTCCGCCAGCAGCCGCAGGGCCGCCTCGGCGCGGTTCTTTGCCAGGCCCGCATCCACCAGCACATCCA
>CAYPJS010000002.1:0-9301 GCA_964411135.1 uncultured Anaerolinea sp.
GTCGCACGGTGCCGCTGGAGAACAGCTCGCGGCGCATTTGCTGACGGATGCGCCCGGCCAGGATGGGGTACTGGGCCAGGGCCAGATGGATGTCCATCAAGCGGTCAGAGTGACTGGGAGGGAATGCCATAGCGGCCTCGTTTGGGGAGTACTCGGATCGAATGTTAAAAAATTGTACCATCAGTTCAGGGTGGCAGAGCGTACCTGCCGCGCGAACAATGCGCCCGTTTCAATCAGAAAGACACGGAGGTCGTTGCCAGCGATGCATTTTGCCCGCAGAGTTTGAGACCAAACACCAGGCTGTGGCAAACAACGAAATTATCTGGCAGCCTGCCGGAAAATCGGCAGAACCGCTTTGAAAAATTTACCAAACTCCCGCACAAGCTTGAAAAAGGGCAGCTTCCCTTTAGACGGGTCAAGATGCGAAAACTGCATCTCGGTGTAATGCACGTTTTCCCGTCCGGCGAAGGCTGCTACCAGCCGCCGTGATTCACCTACCGGTATCACCTGGTCGCCACGGTCATGCAGCAGCACGATCAGCGGCGCTTTGATCTTATCGACATACTCCAGCGGGGACATCGCGATGAGCCGCTCCAGATAGGGCGCTGGTAAATGCTCCAACGCCGCGGCTGTCTCGCTGAAGCTGCCGGCTGTCAGCAAAGCGTATAACTTTTGACCATCTTCCGACAGGCTGGATCTGTCCAGAATTCCCAGGCCTTCCTTGAAAGTGCTGCGGAAAACCTCGACTTCGGGCCCCTCAAGGGACGCTGCTAGCGATTCAATGAAAACATGGCGGGTCAGTTGATCGACCTTCCAGGGCTCATGTTGATCCCCCATGGTACGGGTGGCGCTGGCGATATCGGGAGCAAAAGTCCGCATGGATGAAAACGGGGCATACGCGGTGACGAAGCCGATACGGTCTCGGATGAGAGGGTTGGCGCTCGCCATGATGGCAAAGGAACCGCCAACGCACGTCCCCAGCAAACCACTGCGTGCCGGATCAATGATCGGCTGGGCAATGAACCACTGGTACGCCAGAGCAATGTTTTCAACATCGATGGGATCCAGGCGGAAGTCGCGCATTAACGGCGACCAGTAGAGCAGCGCAGCAAACCCGGCACGAGCAAGCGCTCTGCCCAGTACCGGCACCTGGGGGTGATCGACGGTAAAGGGCACCACACCCAGGCAAACTATGATTCCGGGATGCGGGCCAGGACCCGGCGGACGGTAAATCTCGCCCTCGGCGAAACCGTCGCAGGTAGGATATCGCACCTTCTCAATGATCGGCTTTTTGGTTACCCAGTCGATCGGGCGCGAGGGCAGCATCGGGAAGACCTTCAAGAAAAATATCATCGTGCTGAAAAAAGCCCGTATCGGGAGAAGGACGCGATATTTGGTTTGGGGATGAGGTTTTTGAAATTTTGGATTTGGCTGTGGGTCCATTGGGTCTCCCGTTGCCGGAAACGTAATATTGGGCAATATAAAAAGGGTCTGCACACTTTGATGCACACCCCTAAAAGCTTCGATACGAATAGAAATAATAGTACCGGAAAAAGTATATACCCTGTTTGGGTTGGATAGCCTATTAAGAGCCGGGTTTCTGTCTTAATAAAAATAACCGCCCCGGAAGGAGCGGTTTCAGTCCATTCAATCTGGTTTATCCCAGGTGCATTGGCATGATCACGTGCACAAAATCGTCATCGCCGATGGGCTTGATGGTCGCCGGGGTGTTGTTTTGATTGGTCTCCAGCGCCACGGACGGAGTCTTGATCACGTCCAACACCTCGCGCAGGTATTTGACGTTGAAGGCGATCAGCAGCGCAGGGCCGTCGATGTTAGCCTCGACCTTCACATCGCTGGTGCCGGTTTCCTCAGACTGCGCCGAAATTTCAACCACACCCGGTTCATCGCTTTGCGGCAGGATGTTCATGCGGATGACGTTGTTGCCCTCGCGCGCGATGATCTCTGCCTGCTTGCAGGCTTTAAGGAAACCGGGTGTCGAGACAACAGTATGTGTCTTGGACGAGCGCGGGATGATGGCGCGGAAATCGGGGAAGTTGCCGTCAATCAACTGGGAAACCAGTTCGGAATCCTTCAGGCGGAAGACCACCTGTCCGCGGCCGGATGGGATATTCATGGTCAGGGTCTGGTCGCCGTCGGTGGCGATGCGGGCCAGTTCACTCAGGGCGCGCCCGGGGATGATGACCGAGAGCGATTGCCGGATCGGGTTGGCGAGCAATGCCTTGCGCACAGAAATGCGGAAGCCGTCAGTCGCTGCCAGGGTGACCTCATTGTCGCTGATGGTCATCAAAACGCCCTGCAGCACCGGGCGGGCGTCATCGGTCGAGGCGGCAAAGACCACCTGCTGGATCATTTCTTTGAAATCAGAAACCTCAAGGCTAACGCCGTCTGCCAGGTCGGGCACCGGCATGGGCGGGAACTCCTGGGCATCGATGCCCTTGATATCCGTGACGTTGGAGCCGCACTGCACGGTCAGGGTCTGTGTGCGGCTGTTGAGCGACAGCTGCACCATGTCATTGGGCAGCGCTGAGACCAGGTCGGAGAAGGTGCGCGCCGGTACGGTGATTGAACCTTCTTCGGCAATCTGGGTAGGGATCCAGCAAGAAATACCGAGTTCAAGGTTGGTGGCAGAAAGGCGCAGGCGGCCTTCGTCGGTGGTCACCAGGATGTTTGCCAGGACGGGCAGCGTGCTGCGCGGAGAAACGGCGCGGGCTACCACACCCAGACCGTGGGCCAGATGTTGTTGTTGAACCGATACTTTCATTGCCGCCCTCCGAGGTTGAAAATTGATAGGTTTAACAAATTATATCGCAAGTTGCGCATCGGAGAACTGTTTGTTGCGCGTGGGTATGGACGCTTGACCCGGGCGTGGGGTGCCAGCAGGGTTGGCCCGCTGCACTGGGTTTTCTGACCGAGGGTCTACTCGCCTCTCTCAAACATGAATCCCGCATTAGAGCTTCGCCAGGTTAATCCTGGCCTAAGGCTTTGCGCCGACCCTTTGGGTATAATTGCAGCATGGTCAAGACACAGACGCGTTTTGTTTGTCAGAATTGCGGCCGCAGCGTGCCGCGCTTGTTAGGGCGCTGCCCCGCGTGCGGTGAGTATGGAACCATGGTCGAGGAGATCGTCCATGAGGAAGCCCCGCCAGCCGGTTCATCCGTCCGCGGACTGAGCGGCCGATCGCAACCAATGCGCCTTACCGAAATCTCCGGTCAGGGCGAGGAACGCCTGGGGCTGCCGATCGCCGAGTTTGCACGCGTATTGGGCGGCGGCGTGGTGCCGGGCTCGATAGTGCTGGTGGGCGGGGACCCGGGCATCGGCAAATCCACGCTGATGCTGCAGATGACCATCGAGATGGCAACTGAGTTTACCCGTACGGGGTATGGCTCGCCGACCGTGCTGTATGTCTCTGGTGAAGAGTCGGAACGCCAGATCAAAATGCGCGCCGACCGATTGATGACCTCCGGCAGCGAGAACGGCCGCCGGTTTACCCCGCCCAATAACCTGATGCTGGTGACCGAGACCAATCTGGATACCATCCTCGAGCATGTGGCGCAGGTCAAACCCGGCTTGCTCATCATCGACTCGATCCAGACGGTGTACCTGCCCGACCTGAGTTCGACTGCCGGATCGGTCAGCCAGGTACGTGAATGCGCCTCGCGCCTGCGCGAACTGGCTAAATCAACCGGCATGGCAGTGTTCGTCATCGGGCATGTCACCAAGGAAGGCGTCATTGCTGGCCCGCGCGTGCTCGAACATATTGTGGATACGGTGCTGTACCTGGAAGGCGACCGCTTCCAGACCTTCCGCCTGCTGCGTTCGGTTAAAAACCGTTTCGGCGCCACTTCAGAGGTGGGCGTGTTTGAGATGCGCGAGCAGGGCATGGTCGAGGTTCCCAACCCGTCTGAGGTGTTCCTGGCCGAGCGCATGGTCAATGCTCCGGGTTCAGCCATTGCCGTGACCATGGAAGGCACCCGCCCGCTGCTGGTGGAGCTGCAGGGGCTGACCAGTTCGTCCAACCTGGGCAATCCACGCCGCACCCCCAACGGGGTAGATTTCAACCGCCTGCTGTTGATCACCGCGGTACTGACGCGCCGCCTGGGATTGAAATTGGGCGAGCAGGATATCTTTGTCAATGTGGTTGGCGGGCTGGCCATTGATGAACCGGCTGCCGACCTGGCTATTGCAGCAGTGATCGCCTCCTCCATGCGCGATGCACCCATCCGCGCAGATGCCGTGTTGATCGGCGAAATTGGACTTTCCGGCGAACTACGCTGGGTAGGGCAAATGGCCGCGCGTCTGCGCGAGGCAGCCAAACTCGGCTTTAAAGCAGCCATTGTGCCGCGCAGCACACGCCGCAGTGAACCCTGGCCGGAAGGCATCGAGATCCTCCAGGCACGCTCGCTGCGTGAAGCCCTCAATCTCTCTCTGCTGCCAAAAACTGATTGAATTATTTCTTTACCACGAAGGACACGGAGATCACTAAGATTTTTATAGAAGGTTTAAATGTTATCTTTGTGCCTTTTGGGCTCTTCGTGGTGAAATTAATTATTACACTCTACGCTTTGGAGAATTGAATGGTTCGAAAAAGTCTACAATTGGCGCTCATCCATGCCGCAGTCGCCATGACGCTGGTACCGATTAACAGCACCTTGAACCGGGTAATGATCAAGGAGCTGGCAGTTTCTGCTACCCTGGTGGCCATTCTGGCTTCGCTGCCGTATTTATTCTCGCCGGCGCAGGTGATGATCGGTTCCTACTCAGACCGTCACCCGCTCTTCACCCGCCGCCGCACCGGTTACATTGCTATCGGGCTGCTGCTGTGTGTGGCCGGGGTGGTGCTGGCGCCGCGCGCGGTGTTCTTGATGCCCGAGAACCGGGGGCTGGGCATCCTGCTTGGCCTGCTGGCATTTGGCGCCTGGGGCATGGGCTACAACTTTGCCAGCGTTTCGTACCTCTCCCTGGCGTCTGAACTGGCTGGCGAACGCGGGCGCTCCCGCACCATCGCCATTATGATGTTCGTGATGGTGGTCTTCATCATTCTCACCTCCATTGGCTTGAGCCGTCTGATTGAGCCGTACAGCCCGGAACGCCTGGAGCGCGCCTTCAGTGTGATTGGCGGGGTTGCCCTGTTATTGGGGATCATTGGCCTGGTCGGGCTTGAACCGCGCTTCCGGATGGAGGATGCCCCGGCACCCGCCGCTGAGGACCGCCGCCCGTGGGGACAGCTGGTGCGCGAGGTGATGGGCTACCCCGGCGCGCGGACCTTCTTCCTGTACCTGACTCTGCTGCTGGCAGCCATTCTGGGGCAGGACGTGCTGCTCGAGCCATTTGCAGCGGAAGCCCTGCATATGCCGGTCGAAGCCACCACCCGTATCACGTCCATCTGGGGCGGCTGCATGCTGCTGACCCTGTCTCTGTCCAGTTGGATGGAACGCAAGCTGGGCAAGCGCGCCGTGGCCCGCCTGGGGGCGATTGTGGCGGTGGTTGGGTTCGCCTGCATCGCCGGTTTTGGTTTGATGGGAAGCAAAAGCGGGTTCTTTGCTGGCGTAATGCTGCTGGGTCTGGGCACCGGTTGGGCGACCGTATCCAACATGTCCTTGATGCTGGATATGACCACCACGCGGGTGGGTCTGTTCATGGGCGCCTGGGGCATCGCCAACGCGCTGTCGCGCTTGCTGGGCACCGTCATGGGCGGCGTCCTGCGCGACCTGATCACACAGATCAGCCAGAACACCCTGGCGGGCTACGTAACCGTCTTTATCATCGAGGCGGTGCTGCTGCTGCTCTCGCTGGTCCTGTTGAGCCGCATCGACGTCAAGCGCTTCCAGGCGCACGAGCGCCAGTACAGCACTGCCGAGCGCGCCGCGCTGATGAACGAGGTGATTTAAGCCTTCCTGTCCGCTTCACGCTGCCGGCACCCCGGTTTCAGCCTATAATCGTAGGTAATCAATCAAGAAGAATCGGAGCATGACCATGATCGGTTCGATGCTTTCCCTTACAAGGCGCAACCATGCGCTGGAACACGCCACCATGCAGATTTTGAGCCGGAAACAGCCAGGCCGGCGCATGGCAGGTTATTCTACCCCGCGCGGCTTTTGGGTGATCGGAAGTGTGGAAATTTCCGCGCTGCAGGAGGCAGTCGACGAGGCGCAGAAGCGCCTGCGCGGCGGCGAGCGACAGCTGGCCATCCATCCCTTCTGCGGCACCAATTTTGCCCTGGCAGGGCTGGCAGCCGGGTTGGTCTCCTGGCTGGCGATGCTGGGCAGCGGCACCAGCATGCGCGATAAGTGGGACCGGCTTCCGCTGGTGACTGTGCTGGCGACCCTGGCAATGATCCTGACCTTCCCGCTGGGCCCCAAACTGCAGGAGCGCTACACCACCGACGCCTCCCTGGGCGATCTGCATGTAGTCCAAATTAACCGGTACGAGCGCAGCGGTATGCCTGCGCACCATGTATTGACCCGCGACTTGCGCGAGGCTTGATTCGTGGCTGAATCTTCCGCTGGACCCGAGTCCCTGCCTGTGGTGACGCTCCTCTACGGAGATGATCACCTGGCACTGCATGACCGTACCGAGGGATTGGCAGCGTCCATGGGTGACCCGTCGCTGGCGGATATGAACATAACCCGCATGGACGGCAGCGCTCAGGGCGTCAGCCTGGATGCTGTGCGCACGGCCGCCTTTACCCTGCCGTTTCTGACTGCGCGCCGCATGCTCATCCTGACCAACCCGGCCGGGTTATTAAGGTCCGATGCTGCCCGCAGCAAGTTTGTTGAAATATTGGGCGGCCTGCCCGAAACCACTGCTCTGGTACTGGTGCAGGACGATGAATGGGTATCCACCGACAAACAATACCATTGGAAGTGGATCTATGAATACACGGATAAAAACAGAAAAAGCAAGATTCATCCGGTCCTGGAATGGGCGCGCGCCAATGGGGGAAAGGTAAAAATTGAAGTCTGCCGGCTGCCTGCCCTGAATTCCATGCCGGGATGGATTGTGGCTGAAGCCCGGCGGCAGGGCGGTAAGATTAATCCCCAGGCTGCAGTGGCTGTGACCGACGTGGTTGGCTCAGATACCGGCCAGGCGCGTCAGGAGATCACCAAGCTGCTCACCTATGTCGATTACCAGCGGCCCATCGAGATTGAGGACGTGCATGAACTGAGCGCAGCTGGAGGGCAGGCGGATGTATTTACCATGGTCGATGCACTGGCCACTGGAGATGGGCGCCTGGCGCTGCGCCAGCTTGGGCGGTTGCTGGAGGAACAGGATGCGCCAAGCCTGTTTGGTATGGTGGTGCGCCAGTTCCGTTTGATCAGCATGGCCAGAGAGGCGCTGGAGACGGGGGTTACCAGCGTGGACGGCGTGGCGAAATTGCTGCACGTACCCGGCACGCCAGCCGGCAAAGCGCTCAACCAGGCGCGCCTGTACGATAGCGCCAGCTTGCGCCGCATCTATCACCGGCTGCTGGAAATCGACCGGGCCAGCAAGACTGGCAAGGGCGAGCTTGAGGTGCTTCTGCAGGCCTTTGTAGCCGAAATGAGCAGGTAGCCAGCGTATCCGAGCGGCTTGCCTCGTTTACCCCGAGTGGCGGATATTCAAAATCTCGCCGTCCTGGACGATGTACTCCTTGCCTTCCAGACGCAGCTTGCCTTTGGCACGCGCTTCGGCATACCCGCCCAGCGAAACAAGGTCATCGTAGGTTATCACCTCGGCACGGATGAAGCCCTTCTGCAGGTCGGTGTGGATCTCACCAGCTGCTTCAGGCGCTGTCGCGCCGCGTTTGACCGTCCAGGCACGCACCTCGTCGGGGCCGACCGTGAAGAAAGACTGCAAACCGAGCAGGTCGTAGGATAGGCGGATCATGCGGTTCAGGCTGGGTTCTTCAATACCGTACTCCGCCATGAACATCTGTGCATCCTCAGACGGCAGCTGGGCAATGTCCATTTCCAATTTACCCTGCAGTGCCACCAGTTGGCTGTGATGGTGCACATAAGGGATCTCAGGCGCTGCCTGCCCCTCCGCCAGGTTCAAAACCACCAATACCGGCTTGCGGCTCAGAAAGCCAAAACCGGAGAATAATTTTTCCTCTTCAGGGCTGATTTCGATATCGCGCAGCGGAGTCTCGGCTTCGAGGGCTTCCTTCATGCGCTCAAACAGAATCCCCTCGCGCTCGATGATAGCACGGTCTCGTCCGCCGCCTTTTTTACGTTCCTCCGCCAGTCGTTCCAGCTTGCGTTCCACCGCGATCAAATCGTTCAGCACGAACTCGCTGTCCATGGCTAACAGGTCGCGGGCCGGATCGATGCTGCCCTGTGGGTGGGGGACATTATCGTCCTCAAAGCAGCGTACCACATGGATGAAACCCTCCATCTGAGTCAGCTGGTTGAGCAGCGTGCCGGAAATGCCGCTCTTGCTCGAAGATCCGTCCAGCCCGGCAATGTCGGCGTAGGTCACTTTGGCATAAATGGTCTTTTTGGGGGTAAACATGCGCGAGAGCACATCAACGCGCGGGTCGGGTACTTCCACCACGGCAGTATGGACCTCGATCTTGCCGGCGACCCCGGTCGGCTGGGTGGCGCGGGTGAGTGCATTGAATAATGTGGTTTTTCCGGATTGCGGCAGGCCGATAATTCCTAGGCGCATGGCGAATTAATACCTTGACCCTTCTGGTGATTTTGCGATATACTTTTTCTTACGCTCGCCGAAGTGGCGGAACAGGCAGACGCGCACGACTCAAAATCGTGTACCCTCCGGGTATGTGGGTTCGATTCCCACCTTCGGCACCAAAATTATAACACGCCCCCCTCCTCAGGCGGGGCGTGCGTGTTTTAGGGGGATTGTGGCCAATGGATCTGGCCTGTCCTGGCTCACAACCAGTCTGATTCTGTCCTATCCCTGCAGGATCATTTCCAGGATCGGGATGGCGGCCTGCAAAGCGCGTGCCCGGTGGCTGATTTGATTCTTGACCGCTGAGGGCAGCTCGGCCATGGTGGCCTTTTGCTCCGGCATGAAAAAGACCGGGTCGTATCCGAAGCCGTTGTTCCCGCGTTCCTGCGAAATAATGAATCCGTCGCAGCGGCCTTCGGCCAGGTGAACCTTGCCAGATGGTTCGGCAATGGCTGCCGTGCAGTGAAAATGCGCCGGCCAGCCGGGCATGCCCTGCGGCACGGGGTACTGCTGCAGCGTTTGCAGCAGCAGGGTGCGCCGGTCGGCGTCGGTGGCGCGAGGTTTGGGGGAAAAGCGCGCCGAATGCAGCCCGGGTGCTCCGTCCAGC
>CAYPJS010000003.1:0-9724 GCA_964411135.1 uncultured Anaerolinea sp.
GCCCGAAGGCGTTGAAATGGTTATGCCCGGCGACAACGTGAACATGGAAGTCGAACTGATCATCAAGGTCGCGCTGGAACAGGGTTCAAAATTCGCCATCCGCGAAGGCGGCCTGACCGTCGGCGCTGGCGTCATCACGAAGATTATCGAGTAGGTAGAAAATGGCAAAGCAACGCATTCGCATTCGCCTGAAAGCATACGATCATCGTGTGCTTGATCAATCCGCAAAACGGATTGTCGAAACCGCAGAACGGAGTGGCGCCCAGGTTGTAGGACCTGTCCCGCTGCCAACACGCATCGAGCGCTTTACCGTTCGCCGTTCAACTTTCATCGACAAAGACTCGCACGAGCACTTTGAAATTCGGACACACAATCGTCTGATTGATGTATTGGACCCGGATTCCAAGACCATTGATATGCTCATGCGCTTGAATCTGCCTGCGGGCGTCGATATCGAAATCAAGATCTAATAGAACCTTGAAAGAATGAACGATCGGCACGCGAATGCGCTGCCGTAAAAAGCGGCGCTTTTCTTGTCTTCGCTAAATCATGAAAGGCTGCAATGACTTCAGCCGATAACCAAAACGGCTGAAGTCATTGTCTGCGAAGGAAAAGTCAAGCGAGTTTGTAAGACAACCCTGTTCAAATAAACAGAGTTGCTTTATAATTGTAAGGTTTGGGCACAAGCCCAGCCGATGGTCGAACAAGAGCTAATCTGTGGGCGCATAACAAACCCCACAAATGTCGCAGCAGATAGCTAACTGTTCGATAGTCAGGGATGATGCAGCCAAGCCCAGGCTGACAGTCCCGGGAATTCTTGAACGTCAAGGAGAACAATTGAGATGTTTAAAGGGCTGATCGGGAAGAAAATCGGCATGACCCAGATTTTCGATGAAAATGGTGCGGCTATTCCAGTCACCGTTATCGAAGCTGGGCCATGTTTCGTTACCCAGATTAGACGACCAGAAAACGACGGCTATTCAGCCGTCCAGTTGGGTTTTGCGGAAGTCAAACCCAAGCGCCTGACCGGAGGCCAGCTCGGCCACCTCAAGCGCGATGGATTAAACGTTCCGCCTCTTCGCTATATCCGTGAATTCCGTACGAAAACCCCTGAAGTGAATGAAGGGGACCAGTTAACCGTTGAAGCGTTCTCGGTGGGGGAGCGCGTGGATGTAGTTGGTACCAGTAAAGGTAAGGGCTTTCAAGGTGGCGTGAAACGCTACCATTTCCGCGGTGGTCCCAAGACCCATGGTCAATCCGACCGCCTGCGCGCCCCCGGTTCTCGCGGCTCTGGTACTACTCCGGGTCGTGTTTACAAGGGATCTCGTGGCCCCGGTCATATGGGCGATGAACGTGTCACGGCACAGCATTTGAAAGTGGTCCTGGTAGACGTAGAGCGCAACTTGATCGGTGTGCGCGGTGCAATTCCTGGTCCTCGTGGAGGCCTGGTCATCATTCGTGAGGCCCGCAAGCAATAGGCCTGCGACACTGGATCAATACCTGGACTATGGGAGCGAAGTAACTATGTTAGCAGATGTTTATAACATGGAGGGTAAAAAGGTCAAACAGGTTGAACTGCCTGAGATGATCTTTGGTGCCCCGGTAAATATTGATCTTATGCACCAGGCATATGTTCGCCAGATGGCAAACGCCCGCCTGGGCACCCACGACACAAAAGTTCGCAACGAAGTGGCTGGCGGCGGCCGAAAACCCTGGAAACAGAAGGGTACCGGTCGGGCACGTCAGGGTTCCACCCGGGCTGCGCAATGGAAGGGCGGCGGTCGAATCTTTACACCGCATCCCCGCAAGTACACCATGGACATGCCCCGCAAAATGCGCCGGGCTGCCCTGCGCTCTGCTCTGTCTGTCAAAGCTGCTGAAGCTGCGATCGTCGTTGTGGATGAATTGAAAGTGGCTGAACCAAAAACGCGCCTGATGGCAACTGTGTTGAACTCGCTGGTTGGCGACTCAAGCGCGCTGGTTCTCATTCCAGAAAAGATTAACTATGATAACGTCATCCTTTCTAGCGGCAACTTGCCTGCTACCAAGGTATTGCTCGCGAACTACCTCAACATTCGCGATCTCCTGACGTTTGACAAGGTTGTCCTGCCCCTGGCAGCTCTGGAAGTTATTGAAAGCAACCTCGGATAGGTGGGAGGAAAGACATGACAACATTATTTGATGTTCTCCGCCGCCCGTTGGTGACCGAAAAAACGAACTATCAGGTTAACCGCCTGCATCAGTATGTGTTTGAAGTGGCAGATAATGTCACCAGGACCCAGGTCAAGGATGCAGTCGAGACCATCTTCGATGTTACGGTGGTGCGGGTGAACATTCTCAATGTTCCTGCAAAACGCACCCGCCGGGCGCGCAGCCGCCGCCTTATGGTTCGAAACGCTGCTTATAAAAAAGCTGTTGTCACCCTGGCGCCCGAAGATAGAATTCCGATCTTTGAAGGGGTTGAATAATGGCGATTAAAGTTTACAAACCCATTACGCCCGGTCAACGCAATATGACCGGCTATAGTTTTGAAGAAATCACCAAATCCCGCCCCGAGCCTTCTCTGCTCGTGCTGCGTAAAGCCCACTCCGGACGCAACAGCTACGGACGCATTACAGTGCGGCATCAGGGCGGCGGTAACCGCCGGTTCATCCGCCTGGTTGATTTCAAGCGCAATAAACTTGAAATACCTGCCCGCGTTGCGGCCATCGAATACGATCCAAACCGCACCGCTCGTCTGGCTCTGCTGGTCTTCGCTGACGGCGAAAAACGCTACATCGTCGCGCCAGTTGGCCTGAAGGTGGGAGACACAGTTGTGTCCGGCCGTAACGCTGATATCCGCCCCGGCAACACGCTGCCCATTTCCAACATTCCTGTAGGCACGATGATCCATAACATCGAGCTCAAGGAAGGCCGTGGTGGTCAGCTGGTCCGCTCTGCCGGGACAGCAGCACAGCTTTTGGCCAAGGAAGGCGATTACGCCCAGGTGCGGCTGCCTTCAGGTGAGGTCCGCCTCATCCGTCAGGTCTGCTATGCAACCATCGGTCAGGTCGGAAACCTGGAACACAGCAATATCAAACTGGGCAAAGCAGGACGCAAGCGCCATATGGGCATCCGCCCGACCGTTCGCGGTACTGCGATGTCCCCCCGCGACCATCCGCATGGTGGTGGTGAAGGCCGCCAGCCCGCTGGTATGCCTGGTCCCAAGAGCCCTTGGGGTCGCCCCACTCGTGGGTATCGGACGCGCCGCAACAAGACAAGCGATAAGTACATAGTGCGGCGTCGCGCGGCCAAACGGTAATCGGCCCAGGTTGATAGGTTGTAAACCGAGAAAGAAGGACGAGATATGTCACGTTCATTAAAGAAGGGTCCGTATTTTGACCCGAAGTTGCTGAAGAAAATTGAACAGATGAACACCCGCGGCGATAAGAAGGTCATTCGCACCTGGAGCCGTGCATCTGTAATCTTCCCGCAAATGGTTGGTCATACAGTGGCCGTCCATGACGGGCGCCGGCATGTGCCCATCTATATCACCGAGAATATGGTCGGTCATCGCCTGGGCGAATTCGCCCCGACCCGCCATTTCCGCGGGCATATGGCCGAGAAATCAACGAAGAGGTAGAAGCGATGGCTACTGATATTCGTGCAGAATTACGTTTCCTCGGGGTTTCCGCTCAAAAAGTGCGCCTGGTTATCGATTTGGTGCGCGGCAAGCGGGCGAACGATGCCCTGGATCTTCTGACTTTCACCAATAAAGGCTCTGCCAGCGACCTGCGCAAGCTGGTTGCATCGGCGGTAGCCAATGCAGAAGAGAACTTTGGCGTCAACCGCGATGACCTGTATATTTACAAGATCACAGCCGATGAAGCCCCCACCCGAAAGTGGCGCCGCTTTGGTGCTCGTGGCCGTTTCAAGCCGTTACTGCGGCGGTCGTCGCACGTGGTCGTTGTCTTGCGGGAGCAAGAGTAGGAATCGAAGGACACCAGGAGAAATTATGGGTCGTAAAGTACATCCTATTGGGTTTCGTCTGGGCGTTCACCAACCATGGGAAGGCCGTTGGTATGCTGACGGCGCTGACTACACCGATCAACTGCACCAGGATTTAAAAATCCGCAAGCTGATCTTCGCCAGCGCTGACAAAGCCGGCGTTTCCAAGGTTGAGATCGAGCGCTTCCCGGGTAAAGTGAAAGTTATTGTTCACACCGCAAAACCCGGTATCTTAATTGGCCGTAAAGGTGAAACCGTCAAAAAGGTCCGCACCGACCTCGAAGCGCTCACCAATAAGAAAATCGATCTGGATATCAAAGAGATCAAATCACCCGACTGCGATGCTTATCTGGTTGCCCAGAACATCGCCGGGCAGATCATGCGCCGTGTTGCTTATCGCCGCGCCATGAAGCGCGCGCTGCAGCAGGCTATGCGCCAGGGTGCGCAAGGGATCAAGATCGAAGTGGCTGGCCGTTTGAGCGGCGCAGAAATGGCCCGCAGCGTCTGGCTGCGCGAGGGGCGTGTGCCTCTGCAGACTATCCGCGCGAAGATAGATTTCGCTCGCGCTGAAGCGTCGACAACCTACGGAAAAATCGGCGTGAAGGTCTGGGTTTATCAGGGCACCGTCTTGCCGGGGGTGGAAGAGAAAGCTGAATCCACCGAAGGCGTTTATGTAAGTGAGTAAACCTTGCGCTGGGTCTATCCCAATGCGTGATGAGAGAGGTTAGCAGCTATGTTGATGCCAAAACGTGTAAAGTGGCGCAAGCAGCAGCGCGGTCACATGCGGGGTCTTGCCCTGCGCGGTGCGGAACTCCTGTATGGAGAGTTCGGCCTGCAGGCATTAGAACCGGGTTGGGTCACCGCCCGCCAGATCGAAGCCGCCCGCCGCGCACTGGTTCGCCAGATGAAACGCCGTGGTAAAGTTTGGATCCGGATTTTCCCGGATAAACCCTACACCCAGAAACCCCCAGAAACTCGTATGGGTAAAGGTAAAGGGAATGTGGAGTACTGGGTATCCGTGGTTCGTCCCGGGCGCGTCATGTTCGAGGTCGGCGGTTTACCAGCTGATATTGCGACAGAGGCTCTGCACCAGGCTTCCTATAAATTAGCGATCAAAACGAAAGTTGTTGCTCGCCAAGATACAACCTCAGGAGAATCGGCATGAAGAAAGAACAAATTCGCCTGATGTCGGACGAAGAGCTTAAAGCGAAACTGACGGATTCCCGTCAGGAGTTGATGAACCTGCGTTTCCAGGTCGTCACCGGGCAATTGACTGATACCAGCCGGTTGAAAGTCACCCGCCGCACAATTGCTCGCTACATGTCAATAGTGCGCGAGCGCGAATTATCAAAAGAGCGGGAAGGTGGAAAATGAACACTCGGCGACGTTTAACCGGTGTTGTAACCAGTAACAAAATGCAGAAGACGGTCGTGGTGAAGATCACCCGGACCTTTTCGCACCCTTTGTACCATAAGGTAGTGCACTCTTTCAACACAGTTAAAGCTCACGATACTCTGGGCTGCCAGATCGGCGACGAAGTCGTCGTTGTGGAAAGCGCTCCGATCTCACGCGAAAAACGCTGGGTGGTCGAGTCAATCGTGAAGCATCAATTTGTTGAAACTGAGACGCCTGGCGAAGGAGTGGAAGCATGATTCAACAGGAGTCTCGCATTAAGGTTGCCGACAATACAGGTGCCCGCGAGTTGCTGGTGATCCATGTGACTGGAGGTTCTACCCGTCATTATGGTTCCATCGGCGATATCGTGATCGCTACTGTAAAATCCGCAACTCCACAGGGTAGCGTAAAGAAAAGCGACATCGTCAAAGCAGTTATCGTGCGCTGCTCGAAAGAATGGCGCCGTGAAGATGGATCTTCCATCCGCTTCGACGATAACGCTGCGGTGATCCTGGATACGGATGGTGTCAACCCTAAAGGCACCCGTATCTTCGGACCGGTGGCTCGTGAGCTCCGTGAAAAGGGCTTCATGAAAATCGTCTCCCTTGCGCCGGAAGTTATTTAGGCAGGGAGCAGGAGCGACGCGATGAATTTGAAGATTCATAAAGGTGATACGGTCGAGGTCATCTCAGGCCGTTTGGAAGATAAAGGCAAGCGCGGTGAAGTAATTCGCGTGCTGCCCAAGGACAGCCGGGTAGTAATTCAAGGTGTGAATTTGCGCACGAAACATCAGCGCCAGGTCCAATCACAGGGCCGCACCATCTCCCCCGGTAAGGTCCGCTTTGAGGCACCCATCGACATCTCGAATGTCATGCTGGTGTGCCCCAAATGCAGCAAACCGACCCGTGTGGGGCTTTCCCGCTCGGAAGATGGCAAATCGTTGCGGATTTGCAAAAAATGCGAAGCCGTGATTGACGAATAGGCCATCGGGGAGCTAGAACATGAACATTCTGAAAGAACGTTATCAAACAGAAGTGGCACCTGCGTTATTCAAGGAATTGAACCTGAAGAACGTTATGCAGGTACCGCGCATTACTAAAGTTGTCATCAATATCGGTCTTGGTGAAGCTCTGGACAACCCGAAAGCCCTGGAAGCCGCAGTTGGCGACCTGGTCAAAATCACGGGACAAAAGCCAGTTATCACCAAAGCCCGTACCAGCATCGCAGCTTTCAAACTGCGCGAAGGACGCGCCATCGGCACGATGGTCACTCTGCGCGGTGATAAGATGTGGGCTTTTCTGGACCGTTTGATGAATATCGTCTTGCCGCGCGTTCGCGACTTCCGTGGTGTCCCTTCGGATGCTTTCGATGGACGCGGCAACTACACCCTGGGCTTACGGGAGCAAATCATCTTCCCGGAGATCGACTACGATAAGGTCGATAAAGTTCGTGGTATGGAAATAACCGTCGTAACGACGGCGCCGTCGGATGATCAGGCTGCCAAACTGCTGCAGCTGCTTGGGATGCCTTTCAGGAAGGACTAGTATGGCCAAGAAGTGCATGGAATATCGTGAACAGCGACGCGAATTTAAAGTCCAGATCCGGAACCGCTGCCGTTTATGCGGACGCCCACGTGGATATCTGCGCCGTTTTGGTCTTTGCCGCATTTGCTTCCGGGAACTTGCTCTCCAAGGTAAGATCCCCGGCGTGACCAAGTCATCCTGGTAGGACCAGGCCGGAGGTAGGCATGAGTGTGAATGATCCAATTGCTGATATGTTGACCCGCGTTCGGAATGCCACTATGAACGGGCAGGCCGTAACTGCGATGCCTAATTCAAAAATAAAGGCAGAAATCGCCCGCGTCCTCAAAGAAGAGGGCTTTATCGATGGCTATGAAGTCGTTGAAGGCGAAAAAACGTTCGAACGCGTTTTGCGTGTCCGCCTGAAGTATGTAGGCGAACGCCGCCAGCGCCGTCCGGTAATCACCGGCATCGAACGAGTTAGCCGCCCGGGCCGCCGTGTGTATACTCGCAAACAGGAAATTCCCTGGATCCTTTCAGGATTGGGAATTGCTATCCTGTCCACCCCTAAGGGCGTCATGACCGGGCAGCGTGCTCGTCAGCTGAATGTTGGCGGCGAGTTTATCTGCAAGGTCTGGTAGCCCGGAAAGCGCACAGGAGGATTAAACGTGTCCCGAATTGGTCGCTTACCGGTTGTTATCCCTACGGACGTACAGGTGGACCTGGATGGTTCGCTGGTGCACATCAAAGGCCCCAAGGGCGAGCTGAAGCGCGAATTTTCCCAGGTAATTTCGATTGCATTCGAAAATGGGCAAATCGCGGTGACGCGCAGCTCTGATGCAGCCAATGTGCGTGCGCTCCACGGGATGACCCGCGCATTAATTCAAAATATGGTGACTGGCGTCAGCCAGGGCTTCACCAAGGTGCTGGAAATCGATGGCGTTGGTTATCGCGCCGAGATGGACGGCAAGAACCTGAAATTGTTTGTTGGTTACTCGCACCCGGTTGTAGTGGAACCTTTGGAAGGCATCTCTTTTGATGTCGATACCAAGACCCGTCAGGTCAAGATCATGGGTTATAACCGTGAAACCGTTGGGCAGGTGGCTGCGGATGTCCGCAAGATCCGTCCTCCCGAACCGTATCATGGGAAGGGTATTCATTACCTGGGTGAAAAGATCCGCCGCAAGGCTGGCAAAGCCGGCAAGGGCAAGAAGTAGGTGATGGCTTATGTCTAAATTAAGTCGTTCTGAAGCAAGAATTCGCAGACATCGCCGCGTGCGTAAGTTCATCGCTGGCACGCCGGACCGGCCCCGACTGGCTGTTTTCCGCAGCCTTTCGGAGACCTATGCTCAGGTGATCGATGACAAAGCCGGGCACACCCTGGCAGCTGCTTCCACCATTGACCATGAACTGAATGGTAAATTGGATGGAAAGACCAAGACCGAGCAAGCCAAGTTGGTTGGCGAGCTGGTGGCGAAACGCGCCAAGGATAAAGGTATCACTCAGGTCGTTTTTGATCGGGGTGGTTTCCGCTACGTTGGTCGTGTAAAAGCACTGGCTGATGGCGCCCGCGAGTCTGGCCTGGTTTTCTAGGCTGATCTGTGAGCAATGATAAAGGGCCTGACTATGGAAATGACTGAATTTCAAAGTATCGAGCAGCAATTCGAAGAGCGTGTCATCGAGATCGCTCGTGTGGCGAAGGTTGTAAAAGGCGGGCGCCGCTTCCAGTTCCGTGTTACGGTTGTGGTCGGTGACGGCCGCGGCAACATCGGGCTGGGAATTGGCAAGGCCAATGCAGTCCCTGATGCCATGCGCAAAGCGACCGAGCGTGCTCATAAAACCATCCGTCCGGTTCCCATGTTGGGCACAACGATCCCGCATGAGGTAATCGGCCGCACCGCCGGCGCCAAGGTACTGCTGAAACCCGCTTCACTGGGTACAGGCGTTATTGCGGCAGGTGGTGTTCGCGCAGTCCTCGAGGCTGCCGGATATCATGACATTCTGACCAAATCGATGGGCAGCGCCAATGTCCTCAACGTGGTGAAAGCCACCTTCGAGGCGCTGGGGCAGCTCAAATCACCGGAAGAAGAAGCCATCCGCCGCGGGAAACCGGCCGGCGAGCTCCTGCCCTTCTGGGAGCGGAGGAAGAATGCCTAAGAAAAAGACTGAAACCCGCAAAATGCTGCGCATCACCCTGGTGAAGAGTTCCATCGGTTACTCGGAGCAGCATAAGGCGACGATTCGAGCCCTTGGCTTGCGCCGAATGAACCAGAGCGTGGTGCACGCGGATACTCCGGCGCTTCAGGGTATGCTGCGCAAAGTTAACCATCTGGTTTTAATTGAAGAGCAGGGTGCGTAATGAAACTGAACGATTTAGTGCCGAATGAAGGCGCCAAAAAAGACCGCAAGCGCGTTGGCCGTGGCATTTCCGGCGGTAAAGGCAAGACTGCCGGTAAAGGTACCAAGGGTCAGGCTTCACGCTCGGGTGAAGGTGGACATCTCTATCGTCAGGGCGGCAACCTGCCGTTCTACCGCCGTCTACCGTTCATCCGTGGTGAGGGCTTTACCCCGCCGAACCAAGTCGAATACAATGAAATCAACCTAAGCCAGCTTTCGGCAAAATTCAAAGCCAACAGCCTGGTTACCCCTGAGGTTATGGCGGAAATGAATATGCTCCACAAGCCCGCCAACCCGGTGGTAATCCTGGGCCGCGGTGAAATTAAAGTTGCATTGACTGTGCGTGCCCAGCGCGTCAGCAAGGGCGCGCAGGCGAAAATTGAAGCTGCCGGCGGCAAGGTCGAAATCATCGGCTAAGCCTGACT
>CAYPJS010000004.1:0-6154 GCA_964411135.1 uncultured Anaerolinea sp.
GTTTTCCCGACGCCGCCTTTTTGATTGGCAAATGCAATGATTTTCATAAGCTTTGTTGTAGAGTCCGATGAATAGAAAGGAATAAAACCACAGAGATCGTAAAGAAGGCAGAGATCCCCTCTTTTTATAACCCCTTTATGCACTTTGTCCCCTTCGCGGGTAAAAGAAATTATCCAGCCCCGCGAAACCTTCGAAGACTTTTACCGCAGGGTCGCCTCTAAGAATTATATAGGGTCGCCCCTGTGTCTGTCAAGCCTTGACCTTAAGGGGCGACCCTGCTAAAACTTCAGGGTCACCCCATGAGCCGTTCAGACGGATTCTGGCGGGTTGATCCGCCCGGAGAGGGGCAAAGACTCGTCTGTGGAAATTATCTCCTCGTGAAACCCGTTCACCGCATAAGAACAAGCCCATTCACCACGGAGCCGCAGAGGTCGCAGAGAAAATCAAATAAAAGGTTTTTCTTCGTGAACTTTGACCCTTTGCGGTCTTCGCGTTTTAATGTTCCGCTTTTCGGAACAAGCCCATTCACCGCAGAGCCGTTTAGGAGAACCTAAAAAAGTTTCCCTTTGTGCCCTTCGTGGTTTAAAGGTTTTGCCCGCAACCCCAGAAATCTGTTACCGCGGTTACGAATTAGCGGTTCTGAAGCCGGATTTCGAGAGCTCGCAGCAGTTCATCCATCAGAATCGCGACCGAATCGCCGCCGCGCATGACCGCCAGGCTGTCGGCCAACTCATCCAGCGCCTGGGCGCGGCTGACCTCATCCAGGTTGGCTAAAATCGTGGCAAAGCGTTTTAAGGCGCGCAGTGCCTGGTGTGTGGGGTCGGCAATTGGCTGGGGGGCGTGCTTTTCACCGGCGGGTGCTTCGATTGCGGCCTGGCTGCCAATTTCAGCCACCTCATCTGAGGTGAGCTGGTTTTGCACCGCGTGCTTGAGGGTGCGTTCCCAGCCGTCCCTGGGCAGCGACAGGATCTCGCGCAGCACCCGTTCCGGGATACGGTAGCGGTCGGCCAGGTCCAGAAGATGTGAAGGCAGCTGCAGGATGTTGAGCAATTGCACCATGCGCGGACGGGTCAACTGCATGACCGGCATGATCTTTTCCCATAAACCGGCAGGCATACGCTGGGCGCGTGCGGCCCGGAAATAGTCAAATTCGTCGCTGGCGCTGAGGTCGGGCTGCAGGTTGAGCTCGGCCAATATTAATGAAGCCACCTCGCACGCCTGCTCGACGGCTGAAGGCGGCTCGGCATGCCGGTTTTCCAGCACCTGGCGCTGGCGGGTCGGGTGTTCGACCACCTCCACGCGCAGCAGCGGCTCTTCGCTGGTGTTGTTCATTACCGCCTGCAGACAGGCAGCCCAGAAGCGCCGCTCGCCGGTCTCGATCTGGAAGACAAAACCCCCATCCTGGGCGGGCACCCAGGTGCCCGTAATGGGTTTGATCTGCCCGTGCTCATTAAAGGAAGCCCCCATCATTAAAAGGCGTTCCACTTCAGTCTTGATGCCGGTATCCGAGCGGGCCATTTCCAGCCAATCAGCGGCAGCCTTGTAGCAGTCAATCTGCCCGCCGTAAAAAGCGGCTCGGATCGCGGGCGGCAGCAGGCGGCGCGGCTGAAAGCGGTCCGGCAGCATCTGGCTGGGCGCCAGGCGTTCAATGCGTTCGACCTGGTCGATCTGGCTCTCTGGTGAACGCCGTACCAGCGGTGAAATGGTCTCGGCAGCCTCAGATTCGACCTGCGGCTCGACCGGGAAATCGTCGAAGGCGTTGGAGCGTTTGCGGGCTTTGGAAGGCGGCATGGAAGTCCTCCGTGAGATCAGGCAGCTGGCAGCATGCCGGCGCGGGCCAGGATTCGCTCGACCAGGTCGGCGTACTCCTGCGTGGCGCGCGAACTGGATGCAATCTGTTCAGGTCTGCGCACGCGCGGTGGACGGTAGGTGAACACGTCCATATGGCTGGAGTGGGCGTACGCCAGGTCGGATGATTTGTGAATGGGCGGCAGCAGCAGGCCTGGATAGCGCTTTTTGAGCTCCACTAAAATTTCCTGCGCCTCGCTGCGCTGTTCCTCGGTGAGGGTGGGCAGGTAGCCCAGAATCTCGAGATTGGGACGGAAGTGCACCTTGACCAGGTCGATGGTCTTTTGCAGTTCGCGCAGCCCAGAAACGCCCAGGTAGCTGGTCTCGACCGGGATGAGCACAAGATCGGCTGCCACCAGCGCATTGATCAGCAGGTCGCCGGTAGTGGGCGGGGTATCTATAATAATGAAGGCGAACTGAGAAGCAGCCGGGGCGATGGCGCGGCTCAAGCGCGTCTCATTGGCCATCAGGGTGGGCAGCAGGCGCGCTGCCTCGACCATACTGGGCCGGTTGGAGGGGATGACGTACAGGTTGGGGTGATGCTCGGCGCGCTGGAGCATGCGCTGCACCGACGGGGGAGGGCTTTCGGTCAGCAGAGCAGCCAGTCCGGTTTTGGCTTCGGCAGCCTGCGTTCCGAAGGCGGTCGCCAGCAGGGCGTGTCCCTGCGGATCCATGTCCACCAGCAGCACGCGTCCGTTAACCCCCTCGCTTCGGCTGAGGCGCAGCGCCAACCCGGCAGCCAGGTTAACCGCGGTGGTGGTCTTGCCCACCCCGCCCTTCTCATTCGCAATTGTGATTGTGACAGCCATAGCAGCCTTCTCCAGGTCAAAGCGTAACCGCGGTAACGAATCGGGGACTGCGCCTGTAGGAGTTGCCGGGAAACGGGTTCCCGGGAGAAAATACCGCTAAATCAAATGAAACAAGGTTAGTTTAGCATAAACAGGCTTAAAAATCAACTTAATAAACTTATTTAATGTAGAACATTGGTATAATTGCGCTAATTCTATTGTAATTAACCTGAATTAGTGCAATAATTGCATGTATCAGGAGGAGTCTGTATGGTGAGTCAACTTCAGGATGAGGAATGGCGATTGGCGCGCCTGGAACGCCTGGGTCTGAAAGAGGATCCCTTCAAGCTCTCGGCGGACCCGCGCTATCTGTATCTGGGACCCGAGCATCTGGCTGTTTACCGCCAGGCGGTGGGCGTGATTTCGCGCCGCCGCGGGCTGGCCCTCATCACCGGCGAGATGGGCATGGGCAAGAGTTCTCTGGCCCGGCGCCTGTACGACGTCTACGCCAGTGAACGCTCCATCGAAATTGCCTACATCCACACCGCCGCCTTCCGCTCCAGCATGGACGCCGCCCGTCAGATCTCGGCGGCGTTGGATCTGCCAGCGCAGCGCTCCTTTCAGCGCCAAATGGAAACGCTGGAACAGAAGATGGCTGCTGCCTACACCTCCAACAAGAATGTTGTAATTCTACTCGATGATGCCCAACTGATGGATCCGGACGCTCTCGAGGTGATCCACCGGCTCTACAATTTTGACTACGACGCCAAGGTTGTCCAGACATTGGCCTTCGGTCAGCGGGAAATGAACAGCCTGTTCGAGACCAACCGCGCGGTTAATGCGCGTGTGTTCGTCCGGCTGGCGCTTCCGCCGCTCACCCTTTCCAGCGCCCTGCAGATGGTGGTCTTCCGCTTGCAGGTGGCTGGAAGGCAGGACCCGTTTATCGATGACAACGCCTTCGAGATGCTGTACGAGGCATCCGAGGGAGTGCCGCGCGAGATCATCCGCATCTGCGCGCTGGCGATCGATTACGTCCTGGCCACCGACCTGAACACCGTCAACCTGGATGTCGTCCGCGAGGTGACCAAACGATGAAAACTGGATCTTCTCAACCCGGCAATGCCTGGGTCCAGCTCTACGAGGCGCGGCGGCAGATGAACGAGCCGCAGGCGCGCCCCGTGGGCCGGCCGCCATCGATTGTACCGCGCACCAAGGTCGGGTTGACCCTGACCCGGGGCGAAATGGCTGAACTGGAAGAATGGCAGGAGCGCCTGACGCTCCTGCTTGGCCGTAAGGTGTCCATCGGCGAGGTGGTGGGTATCCTGTCGCGCATTTGCACCGCCCGCCTGGACCAGATCCCGCCTGAGGTTCGCCCCGCGGATTTGAACGATCTGGTGGACCGAATGGTGCGCGGATGATGATTTTTCTTCCGGTAATCGCGGTTATTAAAGGAAGAAAAAAATATATACACGAAATATCTATTGATCCTAAAATCCCCGTCCGACCGGCACGCATGGCCGGACCTGCATGGAGGCAGTACCCGACATGAGCTCGTTCGAACCTTCTGTGTTCCGCCCCGACCGCGAGCGCTCCCTCAGCTTTCGCGGCAAGCAGATCCTGACTGCCGACCTCAAGGACGGCCGGGGCTACGTTTCGGTGCGCTCGCTGTGCGACGCCTTCGGGCTGGACTCACGCGCTCAGCGCCGCCGTCTGCTTCGGCAGCAGGGCTATTTTTCGCCCTACACTGCCAATATTCTCATCACCACGGCGGGCGGCCCCCAGCCGGCGCTGTGCCTGATGGCCTCCGCAGTGCCGCTGTTCCTGACCGGCGTCGAGCTGGAGCGCATCCAGAATGAGGATACCCGCAGCCTGCTGATTGCCTTTTTGGATGAGGCCCACACCGTGCTGGCTGAGCACTTCGGAATCAGCGAACGCGGTGAAATCCAGTTCCTGCGCGAATCGATCTCGCGTATGGTGGCCGAACAGGAAGTCTTTGAGGAGAACCTCACAAAAAAAGTTGAGGCGGAGCTGGCTGAACTTCGCCGGGTACAGGAAGAAAAGGTTGACCAGATCCGCGCGGCCTTTGGCGGGCTGCGCCAGCAGGTCACCCGCCTGGAGACGACTGCCGGTCCAAAGGCGCGTCTTACGCCCGAGCATATGGGTCAGCTCCGCCAGCTGGTGGCCACCCTGGGAGGCCTGCTGCAGGAAAAGGGCGTGGTCAAGCCCTACCCGGGCATCTATATGGACGTTACCCGCATGACCGGCGTCAGCCGATCTGAAGATATCCGGCAGGAGGACTTCCCGAAAGTGGTGGCCTTCCTTGAGGAGCAGATTCAGCGTCTGACCACCGGCAGCGGCAGTGCCGCAGACCGGGCAAAGCCCGAAACGGCAGAGCAGCCTGCAGGGGTTTAAACCCCAGGGGATAAGGATTTATGGACGGGGTGGTTCAACCGCAAGCGGCAATCCATAAGCCTGACTACCGCGAGGCCTGGGAAATGGTCTCGGGGCAGCTGCGCGTGGATATGGGCCGCGCCCAGTTTGAGACCTGGGTGCAGCCGCTCAAGCCGCTGGGGTACAGCGAACGGGTCTTCCGCCTGAGTGCGATCAACCCCTACAACCGCGATTGGGTGGAGAATCACCTGCAAAACCGTATTACTTCGCTGCTGAGCGGCATGCTCAATGAGCCGGTGACCGTAAAAGTGGTGGTGAGCAACGGATTCAGTGAACCAGCCGGACGCAAGGCGTCAGCCGAACAAGCCGAACCGGCGCACGAGCCGGCTGAGGAAACGGCGGATGAAAAAGGTGCCGCCAGTGATGGTTTGGCGGATGACGAGCCCACCCCCGGCAGCGGCAAGGCCAGTCCGCGCAAGCTGATGCTTTACCGCGCTTACGGCAGCCGCCGGGCACAGGTCATTCAACCTGACCGCGGCCTGTTCATGACCCTTTATTTCTTCAACAACTGGCTGCCGCTGCTCGGGCAGTCGGCTTTCACGCTGATCCTGGCGGCACGCTCGATGTGCTACTGGAACCCCAAGACCGGCGAGCTGCGCAATAGCGTTGAAACCGAGATGGAAGAGCTGGCGCAGCGGGCGGCGTTGAGCGTGCGCACGGTCAAGGCGGTGCTCAACAGCGAGCTGGTGCGTAAACATTTCCTGCGCTATACTGTAAGGCGCGTCATGACGCCCAACGGCATCCGCACCGCCGGCATTTTGCTGCAGGTGCGCATGGACGACCCCCTCACCCCGTCCGACCAGGCCGAGAGCGGCATGGACGAGGAGGGCACATGGTACTCCGCGGAGTTCGAGGACGAGTCGGAAGAATAGAGTTTTTACTGTAGAGGGGAAATAGCCATAGGGTGCGTGTCGTATTAACACGCACCGAAAAAATGGTGCGCACAAAACCGGTACGCACCCTACGAAAGAAAAAATGGTGTGTACGTAACCGGTACGCACCCTACGGTATTACCCTGCCAAAAACAATGCGCATAGATTAATAACCTCTCTGCACTTCTATCTTCC
>CAYPJS010000005.1:0-10453 GCA_964411135.1 uncultured Anaerolinea sp.
CGAGCAGGCAATTGCCAATGAGCAGGTGTTATGTGTCAAAGTCCGCCAATCCTCATACGCGGAATTATTCAAAGAAGTTTGGGGAACCGATTCACTAAACTGTGCACGCGATGCGGCCGGAGTTTATGAACGGATTGGCCGCTCAGTCGCGGCATACGAACGCAGCGCCGAGGTCAACCCATACACTTCCAAGTTCGACCTGTTCTGGGATAACGCGGTCGATGCTGGGAAAGATGTTACCAGGATCAAGTGCGGAACTGGCGGCATGGGCGGAGGAATGGGCGGCGGTATGGGATGTCCGGGCGGTGGTTCCAGCCCTTATCGATGGACTGCATACCGCAACCTGGGGCTGACCGATACCGAACTGCAGGGGCTGGCAGTCTTCAATGACCCCAGCCGCGCCAACTGCTCCTCATGCCATTCACTGGAGCCCGGCAGCGACGGCTATCCCTTGTTTACAGATTACGGGTATGACAACCTCGGCATTCCAAAAAACCTGGACAACCCTTATTACGCAATGCCCGAAGCCTGGAACCCGGATGGCGGGAATTGGATCGATTTAGGGCTGGGAGGGTTCCTCAAGGAAGCCGGTTATCCGGCTGAGGTTTATGAGCCTGAAATGGGCAAGGTTAAAGTGCCCACACTGCGTAATGTGGATCTGCGTCCTGCGGAGGGATTTGTGAAAGCCTACGGACACAACGGTTTCTTCAAATCTCTTGAAGATGTTGTCTTCTTTTACCACTGGCGCGCCATGATGGATTCAGGGATGGGCTGCGGTATGGACGGCGGAATGGGTGGCGGTATGGGTGAAGGCTGCGAGGGCATGATGAATATGTTCCCGGCCCCGGAAGTGGACCAGAACCGCGCTCAATTAAATATGTTCCCGCGTATGCAGGTGGACAATATCGTCGCCTTCCTGAAAACCCTGTCTGACGGCTACTTCGAAAGGTAAACAATCAGACATAGTGAGGGGGATGGATCAGGGAGAGGTTTCCCTCTCCCTGATTAGATTCATTGAATTGGACAATCCCGATGACAATCGATGGATCAGGACTTCTGTGGAGGTCCTTGACTCTTAGATCAATTCGTACAATTCCAGCATCACGCCGTCGGCTGAGGACGGATGCACAAAGGCGATCTTGCGTCCAGGCAGCACCACCGGAGAATCATTTATCAGGGTTAACCCTATCTCCTTCAACTCGGTCAGGACCTCCTCGAGGTTCTCGACTTCCAGGCAAAGGTGATCCAGTCCGCCGCCGTTCTCGCGGATTAGCTTCTCCATGGGAGCGTTGCCAGCGTGGGGTTCCAATAATTCGATATCCGATTCGCCTGCCCGCAGAAAGGCAATATCCACTTTATACGATGGGACTCGCTCGACAGCTGTTGCAGAAAGCCCTAGAATTTTGCTCCAAAACGAAAGCGATTTCTCCATATCCCGCACGACGATGCCGATATGGTTGATCTTTTTGATTCTGACCATACCTATTCCATCGCGAAGTAGGCTTTATGCACACGCTCGTCAGATAGCAGCTGTTCCCGTGTCCCGGAAAGCACAACCTTGCCTTTTTGCAGGATATAACCTCGGTCGCAGATCCCCAGCGCTTTGACAGCGTTCTGTTCGATCAACAGAATGGATGTGCCAGCCTCGTGCAGCTCCCGGACAATGGCAAACGTTTGCTGCACCAGCTTGGGGGATAAGCCCAGCGAGGGTTCATCCATCAGCAGCAATCGCGGATCACGCATCATGGCTCGTGAAACCGCCAGCATGGTTTGCTCGCCGCCGGAGAGCGTCCCGGCCAACTGATTGCGGCGCTGTCCGAGAATGGGAAACCGGGTGTAGGCGTTTTGAATCCGGTCAGCCATAACTTCCTTTTCGTTTTCAAGGAAAATATAGCCCGTCTTCAGATTTTCCTCAACCGTCATCTTCGGAAATATTCCGCGCCCCTCTGGCACAATCACGATCCCTTTAGCCACGATTTGATGCGGTTTCAAATGATTGATTTTTTCGCCAAACCATTTCACTTCACCCGCAACAATTGGGGTCAAACCAATAATACTGCGTACCAGCGTGGTCTTGCCGGCCCCGTTAGGTCCAAGAATCGACACGATCTCGCCTTCCTGGATCGAGAGGCTGACATCCTGAATGACGAGCGACTTGCCGTACTTGACACTGATATTGTTTACTTCAAGCATTGTCCGTCTCGCTTCCCAGATAAGCTTCCTGCACCAACGGATTCGAAGACACCTCTTTAAAAGTTCCTCTGGCGATTTCCTTGCCGTATGAAAGCACCACAATAAAATCTGCGGTCTTCTGTACCACAGCCATATCATGCTCGATCAAAATGATCCCAATACCTTTTTTCAGTTCGCGGATCTTGAGGATATCTTCCATCAATTCTGCGGACTCATTCGGATCCATACCGGCCGCCGGCTCATCCAGCAGCAGAATATCCGGGTTGGAAGCCAGTGCGCGGCAAATTTCGAGTTTACGCCTCTCGCCAGGCACAAGGTCTCCTGCTCGACGGTAACGGTTCTCGACCAGGAACTCGCTGAAGTGATGGAGCAAGGCCAGTCCATCGTCAATATTTTCGCCCAATTCCTTCGCCAGCAGATCACGCCGCAGCAGGGATTTCAGCAGGTCTCCATGCGAGAGGGTCGCCATGCCGACCAGTACATTGTCCAGCACGCTGATGTTGTCGAACAACCGGCTCTGCTGGAAGGTGCGCTTTATACCCATCCGGGCGATCTTGTACGGTGCCAGGCCATTAATTAATGTACCCCGCAATCGAATCTCGCCCGCTGTTGCCGTGTACAGCCCGGATACAACGTTGAAGACTGTGGTCTTGCCGGCTCCATTTGGCCCGATGATCCCCAGAATTTCATCCTCGTGCAGGGTGAAGGAGATATTGTCAATGGCGGTTAACCCGCCGAATTTCATCGTCAAATTGGTCGCGGTAAGGAGCGGCTCACCCATTGGCGTCACCATCATTACCCTTTTTTGATTTGAAAAATTTTTCGGAATAAATTCTGATTTGCTGTTTGATGATGCCGGCAGGGCGGAACATGAGCATTAGCAGAATGATCATACCGGTGGCCAGCATCCGGAAATCTGCCAGCGAGCGGAATTTCTCGGGGGCTACAGCCAGGATAAATGCACCGATACTCACGCCGATAATATTGTCCATACCGCCCATGATCACCATGCCCAGTATTTGCAGGGACGTGTTCATGTTGAAGTTTTCAGGTGAGATGTACCCGATGTAATGGGCATACAACGACCCGGCGACCCCGGCCAGGAATGCACCCAGCGCAAAGGAAGTTAATTTCATCCTGGGCACATTGATCCCGCTGCATTTTGCCGCAATTTCATCCTCCCGAACGGCATTCCAGAAAAGTCCGACCTTCGAGTTGAAAATAAAATGCGCCGCTACCAGGAACAAGATTACGAAAGCCAGCACCAGATAGTAAAAGTTCAACTGTACTGGAAAAGCGCTGCCAAAAATACGGATGGTTGAGAATAATGACCAACCGAACAGTTCCGGTGCGGGAATATTTTTAATCCCGTTCGGTCCGCCGGTAAATGCCAGGTTGTTCAGCATGATGTAAGTGACCAGTCCGAACGCAATGCTGACCAAAGCCATGTGGTACGAGCGCGTCTTGAGCGTCGGAAGACCCACCAACCAGCCGAACAAGGCTGAAATCAAGCCGGCTGCCAGCATGGAAAGCCAGAAGGACAGGCCAAAATGGGTGGAAAGGAGAGCAGAGGTGTACGCCCCTACCCCGTAAAAAGCGGCGTAACCCAGATTTGGGATGCCTGTACTGCCGACCTGAAAATTTAAGCCAAGCGCAAGGATGATGAAAATCTCTGCAATTACAAAGATGTGAATGATATAAGGTTCACTGCGCAGCGTCAAAGGAATGACAATTGCGATTGCCAGAGCGGTTAGCAGAAGGACCAACTTATCTTTTTGGGCTGCCCGCCGGACAGCATCCCGGACCGCGGGTATTTTTGAGTAGGCGACGGCAATTCCCACACCGGTGGCAAGGCTTAGGATAGTGACCACAATATGATCGTAAGCAACGATTGCATAAACCGCAGCGGATACCAGGACCAATAGAATGGGTGGAAGAATGCGGCTGAACAGGGATTTTGTTTCTGGGATTCCAGGTTTTGAGAGGTTCATGTCAGCTGCTGCCTACACTTTCTCGAAGATTTTCTCGCCCAGAATACCGCTCGGTCGGAAAATCAAAAATGCAATCACGGCCAGGAATGAAAATACGTCCTGGTACTGGGATCCATTGGGGATATAGGCTGAAGCAAAAACCTCGATGAAACCAAGCAGAACACCGCCAATAATCGCTCCATTAAAGTCCCCAAGACCGCCGATTACCGCTGCCGAGAATCCCTTAATCCCAAGATTGCTGCCTAAATTAAACTTGGTAATCCCGTAATAGGTGCCATTCAGGATTCCAGCCAGGCCTGCCAGGGCTGAGCCGATGATGAAAACAGAAATGATTGTCTTTTCAATATTGATACCCATCATCTGCGAAACATCCGAATTCTGGGAGACGGCCCGCATGGCGATCCCCATTTTTGTTTTTCGGATAATAAAGTTCAGGCTGATGATGCAGGCTATGGATAAGAAAATAATTGTCAGGGAATCATATCCCAGGGTCAAGTTGGTAAACTGAATTCCGCCGACTGGCAGCAGTTTAGGAAACACCTGAGGGTTACTGCCGTTGGGGTAAATCACGCGGATGGCTTCCCGAATGACCTGACCGGCAGCAACGGACGCCAGCAGCAGGATCAGTCGCGGAGCAACCAGCAACGGTTTGACCAGTATTTTATAGACCGCAGCTCCCCAAAGGCCGGTCAAAAAAAGTACCACGATCATCATCAAAGGGATGAGCAGCCCCGCCAGAGGTGAAACCCAGCCCATTTTGGTGGCGAAAAGGAATAGCGGCATCAACAAAAAGGTGCCAAGGACGCAAGTGTCGCCGTGTGAAAAGTTGGCCAGATTGATCACACCGACGTACATCGTGAATCCAACCGCCACCAGTGAATAAAGACTACTGACTAATAATGCCGAGATTAAGAGTTGAAAAAATGTATTCACCTTATATTCCCTGCCGTATCCTTAAATAAGGGTGGAAGCGCGCGGGGGATAACGCGCGCTTCCACAAACCCGAATGGAGTTATTTAGCCCAGGGGAAAGTCCTTACACCGCTGGCATATTCTGAGTCTTCGTACTTGACCCAGGTGTGGTCCTGGTTGACGTACATCGTCAAACCGCCGACCCCATTCTGACCAAACTCGTCCCACTGGATGTCGCCGATGACACCCTTGAAGGAATGGGTCAGGATGTACTCCACGACCTTTGCGCGGTCAGGTCCTACAGCCTTCAGGGCTTCCAGGATAATGGCAGCCGAGTCATAGGCATAGGGGCCGTTCTGTTCATACGGCTCAGTGTATTTGGCGTTGTAAGCCTCAACAAAGGCTTTACCTTCTGCAGAGCTATTGACATCGAATGTACCGGAGCAGAATGTCCCTTCTGCATCATCGAGGACGATTTCGCCGAATGTGTCTGACTGGATTCCGGGAGGGCCCATGAACAGCACATCGGTCAAACCCATTTTCATGGATTGAATGCGGACACCCGCAGCTTCGGTGGTGACACCGGCATAGAAGATACCTTCGGGGTCAAGTTCTTTGACACGAGTCAGGACTGCAGAGAAGTCCTGCTGTCCAACGGTGACGCCGATGGCTTCCAGGATGGTGCCGCCGCGTTTTTCCATGGAAGCGGTGAATTCATCGCGGATCTTGGTGCCGTAGTCGGTGGTGTCGTTGATGATGACCCACTTCATGATATTGAAATCAACTGCATACTCGGCAGCCAGTTCCATGCTCTGCTCCGAGGTCGGGATCACGCGCACGGGTTCATCGTAATCATTTCCGTAGATGATGTCGCGGTGAATGGTGCCCCAGAATACCTGCGCCACGCCGTACTTGTGGAAGATATCAACGGTAGCCAGACCAACCGGACTGTTCCAGTGGGTGGCAGCTGCAACAACATCGGGATCGGATGCAATCTTGGTCGCTGCCGCAACGCCGGTCGCCGGATCAGAGGCATCGTCTTCATAAACAACTTCGATATTGTAGGGATATGTGCCGTCAGCCAGGACTTCGTCAACCTTGAGTTGGAATGAGTTCTTGGCTCCAATACCCACAGCAGCACCGCCGCCCGTCAATGGGCCGATAAAACCGATTTTGACTGTTTGCTTCTCGGCAGGTGCTGCCGCGCCACAACCAGCCACAGATACTGCGATTAGAATCGCAAGCACAACTAAGACAAGCTTCTTGCTCATTTCTCCTCCATATTAATTTTTTTGATGCCTGATTTTGGAAATATTTGATTAATTCGAACCAAGTTTTAATATAGTAGAGTCACGACCGATTTACTATCAGCGTGAAGGGCTAACCGATTGTAGGAAATGGCAGATGGTTTTGTAAGAAAATTCCTACAGAATTGACACGGATTTTAGAGCAATCCTCGGTCCATTACATAGCGGACCAATTCTGCAGTGGTGGTGAGGTTAAGCTTTTCAAAAATTCGCGCCCGATAGGTGCTGACGGTTTTCGGGCTGACCATCAACTTAGCGGCAATATCGGATGTCTTCATGCCTTTTGCAGTTTCAAGCAAAACCTGGAATTCTCGGTCTGATAATTTCTCGTGCGGCTCAGTTGGGGTTGGGGAAACCAGTTCATCGACAAGAATCTGGGCAAGTGTCGATGTGACGTACTTCGTGCCGGAAATAATACTGGTCATGGCTGCGGTGAGCTCGGTTGGAGCGCTGTCTTTGGTCAGGTACCCAAAGGCCCCATTCTTGATTGCCCGCCGTGCATATTGTTCCTCTGGATACATACTCAGGAACAGCACTTTCAACCTGGGTTGTATGATCTTTACCTGATTCATGATATCCAGGCCGTTGCCGTCCGGAAAGGAGATATCCAGAATCATGATATCGTATGGGTGATTGCTGATTTCCTTGATCGCTCCAGCTGCCGAACTGGCCTCGGTAATGGTCACCGGAACCGGCAGTTCACTTAAGATATCCCGCACACCCCTGCGTACAATGGAATGATCATCAGCAATCAAGACCTTAATCATTGGACTGCCTCGGTTCGTTTCTGGATGCCAAGCGGAAAGCTGGCGATGACGGTAGTACCTTTATCCGTGTTACCGGAGATATCCACACACCCGCCCTGCTGGCGAGCGCGTTCCTGCATCCCAAGAAGACCCAGGGAGCGGTTGTCCTTAATTTCGTTTACCGTAATTCCCCTTCCGTCATCCACAATTTTTAACTCGAGCATTCCATTTTCAAAGGACAGCATTACGCTCGCCCGGGTTGCCTGTGCATGGCGCGCGATATTGGTCAAGGACTCCTGGAAGATGCGGTAAACCGTGGTCTTCAGCGCTGAATCCAGGGGCGGCTCATTCTCAGGACAGACCAATCGGCAATCAATATCGGAACGATGCCGGAATTCTCCAATGTACCATTCCATGGTCGGAATGAGGCCCAGGTCGTCCAACAACCCCGGCCTTAGTTCTGATGTAAGGCGCCGGCTGGTCTTGATGGCATCATCGATAAGCGCGTTCATGGACTCAAATCGTTTCAATAGCTTTGAATAATCGGCATTATTGCGGATGCACCAGGCCAGATCCATTTTCAGGCCGGTTAACAGCTGGCCAAATTCGTCATGGATTTCACGCGCAAGGTGGGCCCGATCAGTTTCAATAGCCGTCTGCAGGTAATTTGTCAGGGCGCGCAGCTTTTCTTCTGATTCTTTCAAAGCCCGTTGAGCTCTGCGCATCTGGGAAACATCTCGCCACAGGCAGTATGCCTGGTCGAACGTCCCCGCTTCGGTTTTCCCGACGCGGCCGTCGAATGAGACATCGATGTATTCACCTCTCTTGCGCTGCATCCGAAACGCCAGATCATGGATCTCGCCCGTCTCGAGGAACTTTGCATACTCCTCAGTAAAACACTGCTGGTCTTCTGGATGCAAAAAGTCGGTAAACCCGCGGGAGATCACCTCATGCTTTTCGTAACCGAGTGTCTCCAACCAGACATCATTTACATCATTAAAATGGCCTTGAACATCCAGGGATTGGTAAGGGTGCGGCGACTGCTGGAAGAGGATGCGGTAGTATTCAGCGCTTTTCCGCAGCTCTTCTTGCAGCCGGACCCGGTCCGTGATGTCTGTATACATCGCCAGCGCGCCTGTGTAATTCCCTTCATCATCAAAAATCGGGTTGGCTGCCACGTTCACCCAGATCAACTTGCCAGATTTTGTCTTTAACTGGAGCTCATACGACTCATGCAGCCCCATTTTCCGGTTCTTGACTTTATCCTCAATAATTTGTTTTCCCTGTTCGGTCAGCATGTCGCCATAAGGTTTAACAATTAATTCCGGCAGGGAATAGCCAGTCATGTCAGAAAATTTCTGGTTGACAAAAAAGAAATCACCTTTAGCGTCAAACGTACATATCCCCTCTTCAGACGTCTCAACGATGTTGCGGTATTTTTCCTCGCTTTTTTCCAGGTCAAGGCCCAGGCGTTTTCGGGTTAACTGGTTGGAAAACAACAATCCGAGGGCAACCGTTGCGATCGGGTAAATGATCATAACCGGAGGTGCAATGTTGCGGATCACATTCAGGAATACATCATGCGGCAGCGTCAACGAATCAATGAACATGACCACGTGAACGATGATGCCGAAAATATACAGTTCGATCCAGCTGCTTTCCTTCTCCTGTTTCTTTCTCAGATACCGCCAACCAACCCCGATGAAGGTGGAGGTGGTGATGACCAGCACACCCATGGGGGTACCAGCCCCTCCCTGCCAGATTCTAAAAAGGCTGGTGATCACCGCAGCGATCACAGATGGAATCAGACCGAAAAACAGACCGGATATGCTCAGCAGGATCGATCTTGTATCGAACACCACACCTGGCGAGAATGGCAGAGTGGAAAACATTACTGCCACACCCAAGCCGCCAATGGCAAGCCCGGAAATGACTTTCTCCCATATCGACCGCAGGCTTGATCGAAGGGAGACTAAACCATAGATTGCCCAGAGTGCCAGCAATAAGGCAGCGTTATTGACCAGGCCTAAAAAAATGCTCGCTTGCATGATCAGATTTCCTTTGTAGCTCTACCAGTATCGGGATTCAGTCTGATTATAAGGGAATCTCTTGTGATTGTCTTTTTTGAGATTTTTTCTTTCCGTGAGAAGAGATTTTTAAAGGAGTGTGTCAGCATACACTGACCTGGACCCAGGTTTTAATCCAGAGCCAGGACAATCTTACCCAGGGCGCGGTTGTTTTCCATGAAGGTATAAGCTTCAGCAAACTGAGCAAATGGGAAGACACGGCAGACAACCGACCTTAATTCCCCGACTTCAACCGCCGGGATGACAAACCTCCGGATGCGCTCCGCCACCTCAAAAACCTCATCAGGTGTACGTGTGCGGAATGTGGTACCGATGATACGCACTCGGCGGTAGGCCAGAGTCTCCAGATCAAAATCCAACCTGCGCCCGCCAATGCGCCCCACCTGGATGATCGTTCCACGGATGGCAGCCGCAGCTACGGCCTGGTTGAGCAGCTCGCCGCCCACATGATCCACGGTAAGGTCAACACCGCGTCCATTGGTAGCCTGCATCACCGTTTCGGCCAACTGGCTGGTCTGTGTGTTGACGGGCATGTCCACGCCATAATCAAGCAAAGCTGACATCTTGTCTGCGGAAGTGGTTGTCCCAATTACAGGCTGAGCTCCTCGCCAGTGTGCGATCTGAGCTCCAAACACGCCCACCCCTGAAGAAGCGCCCAAAATTAATACACTCTGACCGGCTTGCAGGTCCCCCTGGGTAACCAGGGCATCATACTCGGTGGCGGCAGCCATTGGCAGTGAGGCGGCTTCACTCCACCCCAGGTTGGAGGGAATCGGAATCACCAGGCGGGCGTCGACGGCCAGGCTTTCAGCGATTGTGCCGCCGCCCATCACCATAACCCGCTGCCCAACGGTTAAACCATGTACGTCCGAACCGATTTGCTCGATCAACCCGGCCGCTTCCATACCAACCCGGCGTAAACCCTCGCGTGCCAGGGTTTTATTGGCAGTGTAGGCTCCATCACGCGCAAGCAGGTCTGCCCGGTTCAATCCGGCTGCCTTGACCTGAATGAGCACTTCTCCAGGTTTACAGGTCGGTTCTTCTACCTCCGCGATTGCGAATTCACTGCCCCGCTGTCCCTGTTCTATCACCAATGCACGCATCTCCGCCTCCGTTATGAACGATTATAGCAAGGATGGATTGCCAATGAGGTGGTCACAGCCAGGGACTTAGGATCATTACCTGCGGCTCACCCGGACTTCAAATTTCATCACCGCA
>CAYPJS010000006.1:0-1527 GCA_964411135.1 uncultured Anaerolinea sp.
TCGTGGGTTTATCTGGTCTGGCATAGAGCGGGATTCTACCACGCTCAGCAGGTTGAGCGTGGGAACCTGATGAGGAGGTGTTCCATGAAACTATCCCTTGGTACTGATGAGCGTACCGCGGTGGTGGAATTTGTCCTGGACGAACTGGTGAAGGCCGGGCACAGCGTCACCTATTACGGCCCGCGAACCAGTGATTCTCAATCCGCTGAAGAAACCACCTGGCCGTCAGTTGCGCGGCATGTAGCAGAAGATGTGGCTGCAAGCCGGTCGCAGGAAGGCATCCTTTTTTGCTGGACGGGTACTGGGGTGAGCATGGCAGCCAATAAGGTCAGAGGTGTCCGGGCAGCCCTTTGCGGTGACGCTGAAACAGCCCGCGGCGCACGTCTGTGGAATAATGCGAATCTGCTGTGCATGTCGCTGCGGACGACAGCACTGCCCGTTGCGCTTGAAATCCTGCATGCCTGGTTCAACACGACTTATCAGCCTAATCCAGAAGATGATGCCAGTCTGGAAAAGCTGCGGAAGCTGGAAGAAGAAAACCATTAACTGCGGTGATGGTTTGTGATGCGGCGGATATGACTGTAGAGCGGTTTTAACCGGTCGTACATTTGGCAATAGACATTTTCAAACAAATCTCGATAAATCGCATGGGCTCTGGCATCCGGCACGAAGGTTGAACCGGAATGAGTCATTTGTTCGACAGCGGTTGCAAAGTCAGGGTGGATATTAAGTCCAACTGCGGCATCGATGGCGGCTCCAAGGCCGGAGGCTTCATAGACATGCGGCCGTGAAACCGGCATGCCGAAGATGTCAGCCGTGATCTGCATGGCATGGCGGCTCTGACTGCCCCCTCCCGCCACGCGCACTTCGGTGACCGGAACCCCGGTACGTTTGCTGGTGCGTTCCATGCCGTCGAGCAGGGCGTAACCCAATCCCTCCAGGATGGCGCGGTAAAGATGACCGCGGGTATGCACATCCCCAAAGCCGATGACCGCACCGCGTGCTTCTGGACCGGGCAATTTTAACCCGGGCGACCAGTAGGGCTGCAGCACCAATCCGTCAGACCCGGGAGGAACCTCCTCGACTAAGCGGTCGAAAAGAGCTTCCGGCTCGATACCTAATTCATCTGCCTGCTGCTGTTCATGGATGCCAAATTCCTGTTTGATCCAGCTGACCATCCAGTAGCCGCGGTAAATTTGAATTTCGAGCGTGTACGCACCAGGCACAGCCGAAGGGTACGGAGGAATCATCGGTATCGCTTCGACATATTTTTTATGAGTGGTATTGATGGTCGCCGTGGTGCCGTAACTCAAGCATGCAACGTGCGGCTCCAGACAGCCTGCCCCGATTACCTCGCAGGCTTTGTCTGCGGCGGCTGCAAGCAATGGCAGACCCGCCGGGATACCGGTTGCCTCTGAAGCTTCACGGGTTATTTCGCCAAGGATACCGGCAGCCGGGACCAGGTCCGGCAGGAGTGCCGCATCCATAGGGACGGCCTGCCATTTCCAGTCTGTACGGTTGGCCCAT
>CAYPJS010000007.1:0-14097 GCA_964411135.1 uncultured Anaerolinea sp.
ACCTCTGTTGCAGAGATTGCAGACCTGGCTCAGGTGTTGGTCGATGCGCGGGCAGTGGATGATCCGTCGGGTACCATTGAAGATCAAAATGTGCTGAACGCGCTGAAAAAAACACCCGACCATCTTTTCGTCCAACCGCCGGGAATTTCTGAAATGCTTCGCGGCACGGGGGCAGTATCAGCGTATTTCTCCATCGATGACTTGAGCGGCGAACCGCTGCTGATTGCCCGTGTAACACAAGACCATGACCTTTACCAGCTGGGCGTCAGTACGCTGCGCAGCTATGGGCTGGTCATTATTCTGATTGGATTAATAATCGGTGGGGCAGCCTATTTCCTTTTCAGCAGAATGTTTGTTGCCCGGTTGAAGGCCATCGAGGACGGTGTATCTTATTTCAACAAGACACGCGATTTCGAGCACCTTATTCAGGTGGAAGGCGAAGATGAAATTTCAAGCCTGGCTGAAAAAGTAAACGCTGCCATCCTGGAATTGGGGCGTTACCAGGAGGGTCAGGTTAAATCGGAGCGCCAATTCCGTGAAGCGCTGCAAAATCTCAGCCTCGCGGCAGTTATCCTGGACCCCGATGGCCGAATTATGTTCTGTAATGATCATATTTTGAACATGTCTGGCTACCACTCCAGCGAGTTGTTAGAGCAATACTGGTGGGCAAAGTTCATTCCCGAGGGCGAACGGTCTGAATGCCGGCGGGAGATCCTGGATGCAGCCAAAATCGGCAGAATTACAGCCCACGAAGATTCGGATTTTATATTGCGTAACGGCAGCATACGGACTTTTTCCTGGAGCAATACGCTGTTATCGACGCCCGATGGCACGGTAACTGGTATCGTGCGTATTGGGGAAGATGTGACCGAACGGCGTAAGGCAGAATCCATGCTGCGTGAGAGTCTGCGTGAGACCCGACTGCACCTGACCCGGCTAACGGCTCTGCGGCGGATCGACTCAGCCATCACCAGCACGATGAATATTTCTGCGAAGATTGAAAATGTCCTTTCGACCATCCAGGACTCCCTGGATATGGATGCCGTGGACATCCTGCGGATTGATCCCGATGAGACTCACCTGATCCCGATTGCGTCAAAAGGGCTTTTGCACAATTCTACAGATGCGCAGCCGCTGATTTCGCCGGATCCGTTGATTACGAAACTGCGGCTTGAGCACCAGCCGTACATCCTGATTAATCCCTCCAAAAACAAGTTGCCGGATTGGACGCGCGCACGGTTAGACAGCAGTGATCGGGTGGAGTTCTATGGAGCTGCTCCCATGGTTTCCGGCAATAAACTGATCGGGATTCTGGAAGTGTTTGCCAGGCACCCGGTTGAAAAAGATGAGGGCTGGCTGGAACATTTTCAGTCCATGGCACTGCAAGCTACCATCACGCTGGAGAACGACGACATGATCCAGGGTATTCAGCGCGCCAACACCGAGTTGGAGCAGGCCTACGAAGGTACGCTGATCGGTTGGGCGCGTGCGCTTGAGCTGCGCGACAAGGAAACCCGCGGTCACTCCGAACGGATGATGGATCTGACCGTCCGTCTGGGCCGGCGCCTGGGGATGCATGCAGATGAAATGGAAGTCATGGCGCGCGGTGTGCTGCTGCACGACATCGGAAAAATGGGTGTGCCGGATTATATCCTGCACAAGCCCGGCCCGCTCACCGACGAGGAATGGGTGGTCATGCGCCAGCATCCTCAGTTTGCCTTCAATTTATTGAAAAATATTCCGTACCTGTCGGGTGCGTTGGAGGTGGCATTTTGCCACCACGAACATTGGGACGGCACGGGCTACCCGCGCGGTTTACAAAGGGACGAGATTCCATTCAGCGCCCGGGTGTTCGCGATCGTCGATGTATGGGACGCGTTAACCCACGACCGGCCTTACCGGCCCGCCTGGCCTGAGGAAGAAGCACTTGATTTTATTCAGTCCCAGTCCGGCATACAATTCGACCCCAAGGTTGTGAAGGCTTTTGTCAAGATGCAGCAGGATATCCAGCGTCAGACCTCGCCATTGCCAGTGCACATCACGTTAGATTGATTTGAGTTAGCCTCGCGGGGGGGGGGGTGCGCAAGAAAAAGATCTCTAAACGGGAAGGGACCCAAGATTCGTGAAGAGCAAAAAGAAAGAAATTAAAAAAATCTTTTCTCTGCGCTCTTCTGCTTTTTCTTGCGTCCTTTGCGTATTAATGTTTTGCTACGGAATTACCAGGCGTCATCGGTTCTGCACCCCCCTTCACCATAGCGGCGGCGCGCTGGAGGACGGGATCCTCAGCTGCAGGCGATGCTAATTCGAACTGCCTAACCTGAAGATAGCGGGCAAAATGCGCCAGACCTTCTCCGATTACAGCTTCGACCGCGTCGCCGGTCGGGGGATTTTCCTCCCACCACCAGCGCCGGAGAATCAGCGCCGCACTTTTACGTTCATACACCATTTCACAGCGGGCAATAAAGCGGTCGCTGTACAACACTGGCAGCACATAATGACCGTACTTGCGCTTATCGGCCGGAACGTATACTTCCCAGGTGTAATCGAAATCGAATATCCAGCGCAGCAGGTCGCGGTGCCAAAGGAAGTTGTCCAGCGGCGCCAGGAAGGTTACCGCTGATTCTGGCAGGCTGGTGTTGATCGCTGTTTCGAGCAAGGCTTTCTCGCTGGCACGCATCATAAAGCTGCGGCCGTTCAAGCCTTCCACTGAGGTATGCAGCAACTCGCCGCGATCGAGCAGCCGCTGGATGGCTTTATTGCGCCCTTCAGCTTTGGTGCCCAGGATACCCAACCAGGGCTCAACCCCGCCAATCGGGACGGCCAGCCCCATGCTGCCAACCCGACGCAGCACGTGCCAATCCAGATAATCCTCATAACTGGAGTGCGGGTCGGGCGTGGAGATAAATTCGACGGGCAGCAGGTTCTCCACCAGATCGAAATAACGCCGCGTGCCCACCCGATGATGGATACCGATGCGCCCCATCTGGTAGAGATTCTCGAGGGCAGCCCGTTCCACACGGATTGGAAAGCCCCAGAAACCGCCAATTTGAGTTTTCTCTTCCAGGTCAACAGAAGAGATCGGACCGCTCTGGCGCAGCTTTTCAATTATCAGCGGCTGCAGACCCTGAACCTCCTCTTCGGGGAAGCGCTGATTTTCCAGAGCATGTGTACGGCGACGGGAAAAATGCGGCCAATCCTCAGTTAGATAAATTGACTGCACCTTGTCAAAGCCGTCCCAAAACACGCGGTCTGAATACAGCAGTTCATCCAGCATGCTGGAGGTGTAATCCTTGAGGCGAGCCTGCAGCACCAGATCGGGATTCCAGCCAACCACATTGACCGGGTCGAACTGGATGCAGCCCAGCCGGCGCATGATTTCAACCGCGCCTGCCTTGCCGGAAAGGCTGCGCGGCGGCAGCAGGAACTGATGCGCCAGCAGAAAATGCCGGGCTTGCTCACGGGTCAGTGTAATTTGGGGCGCGGGAAAAGCGGATTTTGCCATGGATAATCTCTCTGGAGAAATTTCATTCAGTCTCCAAAGTATAGCACATTTATTCTAAAACCGCTCGGCGCTAATGATCTTTTATTCAGATCAATCCAATCCGACTGCACATCTGGATTATTCTTTTGCTACATGCACGACGGTCACGCCATCACCGCCCTCGTTGTCGCCGCCGGATTCATAACGGTCAACAAACTCGGAGCGCGCCAATTCCTCGCGGATCACCTGGCGCAAGCGGCCTGTGCCCTTCCCGTGGATGATGCGCACATACGGCATGCCGGCCAGGTAAGCTGATTCAAGGTAGCGTTCCAGGGCTTCCAGGGCATCTTCGGCGCGCTGACCGCGCAGGTCCACCTCGACGCCTGGTGAGGGGGTAAACGGAGCAGGGGCCGGGTCGCGCTGGGGGGGCGTAGGTGTTTTCCGTGTACCTGCCGGCACTGGCTGTGTTTCTTCAACCGGCTGGCCGGCGCGTACCACATCACCCACACGGGCACGAACGCGCAGGTTGCCCAGCAGCACTTCAATCTCTTCTTCGCCGAGGGCTGCCACCACACCGTCCATGTGCAGGGTGCGCAGGTGGACTTTGTCGCCCAGCTTGAGTTTACGGGGAGCGCTGCTTTGCACCACGCGCCGCTCCACCGGCGCCTCAACTTCGCTGCGGAGTTCCTCGATCCGGTCCTGTACTGCTTTGAGGGCCTCGAGCGGCTGGTGCGCGCGTGCCAACGCCTTGCGCAGCGATTCAACCTCAACCCGCAGTTCCTCGATCTCTTTTTCCTGTTGGGCGCGCGTCTTTTCCAGAATGGATTGCCGCTCATCCTCGATCTTCTCCAAGCGTACCGACAACTCCTTGCGGATCTGGTCAGCTTCGAAGCGCGCCCGGTCAGCAGCACCGCGGGCTTTGCGGGCAATGGTGCGCTGGTTATGGATCTCATCCAGCAGATCCTCAGCGCGCAGGTCAGTCGGGTCGAGCATGCCGCGTGCAGATTGGATAATCTCATTGGACAGGCCCAGGCGTTCGGCAATCGCCAGTGCGTTCGAGCGGCCCGGAATGCCAATCACAAGGTTATAGGTGGGTTTCAATGTGCGCAGATCGAATTCCATGCTGGCGTTAACCACCCCCGGTGTGGCATGTGCGAAAGCTTTCAGTTCCGGGTAATGTGTGGCGACCAGGCTGGTGATGCGCTTCTCGACCAGATGTGACAGCAGTGCGCGCGCCAGGGCTGAGCCTTCCTGCGGATCGGTACCGGCGCCCAGCTCGTCAAATAGCACCAGCGAGCGTGAGTCAGCACGCTTGAGGATGCGCACGATATTGGTGATATGCCCCGAAAAGGTGGACAGCGACTGTTCAATGGACTGCTCGTCACCGATGTCTGCATAGACGTTTTCGAACAGGCTCAAGGTCGAGCCGGATTGCGCCGGGATGTGAAGCCCGGACTGCGCCATCAATACAAACAGCCCGACCGTTTTGAGCGTGACGGTCTTGCCGCCAGTATTGGGTCCTGTGATGACCAGCGAATAGGTTTGTTCATCCAGCAGGATGTCGAGCGGGACAACGCTAGCCGGATCGAGCAGAGGGTGACGGGCGTGGTACAGCATGACTGTACTGCCGGGATGGTTCTCGCGGGTGGGTTTGCGGAAAGCCACCAGCAACGGTTCAACGGCGTGAATTTCCTCGGCGTACTTGGCGCACATCAGTGCCAGGTCCATGCGGGCCAGCGCACCTACCAGAGCAGTGATCACCTCGGCAAAGGCGCCCACCTGATCGGTCAGTTCAGTAAGGATACGGCGCTCTTCATCGCGTTCAGCCAGCTGAGCTTCGTGCCATTGATTGTTTAGTTCAACCACCACCAGCGGTTCGACGAAAAGGGTCGCACCAGAGGCGGACTGATCGTGGATGATGGAGCGGATGCGCCCGCGTGCTTCCGCACGCACAGGCACCACATAGCGGCCGTTGCGCTGGGTGATAATGGTTTCCTGCAGGTGCGGTGCATTCTTTGGGTCGTTAATCATGCGCGTCAGCTTCGCCATCAGCCGTTCGTGCGCGATCTTGATCTCCGCGCGGATGGAAGCCAGTTTGGGTGAGGCTGAGTCCAGTATCTCACCGCGCTCCGATATGGTGCGGGTGATGGCTTCGATCAACCCCGGCGGAGGTGGAAGCAGTTCGGCAATCAAGGTCAGATGCGGATACTCCCCCTGTTTATGCTCGAAGGTGCGGTATAACTCACGCGAAGCTACCAGGGTGGATTTAATTTCGAGCAGCTCGGATGGGGTGAGAACTGCACTGCGCCGGGCGCGCTCAATCAGCGGACGCACATCGAGTGCGCCGCCAATGCCCACCTCAGACTTGATTGAGAGCAGGCGGACGGCCTCGCTGGTCAACGCCAGGCGGTCGAGGGCTTCCTGCAGGTCGGTGGTGGGACGGATGCGCCGCGCCAGTTCAGCCGATGCCGAAAAATCGGCAAAGGCTGCCAGGCGTTCCAGCACCTTGGTGTACTCCAGCGTTTTGAGCGACTTCTCATCCATGACGTTGTGATTGTACACGTTTTTGGCAAATAATGGGTTACTTAGGGCCTTACTAAATGCAAGTGTCGCGTGTCAGGTTTGGAGCGTTATGGTGGTTAAAACGCTGCCATCCTGAGGCAGCATTTTCGCAGAAAGATCTTCATTTATTTATCGAAGCAAATGAGACTGTGCTGGTCAAAAGCCGTTTACCACCAGAAGCTCCAGGTTAACCATATTAAAAGAAGATCCTTCGCTTCGCACCTCACGCTCGCTCAGGATGACAAACCCCGCCATAACCGCTCAGGATGACAAACGATTCGCGACCATTCACCCTGATACCATTCGCGCCTACGCCAGGACACTATTTACGGTAAAATCAGGCAGAGGAAAATATGCCCATCGACCCCAACAAAGTCATCTACTCCATGATCGGCGTCAGCAAGTACTACGACAAGAAGCCGGTCCTGCAGGATATCTACATCTCCTATTTTTACGGCGCCAAAATCGGTGTCATTGGTCTGAACGGTTCCGGGAAAAGCAGCCTGCTGCGCATTTTTGCCGGGCTCGACCGGGACTTCAACGGCGAGACGGTGTTAGCCCCGGGCTACAGCGTGGGTTTACTTGAGCAGGAGCCGCAGCTGGATAACAGCAAGACCGTGCGCGAGATCGTCGAAGAAGGGGCTCAGGAAGCCATTGGCCTGCTGGCGGAGTTCAACACGATCAGTGAGCGCTTTGCCGAGCCCATGAGCGATGATGAAATGACCGCCCTGATCGAGAAACAGGGTGAGGTGCAGGAGAAGATCGACCATCTGGATGCCTGGGATATCGATGCGCGCCTGGAAATGGCTATGGACGCTCTGCGCTGCCCGCCGCCTGAAACGCCAGTCAAAATCCTGTCCGGCGGTGAACGGCGCCGTGTAGCGCTCTGCCGTCTGCTGCTGCAAAATCCGGATATCCTGCTCTTGGACGAGCCCACCAATCACCTGGATGCTGAAACTGTAGCCTGGCTGGAAAAGCACCTGCAGCAGTACGCTGGTACGGTCATCGCGGTGACCCATGACCGCTATTTCCTGGACAACGTCGCTGGCTGGATCCTGGAACTGGACCGCGGACGCGGCATCCCGTATCAGGGCAATTATTCTTCATGGCTGGAACAGAAGAAGGCGCGGCTGGCAGTCGAAGAGAAATCCGAGAGTGAACGTATCCGAACCCTGGAACGCGAGCTGGAATGGATTCGCATGGCACCGCGCGCACGGCATGCTAAATCCAAGGCACGCATCAGCGCTTATGAGCAGCTGCTCGGTCAGCAGAACGAAAAAACAGCCCGCGACCTGGAAATTTTTATCCCACCGGGTCCGCGGCTTGGGAATGTGGTCATTGAGGCGGACAGGGTTCGTAAAGGTTACGGCGACAACCTGCTGGTGGACGATATGACCTTCGCCCTGCCGCCCGGTGGGATTATTGGCATCATCGGGCCCAACGGTGCTGGCAAGACCACCCTTTTCCGCATGATTACAGGACAGGAAGGACCCGATTCTGGAACACTGCGCATTGGCGACACGGTGAAGCTGGCCTATGTGGATCAGAGCCGCGACGTACTCGACCCGGACAAAACCGTGTGGCAAATGATCTCGGAAGGCACCGATATGATTCAGCTGGGCAACCGCGAGGTTAACTCGCGGGCGTATGTGTCGCGGTTTAACTTTACCGGCAGCGATCAACAGAAGCTGGTGAGCATGCTCTCTGGTGGAGAGCGTAATCGAGTTCACCTGGCGCGCATCCTCAAGGAAGGTGCCAATGTGCTGCTGCTGGACGAACCGACCAATGACCTGGACGTGAACACCATGCGCGCGCTGGAAGAAGCCCTGGTCAATTTTGGCGGCTGCGCGCTGGTTATCAGCCACGACCGCTGGTTCCTCGACCGCATTGCCACCCATATACTGGCATTCGAGGGTGACAGCAAGGTGACCTTCTATGACGGCAACTATACGCAATACGAAACCGACCGGCGAGCCCGGTTGGGAATTGACGCTGATCAGCCGCACCGCATTACTTACCGGCGGTTGACGCGCGATTAAGGGTCAGATGGATGGATGGGTGAGGTCGGCGAAGCGCTGCAGCTCGTCGACCAGCTTTTGCTTGCCCCTGGTTCCCGAGGAGTAATAACTGGTCAGCGGGAAGGCTTGACCATCCTTCATGAGCAGCGCTACCCGGTAAGTTCCGTTTGAACCCTGGATTTCTGCGCCCTTGAATTCGCTGATCATGTACTCGCTGGTGCTTTTTGTGATAAGCCGGTTGCGGGTGACCGTCAGCATCCCGCTCGACCTGTCCAGGTTGATGACGGTAAAGCCGGCTAACAGGGCCATCAGCAGTCCGGCGCCTGCAAATACCCCGCCCAGGATGGACATCCATACCCGGTCGTCTACTTTCAATGACAGGTTCTGCTGTGATTCATATGTCAAAAAGCGGTTAACCTGATCCGCAGTTTGCTGCTTTTTCTGGCTGCCGCTGGAGTAATAACCGGTGAAAGGTACGGTACCCTGAGTGGTTATAAGAACGACCCGGTAGGTGTCGTCACTGTCCGAATCGCCGTAGCTGATTTGCACCTCGGCTCCCTGGATCTGATCCAGAGGCAATTCGTAGGTTTTGCTGGTGACGTAGTTGCTGCTGGTGAGTGTACAGGCACCGTTTGGCGGCAGGGACCGGTCGCAAGTGAGGGTGACCACGCGGGAGAGTAACAGCGTCAGGGCAAGGCCTGCCAGCAAAAAGGAAATGCCCAGAATCCAGAGAACAGGTTCGCTGGTGGTTATGGTAACGTGCTGCGGGGTGTGGCGTACGACTCGCACATGCGCCTCCAGATCGATTGATGAGTAGAATTTTACATGAAAATGAGGGCGTCATTCAGCATGGGACCGCTGAAAAAAACGCGAACAGGCAGGTATGTGTACTCCGGATCGTTAAAAGTAATCTTGTATTGAAAATGATTTTCAATTACAATGTCTCGCATGAATGAAGACCCTGTTATCCACCACTGGCTGGACCTGCTGCAGGCATCCGGCTGCCGGGTGACTGCCCCGCGCCGTGTCATTGTCGAATTGATGGCAACCAGCAGCCGCGCCCTGGGACCAATCGAGGTTTATGATCTGGGCCGGGCGGAACATCCTGGAATGGGGCTGGTTACTGTTTACCGCACGCTGGAGAAACTGGAGGGCCTGGGGCTGATCGAGCGGGTACACCTGCCAGACGGCTGCCACCGCTACCTGCGCTCCTCGGATGGGCATCAGCACCTGCTCTTATGCACTACCTGCGGACTGGTGCAGACCTTCTCGGGCGACGATCTTGATAAACTCACCCATACCGTGGCTGGCGATACCGGATTTACCATCAACGAACACTGGCTGCAGTTCTTTGGCACCTGCCCGGGCTGCCGTAGCCCTATCCAGACCTCAATGGAGTCACCCCTGCATGCGTAGAAGCATTTTATTATTGTCCTTGCTTTTGAGCCTACTAGTTTTACCTGCCTGCCAATCTGCTCAACCGACTGAAAGCGCAACTCTGAAAGTTATGGCGACCACAAGTATTGTTGCGGATGTGGTCCAGCAAATCGGCGGGGATGCGGTCAATGTGACCATGCTGCTGCCGCTCGGCTCGGATCCGCATTCCTTTCAGCCTGCCCCGCGTGACATGGCTGCGGTGACTGAGGCGGACGTGATTTTTGCCAATGGAGCAGGGCTTGAGGAGTTCCTGCAGCCGTTGATCGAGAGCGCTGGTGCGACTACACGCGTGGTGGAGGTTTCGGACGGCATATCCCTGCTCGAGGCTGCGGAAGAGGTTCCCGACATCGCGGATGAACATGCTGGTGACCCGCATACCTGGGTTGACCCGAACAACGTGCTGGTGTGGGTGGAGAACATCCGTATCGCGCTAACCGAACTGCTGCCAGAACAAACGGACGTTTTCACAGCCAATGCAGATTCTTATTCAGCCAAACTGACCGAACTGGATACCTGGGTCCGGCAGCAGATAGATACAGTGCCGCCTAAAAACCGCATTCTGGTGACCGATCACATGGTATATGGATATTTTGCCCAGCGCTATGGCTTCGAACAAGCCGGTGCACTCATCCCCGGGTTCAGCACCATGTCCTCAGCTTCAGCGCAGGAACTGGCGCAAATCGAAGATTCCATCAAAGCTCATGAGGTGCGCGCCATTTTTATAGGCGAGTCGGTAACGCCCGCACTCGGGCAGCGCGTTGCGGACGATACCGGCGTAAAGCTGGTAAAGCTCTATCACGCCTCGCTTTCCGAGCCGGATGGTGATGCCCCCACCTATATTGATATGATCCGCTACAACGTCACAGCCATTGTGACTGCGTTGAGCGATTGATTGAAAGGATAGGCAGTCAGTATGGCATTCCTGGATCGGTTCCGTAATCCAAACCTGAGGTTTCTGGCGCATCCGCATCCGCACCTGCCCGGCAAGCCGATACTTAAGGTCGAAGGCCTGACCGTCGATTATGAGGCGGGTGCAGCGCTGGACAACCTGGACTTTGAATTGCAGCGCGGCGAACGCCTGGCAGTCGTTGGACCAAACGGCGCGGGGAAAAGCACCCTGTTCAAGGTGATTGCCGGGGTTCTGCGTCCGAGCCGCGGGCTGGTCGAAGTTGCCGGTCACGAGCCAGGCGGACACATCTGCATCGCCTACGTGCCGCAGCGCAGCCAGGTTGAATGGAATTTCCCGGCTACTGTGGCAGACGTGGTCATGATGGGCCGCAGCGGTAAACTGGGCCTGCTGCGCTGGCCGACCACGCACGACTGGCAATTGGTGCATCAGGCACTGGAAACGGTCCGCCTGGCGGACCTGGCGGACCGGCAAATCCAGCAGCTTTCCGGCGGGCAGCAGCAGCGTATGTTCATTGCCCGCGCCCTGGCGCAGGAAGCCGAATTGATCCTGATGGATGAGCCGCTGACCGGACTGGATACCCGCGCCCAGGATGAGTTGTTCAGCATTCTGGACCTGCTGCACGAGCAGGGGGTGACAGTCATGGTGGCATTGCATGATCTGAAGATCGCCGGCGAGCGTTTTGACCGGGTTATGCTGCTCAACAGGCGGCTGGTGGGCATTGGTCTGGCTGAAAAGGTCTTCGAACCTTCGCGCCTGCTGGATGCCTACGGCAGCCACTTGCGTTTCCTGCCCGGGCAGGACGGTACTCTGGCACTGGGCGACTCATGCTGCGACGAGGGGGATCACGACCATGCTTGATATTTTGCTCGAACCCTTGCAATATCCGTTCATGCTGCGCGGCATGGCAGCAGCGATCCTGGTGGGTATCGTCTGTGCGGTGCTTGGTGCCTATGTGGTACTGCGCGGCATGGCCTTCTTCGGGGATGCACTGGCCCACGCAATCCTGCCCGGCCTGGCGGTTGGCTACCTGGTGGGCGGCGGGGCACGCGAACCGCTCTTCTGGTGGGCTATGGGCACGGCAGTGGTCAGTTCTTTGGGTATTGGGGCGGTCAGCCGCACGGCGCGCATCAAGGAGGATACCGCCATCGGCATTATTTTTGCAGGCATGTTTGCCCTCGGCATCGCGTTGATCTCATCAGTGCGCAGCTATACGGTTGACCTTGCGCATTTCCTATTTGGAGATGTGCTGGGCGTGGGCAGCAACGATTTAATTTTGACAGCGGTATTCGGCGGATTGATTCTGCTGACGGTGTTCCTGTTTTATAAGGAATTTATGGTGCTGGCATTTGACCCGGTGTTGGCTGCCACCCTGCGCCTGCCGGCACGGCTGCTGGATAATGTCCTGATCGTTTTGATCGCGGTGGCAATTGTCGTGTCCCTGCAAACGGTGGGGGTGGCTTTGATGGTAGCCATGCTGGTCACGCCGGCTGCCACGGCATTTCTGTTGACGCGCCGCCTGTGGAAGATGATGATGCTGGCAGCAGCTATCGCCGCTGTTTCGGCTGTCACTGGATTGTACCTATCGTATTACCTGAACATCGCTTCAGGCGCCGCTATAGTGCTGACCTGTACCGCTATTTTCATGCTCACCTGGACGGGCACCAGCCTAAGCCGCCGCAAGCGCAAGGTGGCTGTATAACAATCTGTAAGGGCCGACATCCTGAGCAAAGCGACGGATGACAGCTAGAATCCCCCTGGGCTTTGGCCAGATCGTAAGGATAGGGTGCGTTGAAGCGCACCATTTGTTCACTCTCAGCGGTTCAGGTTTGGTCCTACGGCGGGCAAATAGCCGGGGTGGGGGTATGCGTCGGCATGGGTTCTGCGGTCGGCAGGACTTCGTCCGCGCTGGTAAGGAAGGCGCGGGCAGCCACATCGAAAACAACCTCATCGCCGCTCTCATCAGTCAGCGTCAGGCGAGTCCCGTCGGCAGATTGTATCTGCAGCGCGCCGCCAGACTTCGGTGCCAGGTACGGGCTGCGGTCGTCGGTGTTTTCGGCTGCCACCCAGAGCACCCCCTGCTGGCGGTCATCTTTGGCAGAACCAGCCAGCACCGTCACCCATTGACCGTTGACCTCCCCCTGCCAGCGGCTGTTGAAGAAAGCGTTAAACTGCTCAAAAAATTCAGATTCAAATTGATCGATCCCTGAAATGCGTTCCGCGGTTGGCAGAGGTGTGGGGCGTAGAGCACACCCATCGTCGGGTTTTTCAGGGGCATTCTCCTGACCTTGCAAGGCGTTGCTCTGGATTCTGCGCAGCTGATCGAGTTTGCCCTGGATAAAAGCCTGCTCAGTGGGATTGGTGGAGACAGCCAGGGTCGATTGGAGGGCTTGCGCGTTGCTTTCCACCCATGCCGGGCCGGCTGTGGCTGCCACGGATTGCCGCCCGCTCAGGAGCTGCACCATTACAGTCAGCAGGGCGAGCGCCGCAACTGCAATCAAAATGGTTGGAATGTATTTTGGCCATTTATTCTTCATATTCAGAACCTATTTAATCTGCCAGCGTATGTCGGTGGACCAGCGGGGCAGGTTCGTTTGGGTGAATGCATCGCTGGAGATTGCGTCCACCAGCTGCGCCCAGCCCTCTGCTGGGGTATTGTCCAGCGACGCGCAGGATGGGTCCGTTCCGCTGCGCTGCTGGCAAGCCTGCATCTGCGTCATTACGCCGGAGAAAACGATGCGGCTGCCCTGGTACAGCGAACCATATTTACTCACCGCAGCCCATTGACGCGCCAGAAACCCGTCATTGCGGTAAATTTCAGGGACTGCGAAGGCAGGCTGGGCACCCCAGGATACATACCAGACATCCGCCTGAGTCCAGGGCATGAGGGTACTGTATTTCCAGGACAGACTTGGCACCGTGGGGCATCCCACGCATGCACCAAAGTTAAAATAAATGCTGGTGCCGTTATCGTAGGCGTCGAACTCATCGACCCATCCACGCACTACATAGGGTGTGTGCCAGTAATACAGACCGTCCTCAGGGTCTGGCCCCGACCATTCGATATCCAGTGCACCGGTAAATAGGATTTGCGCCCGGTATCCATTTGGGATTGCCCAGGCATTCAATCGATTGATCATGTTGGCCCAGTTGCGACCGAAATCGCGGGCAAGAGTATGCATATCTTGTTGATCGGTATTCGGAGGGAGGGTAAAAAAGTCAAATGTATTCACACCGATGCCAAGAGTCAATTGTGAACTCCTGTCATTGGCACTGCAACCCCAATATCCATTTGCAAAGGCCTGAGCGCGGACTTCTATTTCGGCAAAAGACAGGTTATAACGGACATATCCATTGTTCGGGTCGCTGAATGTCCTGACTCCGTAGGTATTTTTTCCGTTTACATCATAGGTCCACATTTTTCCGAATGCCAGAATCACCAGGCTGTCCTGTGTGCCAGGTGTGGCAGCATCGCGCGTACCCAGGCTGCAGCCAAGATCGAAGATTTTGGCCGGATCTGGGTTTTGAATGTAATAACTGGTCGAATACAACGGCGGCGGGGCATTCTTAAAGATCAGCGGCAGGTAGATGGTTTGTCCCTGGCTCAGCAGGCTGGCTGCTAGAATCACCATCAGAAATCCGATCGGTACTTTGCGCGGATATGCTTTCAATGGGTTGAAGGATTTTGACTT
>CAYPJS010000008.1:0-5325 GCA_964411135.1 uncultured Anaerolinea sp.
GCTTAAGATCTTCCCGGTGACGCTCGGCAAGGGCAAGCGCCTGTTTGGCGTCGGCACGCTCCCGGCGGCCTTCAGCCTGGCGGATACGAAAATATCTCCAGCAGGCGTGATTGTTGCCAATTACCAGCGCGCTGGCGAGGTTAAAACCGGTTCGTTCGGGGATTAAGCAGCAGCGCGGCCGGGTTGTTGGCTCTGGCCGGCAATGCTCAGCCGAGCAGTTCGCGGCGCAGCCGTTCGATCTGCGGCAAATGCGTCATTTCATGGGCAGCAAAATAACTGACCTGCTGCAGCAAGGTCACGCTGCCGAATTCCAGGTGCTGACCGCTGCGGTACCAGTGAGCCAGCGGAATGTCCTTCAATTTAGCCAGCATGCCCGCGCGCGAAGCCCGGTAGGTTTCGAATACTTCGCCGGTACTCTGGGGTTTATCATCCTGAGCGCCTGCCCAGGCAAAAACCGCTTTTGACTCCAGGACCGGGTTCTCTTCATTCATGAACAGGTCAATCCGGTAGTCAATCAAACCCTGCGCATCGCGCAGGTGGCTGACGGTATGGTGGATCGCCCAGCCTCCGTCCCGCGGACGAGCGGCCAATTGTTCCCCGCTCAGACCAGTCAGCAGCGACGCCACATCCAGCGGGGTTTGCTGCAGCCGGTCAAGAGCCGGCAGAGGCTGGTACGCGTTCAGCCAGTAAACCGGCGGGAACAGCTGGAAGGTGGCAGGCCAGGCACCGCACACCGGGCAGAGTTCCAGCGGCGGTTCCAGGGCGACATGCCCGCAGGTTCGGCAGACGTAGGGGTTGGGCGTCTCGTGGATGAGGGGCAGTCTGCCTGCCGCCAGGACGTTTGCCCCTTGCTTCAGGGCAGCCAGGAGGTCTGTGTTTGCACCCAGGTCTGCCAGAGCACTGGCCGCACCCTGAATACGCTCGGCCAGCGCCGCTGGCCGGTCGGGCGTTTCCACCTGGAAGGCGGCCTGACGGCTCAGCGAATCCACCGCAGCGCGCAGAAGTTTGGCGTTGTTGTACTGCCCTTCGCCCTCCAGCCTGGCTGCCAGCGCCAGACATTCGGTTAGGGTTTCTTTCCAGCGCGAATCAAATGCTCTCATCCTGACCCCTCCTGTATCCTCAAAACCGGCTATTATTGACTGTTTGAATAGATTATATACAATTCCTGCTCATTGCGGGGTCCAGGACCGGGGGAAAGTCTTGTTAGCCCTTCAATCTCGAATGGGACTCCCGCGGCGATTGACACGTCGGCAAGCTGCCTCAACCCGCGGAGGAAGGCGGTTTAGCCTGCCCACCTTCAGGCGGTTTTTTCAATAAAATGATGCCCTGCCAGACACTCCACAGCACACCCAGCGCTGCAGCAAAACCCTCAAGAGCCGGGAAAAGAAACACCAGCAGCGAGAAACCACCCGCAGAAAGGTAAACAAAGTTTAGCCCGCGCGGCAGCCGCCCGGATGACCAGCCCTCGCAGCCGAGCAGCAGCAGCGCCCAGCCCAGGCAGTGCCAGCCTGCGGCTGTGACGCCAGCCACCAGGGTGGTCCAGACTACCAGCACCGGAATGGACGATTCAAGCTGCAGGTCAGGGTGGGTCAGGTGGTAATGGCGGTTGGCTGCCCGGATGCTGGCGACCAAGAGCATGGCACCGGCTGCCAGGAAAGCTGCCTGCAGTGCGCCAGACATGCGCCAGGTTGTGCTGCCGATGCGTTCGCGCAGTGCAAAGAAGGATGTCACCAGGCTGGCAGCCCACAGCGGACCATAAAGAATATCTGCAAGCGAATAAGTAAATGGGCCGCTGGCTGTCTCTAAATTTCCCGACAGGTAAATCAGCGGCGCGATGATAAAAGCCGCTGCCGTCAGGAACGATGCCCACCCGCCCCATTTCTGCAGCTGCCCGGCGGATGGCAGCGGATTTCGTATTGCGTGTTGTAAGGGGGTTATATTTTCGGACATGGTAAATATCCTCGACTTTAAAACATACTACCATAAATAAAAAAGGCTCAAGCGCGAAAAAAATCCACTGCCGTTCTACCTCGAACTCCAGCTGCGCAGCCAAGATATATGATAAAAATAGTCACAATTAGGTTATAATTTTAAAGGTTGTGAATCCTACAAATGAACAAAACAACTCCGGCAAAAAACAGCTCGGTCGGAGGCCTGAAAGGAAGGTTCGCGATGAAACAAGTACATTACTCAGTTGTGATTGACGCGCCGAAGGAAAAAGTGTGGCACGCGATGTTGGATGACAGGACTTACAGGGAGTGGACGAAGGCTTTCAATCCGACCTCATATTACAAAGGCGACTGGAAGAAGGGCTCCAAAATTCTGTTTCTTGGATCGAATCCCGAAACCGGCGAGGAAGGCGGCATGGTAAGCCGGATTGCCGACCACAAGCCGTACGAGTTTATTTCCATCGAGCACCTCGGCATCTTTAACAACGGGGTTGAGGATACCACCAGTGATGAAGCGCGAAAATGGGCGCCAGCTTACGAAAACTATTCTTTCAAGGAAAAAAACGGGGCAACCGAAGTTCTGGTACAGGTAGATATTGATGAAAGCGAAGCAGACGCATTCAACGAGATGTGGCAAGAGGCGCTGCAAAAGTTAAAGGAAATCGCGGAAACTAACTGAAGGGTAAATCCAATAAGAGCAGTGCACGCGTAGAAAAAGCCCGGGCAGATTAACGTCCGGGTTTATGTTGTACTGCAGCGCAGCATGGGATTAAGCCACATTGGAGTTGTGCTGAACCTGATCAATCCGGTTCGGTCAAAAATCCCATTTCACTTTCTTTCCACCTCGATCCACAGTTTTTCGCCGTCGCTGGTCAGTTCGATTTGCCCGTTGGCGCCGGTCGAGAGCGCACCGGGCTGAACCCCGAAGGTGATGGTGCCCAGGGGGTGCAAATTCCCCCATTCCTCGGAATCGAATCCGGCATCTGCCAGCAGCAGGCAGCCGTCGAGGCGCTGACCGGATCGGCGCAGCGATTGCAGCGGTGCTTCGGCAGGCCAGAGCACGCACAGGTTGCCGTGCTCGATCTGCAGGGCAGCCTGACCGTCGCGCACAGTCAGAAGGCGCAGTATGACTCCGCTGTCCAACTGAACCTCGGCACCGGTCTCTAGCTGGTGCGCCTGCGTTCTGCTTTCTTGCAGGGCCTGGTTCACCCGCTCCGCAGCACGTTTTTCTGGCGCAGGCACAGCCCAGAATGCCTGCCCGACCCGGAAGCGCTCGATCAGCGGGGAAAGCCCATCCAGCTGGCTGGAAGAGTCTGAAATCAATACCAGTCCATCCAGACGGCGGTCAAAGGGACCCAGAATCTGCCCCACCCCGCCCGCCAGTTCGTTTCCGGCGGCTCCCCCTCCAATCAGCACGGATTGCCCGCCGGGTGTGCGTAACAGCACGGCCTGCGTCTCTGGCGCATTCAGCAGAATCAGATGAAGGTCTCCGTCCGGGCGGCGCAGGGCAGCGCTCCAGGCAACCAGCACCACCAACCCCAGCCCGGCGAAGATTAATCCCGGCTTCAATTTATTGCGCATTACTGCCAGGCGCCCCCGTCCCAGTGTAAGCAAAAACAGAACGGCATAACTGACCAAAGCCATCCAGGGGGTGAAGGCACCCACCGAAACTGCCCCACCGCGGATATCTGCAACGCCCTCGACCACGCGCAGGGTATAAGCCGCTAACGGCCAGGCCAGCCAGGCAAGTGCCTGCCCAAGGATAGGCAGCAGCATCCCGGCGATCAACGCCAGACCGCCCAGAATCATTACCCCGGGTTGGACCGGCAGGATGAGCGGGTTTGCCAGCATCGAGGTCAGCGACAAGCGCCCGAACTGCATCAATACCACCGGCAGCGTGGTCACCTGAGCTGCCAGGGTGAACAGGAAGTACTCGCTTACCGGCCCCGCCAGATGTCTGGCGCGCTCCTCCCCCCAGCGGTCAGCTGCCCAGGTTTCAAAGGTGCGCTGCAGCGGCTCGCCGTACAGAATCAAGCCGAGTGTAGCCGTGAACGATAACTGAAAACTGGCATCCCAGGGCAGCAGCGGATTCACCAGGCACATCAACCCGGCACTGAAAGCCAGCGGCGTCAGCCCGCTCGAGCCGCGGCCGATCAACCGCCCGAACAAGGCCAAACTGCCCATAATGGCTGCCCGCACCACAGCCGGGTTGGCGCCCACGAGGAGCGTGTAAAAGGTGATGCCGGCGGCAGCCGCCAGAACCGACCAGCCGCGCGGCAGGAAACGGCCGAACAGCCCGATCAACAGCGCTGCCAGGATGGTCATGTTAAAGCCTGAAATGGCTACGATGTGGGCCGTGCCGGTGTCCTGGAAGGCGGTCTCTGTGGATTCCGGCAGGTCGCGTTCCAACCCGAGCAGCACACCCGAGAGCAGCGCCGCCTCAGGCTGCGGGAAAATGCGGTTGATCGTCTGGTAGGCGTGCTCGCGCAGGCGGTAGATGCCCGCCATCAAAGGGCTGCCAGCATCCCTACCGATCAATCGCGCAGCAGGGTACATCAAATAGCTGTGCACCCCCTGGCGCGCCAGGTAATCCTTATAGGAAAAATTTTCATCCTCAGGTGGCGTGAGCAGGCTACCCCATACCTCCAGCCGGTCGCCGTAGGCAAAATCGGCTCCAGCCGGCAAGCGTACCAGCACCTTGCCCCCGACCGGCTGCCGCGTGCCATCCTCGAGTTGGACAGAATCAGCTGCAACCCGCAGCTGCACGGCATCCTCGCGCCGGTCTGGATAGGACTCGACCCATCCTGTAATTTCAATTTCTGCACCGTCGTTGTAGTACGCCAGGTCGCCCGGGTCGAATGCGGGTACGGCAGCTTGCCAGCGCAGAGCCCCGATGAAAATGGCTGCCAGCAGCACCCCCGCCGGCAGCGGCAGGTACCTGCGCAGGCCTTGCCGGGGTTGTCTGCGAAAGCGCTTTATTTCCAATACCGCCGCGCCGATTGAAATAGCGGTCAAGACCGCCCAGACCCACCACGGCAGGCGTGCGGCTGAGCCCAGCACAACTCCCCCCAGCAGCACCAGCGAAATCCAGAGCAGCGGCAAAGCTTATTCCCCGCTGCGCTTCAGGCGCGGCAGAAAGGCTCCGGTGCGCGCGGCGTAGGCGTCATAGGCTGCGCCGAACTCGTCGCGCAGCTTTTGCTCCTCGGTCAGGCTGCCAATCACAAAATAGGCGCTGACCCCCAGGTTGAGCGCCAGGCTGTTCCAGCTGAGGGTCGGGTTGGCCCACAGCAGCAGCATGGCAAAGCTGTACAGCGGGTGGCGCACCCAGCGGTAGAGCCCGCCCGTCACCAGCCGCGGCGGTCGCTGCACGGCAGCC
>CAYPJS010000009.1:0-3488 GCA_964411135.1 uncultured Anaerolinea sp.
GCACCCTACAGATCTACTCTTCCCGCAGCGGTTGGTTTTCGTAGGGGTCGACCCCGCGGTCGACCCGATTGGCGGACGCGCAATGCGCGCCCCTACGCCGCCTGCGGCGGGATGGTGCGTACACGAACGGTACGCACCCTACAGATCTACTCTTCCCGCAGCGGTTGGTTTTCGTAGGGGTCGACCCCGTGGTCGACCCGAGTGGCGGACGCGCAATGCGCGCCCCTACGCCGCCTGCGGTGGGACGGTGCGTACACGAACGGTACGCACCCTGCAGATCTCACCCATTAATTTTTGCACGGTGTTAGGTTAATGGGTGTGGATCCGAGGTTACAAAAAAGCAAGGATCCGGCACACAAATTGGGTACGGGTCGGGCATGCGAATATTGAACGGGTCGGGCATGCCCGACCCCTACAGAGGTGTTGGTGTCTATTCCCAGCCGAGGGCGATGCGCCCGCGCTCAACCTCGACCCGCAGGATGGTCACCTCGATCACGTCACCAACCTTGAGAGCCGCCTGGGGTGGGAACTGCGAGCGGTGCAGCAGTCCGTCCTGCTTGACGCCGATATCCACAAAGGCGCCAAAATCGATCACGTTGCGCACGGTGCCCTTAAGGCGCATGCCGGGGGTCAGGTCTTCCATCTTCAGCACATCCGAGCGCAGCACCGGCGCAGGTGCATCCGAGCGCGGATCACGTCCCGGGCGGGCCAGGTTGTCCAGGATATCCGTCAGGGTTGGAACGCCTGCGCCCAGCTCCTCCGCCAGTTTTTGCATGCCCGCCTGCCCGCGCATGGTTGCCAGCGCGCGCCGTCGTTCGACCAGACCATCTCCGGCTTTCACACCGGCTCGAATTAAGGCTGCCCGCGCCACCTGGTACGACTCCGGGTGGATGGCAGTGGCGTCCAGCGGCTCCGGGCCGTTGAGGATGCGCAGAAAGCCAGCAGCCTGTTCGAAAGTCTTATCCCCCAGCTTGGGCACACGGCGGATGTCGGCGCGGGTGCCAAAACGGCCGTTCTCCTCGCGGTAGCTCACGATGGTCTCCGCCAGTTTGGGGCCAATGCCGGACACATGCTTGAGGAGGGCTGGCGAGGCGGTATTGACATCCACACCCACCCAGTTGACCACATCTTCCACCACCCCATCCAGGGTTCTGGTCAACTCGGACTGGTCCACGTCGTGCTGATACATGCCCACCCCGATGGATTTAGGATCAATCTTGACCAGTTCTGCCAGCGGATCCTGCACCCGGCGCGCAATGGACACCGCTCCGCGCAGCGACACATCCAGGTCGGGCATTTCAGTGCGTGCCAGCGGGCTGGCCGAGTACACCGAAGCCCCGGCTTCGTTGGTGATCAGGTAGCGCAGGGCTTTGACCGCCGGGTCTTTCATGCCAATCAATTCGGCTGCCAGCTGCTCGGACTCGCGGGAGGCGGTACCGTTGCCAATCGTAACCAGGCTGACGCCGTACTTTTTTACCAGACCCAAAAGTTCCGCCAGTGCTTCCTTCCAGCGCTTTTGCGGCTCGTGCGGGTAAATGGTGGTCGTGGTCAACAGCTTGCCGGTGGGGTCGATGACCGCCACCTTGCACCCGGTGCGAAAACCCGGGTCGATGCCAAGAACCGTATGCCCTGCCAGCGGCGGCTGCCCCAGCAGCGCACGCAGGTTTTCAGCGAAGACGCGGATGGCGTGGGCTTCGGCTGCCTCAGTCAACGCCCGGCGCACGTCCCGTTCAATGGCGGGCAGCAGCAGGCGTTCCGCGGCATCTTTCGAGGCGTCCCGCAGGTGAGGGGCAAAGAGCGATTTGGCTGCGGGCGGGTAATGCCGGGCAAGCACCGGCTGCCAGTCGGTCTCGGCAGTTTCCACATGAATCTTCAATACTTTTTCAGACTCGCCGCGGTTGAGCGCCAGCACCTGGTGCGGCCGCAAGCGGTCAACCCGGCTTTCGAATTCGTAGTACAGGCTGTAAACGGACTTTTCGTCCCGGACATCGGCAGCTTTTTCCGTCTTGAGCAGGCTGAAGTGAAGCGCCTTCTCGCGGACGCCCTGCCTTACCGCCGCATCCTCCGCGATGGTTTCCGCCACAATATCCCGCGCGCCGGAAAGGGCATCTTCAACCGTCACGACCTCGTCGGTGAGGTACGCCGCTGCCAGAACCTCGGGGGTTTCACCGCCAAGGACCTGCTGCAGAATCATATCTGCCAGCGGCTGCAGCCCGCGCTCGCGGGCAATGCTGGCGCGGGTGCGGCGTTTGGGTTTGTAAGGCGCGTAAAGGTCCTCCAGCTCGGTCAGGCTGGCAGCCGCCAGGATTTTAGCGCGCAGTTCATCGGTTAATTTGCCCTGTTCCTCGATTGAGGCCAGGACGGTGGCGCTGCGCTCGTCGAGGGCGCGGCGTTTCTCAACCGCAGATTCGACCTGACGCAGCTGTTCCTCGTCCAGACCGCCGGTGGCTTCCTTGCGGTAGCGGGCGATGAACGGGATGGTGTTACCGGCGTCGAGCAGCTCGAGGGCGGCGCTGACCTGGGTCGGTTTGATGGCGATGACAGCAGCAATGATTTGAAGGTCAAGCATGGAGGGTGTCCTTGAGGGTTGAAATGATGGGGGATTGTAACACAACGGGGGTCGCCAGGCGTGTCAACGTCTTACGCGTACAAGCGCGATTCCCATTCCTCTCAGGATGCTGCATGATCTCTTTGCTCAGCGACGCATCGTTCGCGTGCGTGCCCATAAGCCACCCGCGGCTGGTGAATATCAACATTGGTGCGTGCACCGACGGCACGCACCCTACAGAATAAAGGACAAAGGGGCGGCCGGATGGCCGCCCCTCGATTCAACCCCCATTTAGGACAACGGAACTTACGGCCGGTCGATGGTGAAGATCGGTGATGTCCAGGTTTCCCAATCTGCGAGATTGTTGGCCTTGCCGTTGGCTTTCAACACCGACATCTTGATGACATAATCGCCGTCCGGAACCATGAACCATTTACTACCCGCATAGGTGTAGCCGTCGAACACCCAGGCATAGAAGCCAGTGGGAGTCGAGTTGCGGATCATGTATTCCTCAACGGCGAAGGTCTTGAAGTTTTTCTTCAAATCCTTATCGAATACCTCGAATTTCACGAGAGACGCCTGATGCTCGAAGTGGGCAAGGATAAACGGGAAGTCTGTTCCTTCCATTGTATAGGTCCAATCATAATCATTCTCGAATTTATAATAGGACCCATCGTATAGCACTGACAGCCACGGGAATCCGTTAGCAGTCGGTGTTAAGACCTGAATAGACTGGTAGTCGCCCACGAAGCCGGCAAACGGCACGCGGTAGATCTGCCCGCCGCCCTGCGGTGTGACCACGATGTAGCCGCCGTATTGGCCCAGATCCGGTCCGGTTGCAGGGTAGATGGTGGTAAGCACTGTCATGGCACTCATGGCAGGCACGGTCAGACTATCGCTGGCGAATTCAACCACCGCATCGGATGTGTAGAAGCTTGGA
>CAYPJS010000010.1:0-1659 GCA_964411135.1 uncultured Anaerolinea sp.
ATCGTATCCAAAGGCGCCCCTGCTGAGATTGCCATCTCCTTTAAGGTCGGACTACAGGCAGTTACAGATTTTGCCTGGGAAAAAGTCCATTTCGCAAGCATTTGGAACAGTTTATTTTTATTCGCTATATAAGCATCTGACCCATGGATGCTAATTACCAATGGAATATTTAACAATTTTGATACGATAGCGGCAGGAAAACCATTTGGCAAAACCCAATGCGCGTAAATCAAATCAATTTCATAGGATCTTGCAAAGCGTAGCATCGTTATGATCGCAAAAAAAATATAAAAGGGAATTAATAGATACGACCACCGATTTAGTTCGATATCAGCTTCGAGTGCTCTTGCATGACCTAGAATATGCCATTTATTAAACAAGGCATATTTGAATCTTTTTATTTTTGGAACTTGATTCGGTTCTGGTTGAACTAAAGGATCATAAGGTGCGACTACATAAACTCGATCGCCAAGACGTACCAAAGTTTCAGAAATTGATTTAATAAAAGGCGCAGTTCCGTCTCCCACAAATCTGGGATAAGAACTGGTTATCATTAAAATATTCATTTTCTTAAACTATTTCGAGTCAAAATTCTCTTCCCCCTCCCCCCGCAGCCGCCACAGCACCTCTTCCATCAGCCTGCGATTCTTCCCGACCAGGTCTGCCACCAGACCGATCAACCAGGTCTGGAAACCGACGATCAGCAGCACGGCGGTCAGGATCAAGGACTGGATATGCCCGCTGCCCTGTCCCTGCAGGTAGAAGACCAGGAAGCGCACAGCCAGCACCAGCCCCACCAGGAAGAACAGGCTGCCGGCGGTGAAAAACACCCGCAGCGGCCGATACATGGCGAACGAACGGAGGATGGTTGCGGAGGAATGCTTGAGGTAGTCCCCGGTGCCGGTCATCAGGCGCGAGGGACGTTTGGGGGGATTGGTGCGCACGGGCACCGACAATACACGGGTCTTCCGGTTGCCTGCCTGAATTAAAGTCTCCAGCGTGTAGGAGTAATCCGACAGCACCACGGTATGCAGCGCCACATCGCGGGTCATGGCTCGGAAGCCGCTGGTGGCATCCGCAACATCCAACCCGGCTGCCCGCGAGACGACCCGGCTGCCGAACACCTGCAGCTGGCGCTTGAGCGGCGAGAAGGTCTGCAGGGTCGCCACGCCGCGGTCGCCAATCACCAGGTCAGCCTCGCCCCGCAAGATGGGTGCCAGCAGCGCTGGGAGGTCACCGGCATGGTACTGATTATCGGCATCGGTGTTTACGATCAGGTCGGCGCCCAGTTTCAGGCAGGCGTCCAGCCCGGCTGCGAAGCTGGCAGCCAGACCGACATGATGCGGAAGCCGTAATACATGCTCCACACCGCACGATTCTGCAACCTCGGCGGTGCCATCGCTGCTGCCGTCGTCCACCCCCAGCACTTCCACCTCATCAATGCCGTCCAGCCGGCGCGGCAGTTCGCCGACCGTCTCGGGCAAAGATTCAGCTTCGTTGTAGCAGGGAATCTGGATAATGAGTTTCATATTCAGGCGTGAATCGGAAATCTCGATGCACACAGTATATCATAGCGCCCGACCAAACTACCCTACCGCCAGGGTTGCGTTGCCTGCTTCAGGACGGATAATCATCCCCCTCGCAGCGGCACCCAATCTC
>CAYPJS010000011.1:0-58856 GCA_964411135.1 uncultured Anaerolinea sp.
ATAGCCCGCGCGGTTAATTCCGGCAATCTAAATCTTGAGCAGTTACAGCACCTTTCAGACACTCAAGTCATTGAGCTGCTCTCATCACAACCTGGAATTGGTGTCTGGACCGCTGAAATGCTGATGATTTTCTCCATGCAGAGGCCGGATATTGTCAGCTGGCATGATCTTGCCATTCGGCGCGGTATGAGTATGTTATACGGATTGGAACAGCTTAATCGCGTGCAGTTCGATGGCTATCGCCACCTCTATTCGCCGTACGGTTCGGTAGCTTCACTGTATTTGTGGCAGATTTCGAAGGAAGCCGGATAACGCGGGTGGTTACCACCATCCCATGCGAGCGGTGAATACCATTCCCCATAATAGCAAGGTTGCCGTCAGGCATACAAGGCTTATACCAGCCTGCGGCTTGCTCATTTTGGTTAGTCTTACCATCAGGACGCTGTCGCCGCTTTCCATTTGCACCTGCACCTTTAGAGAAGGGACTAAAAACGCCAGCAGTGTCAGGAATGGTACTAAATATAATCCAGCACCGAGGATGTCGTTGGCGACCGAATACCCATTTCCAAGCAGCCATTTCTGCGGATCAGCCATATCCAGCAGGCCTGTCCAGCTAGTAATGAACCATGCCCAGATGACAGCCCATGCAGCGAGGGCAGCTATCGCCACTTTTTGAATTACCGATGCAATCTTCATGGAGCACCTCCATTCAGCAAAATATTCATAAATTATCGAAGGAATTAGATCGGCGGCAAGATTGAAAGCGCTTACTCGGGGCTGCAATTCGTGAGGGCTGGCTGCTAAAGTATCCTGGATGGCAGTCAGTATTTCTCCTGCAAAGCGGTCCTTGAAAGGTTGCGGGTAGTATTCTATGAGGTGCTCGCAAAACTGCATGATTCTGCGAGTTTTATATCTGTCTTCGGTGGTCATGAAGGCACCTCGCCTGCGGGAGGGCGAACTTGCAATGTCCTTGCTCGCAGCACCAGTGATTCCATACGAGCAAGATCGGCTTGCAGAACCTGACGACCGCGATCAGTCAGTCGGTAATACCGGCGTCGCTGGTCATCCAGGTCCGGATCGGGGCGTTCGTCCGATTCGATGATAAGGTCGTCTGCTAGCATGCGTTTGATCGATCCGTACAGCGTGCCGGGACCCATTTCGAAATTCCCGTTTGAATTGGCTCGAACAGCCTGCATGATGCGGTAGCCGTGTTTATCCCCATCCGCAAGAGCCAGCAAGATGTGAAATACAGCAGGGGTCAGAGGTTGAGGTTCAAAAGGTTTCATCCACTATATCCGTAATATATATATCTGCTACGGATATAGTACAACTTTAATCCTCGTCTGTCAATATTTTTATTTAGACTTTTAGGAATCTTTGTAAGGACGATTTTGATCGAATCTGCTTTAAGCCTGTGGCAGCATGATCGTAATCCTGGTTCCATACCGGTTACCCGAGTCTCCGGTAAAAATCGGGCTTTCAGCCTGGATTGTTCCGCCATGCATTTCTACCATTTGCCTGGCAATAGCCAGCCCTAACCCGGAACCGCCGCTTCCTCTGGATCTGGATTTGTCGGCTCTATAGAACCGGTCAAATATATAAGGGAGATCCTGGGGGGCAATTCCGGTACCAGTGTCACTGACCGATAAACTCACTTCGTTTCCATCGTTAACAAAAGCTTTGACAAGGATGGTCCCGCCAGCGGCAGTGTATCGAACTGCATTGCCGATCAAATTTGTAACAACCTGGGTCATCCGGTCTTGATCAATAAACACTGGATCCATGTCGGGCTGAACATCAATTTCAAGGTGAACCCCTTTCAATTCGGTAGAAGGTCTTGTTCGCTCGCTGACCTGATTGAGCAGTACATCTAACCTGGTCGCCTGGCGGTCGAGACTCAACTGCCCGGCTTCGGCGAGCGAGAGTAACCTTAAGTCACCAATCAAACGGTTCAACAAGGTAGTTTCTGCATAAAGAGCAGATACCTGGTCTGTATCCATTGGAAAGACCCCATCCTGTATACCCTCCAGGGTGCCCTGGATGGCACTTAATGGGGTGCGCAGTTCGTGGGCGATATCGGCAACCAGGTTGCGGCGTAGTTCCTCAGACCGGGAAAGGCTTTCAGTCATGGAATTGAAAGTATCGCCAAGTTGTCCCAACTCATCTTTTGATCGGATTTCAACCCGTTGATTGAACTTGCCCCTGGCAATTGCAGATGCGGCAGCATTTAATTGTCTTAGAGGTCTCACAATTTGATTGATTGCTAAAGCTCCCAGGAGCAGCGCAAGCAGCGAGGATATGACTGCTGAATTGATAATGGCTTTGTTCACTGAAGACAAGAATTCCCCCGCAAGCGTGTCGGTGCCCGAGGTTCCTTCGGGGATCACAAAAAGGGTCCCCACAGTTTCAGTTTCAATAATGATTGGAACTCCTGACTGCACATCAGCCTCAGAAAATTGCCGGCCGATTAGTGTTTTGCTGCTATCGCTTAAGACAGTCCCATTCGCATCGATCAGGATCAAGCGTTGACCGGTGATCATCTGACTCATTCCAAAGAATTGGCGTCCCGAGGTTTGACCCCTTCCCTGTCCTTGTCCAGGGCTGGAAGTATCGTTACCACCGGCAAGGTCGGTGGACAATCCGGACTCCAGATAGGAATCAACTCCCTCCCAGCTATCGGACAGTGAGTAGTATTCAGCAAGATAGGGAGCCAGACGAGTCCCCCAAACCTGACCACTTCGCGTCATGTACAAATCAAACGCACTTTGTGTGGCTTGCGAGGTGAGGATCGCCACAACCAACGCTCCAATTAAAATAACGATCAAAAAAGCACCCAACAATTTGATGATCAGACTAGTTTTCATTGGCACTTACATCCAATTTATAACCTACGCCAAAAACTGTTTGTACGTAGACTGGTTTCCTCGGATCGGGTTCGATTTTAAGCCGCAAGTTCTTAATATGGGCATCGATCGTCCGCTCGTATCCCTCAAACGCATCACCCTGCGCCTGTTCCATTAATTGCAACCGGGTAAAAACACGCTTCGGTTGTTTGGCAAGCGCGACCAGTATTCCAAATTCGGTCGGCGTCAATTCAACTGCCGTCTCCCCCCGATATACAGTATGCTGGTTAAGATCAATTATCAAGTCTCCAACCCTGATAATCTCAGCTACCGGGATATCTGCCTGGGTCCGGCGGAAGATGGTTTTAACCCTGGCGACGACTTCCCTGGGGCTGAACGGCTTGATTACATAATCATCTGCTCCCAATTCCAAACCAATTAACCGGTCGGCTTCTTCGATTCTGGCGGTCAACATCAAAATTGGAATGTTCGAATCTCTTCGGATTGCTTTGCAAACCTCCAAACCATCCATGCCGGGAAGGTTAAGATCCAGAATCAGGAAATCGGGTCGGCTGTGATGAAATGTAGCCAGTGCGGCAATTCCGTCTGCCGCAGCAAGGACCTGGTAACCGGCTTTTTCCAGGTAGGCGATCAGTACCTTTCGAATCTGGGGTTCATCATCAACGACCAGGATCTTTTTTGTCATCTTGTCCCACTGCCTTATTAATATTATGGAGTATCTATGACCCTAACATTAGCACCATAAAAATGGTATTGCCAGGGATTCCATACTTTTCTCTGACAATTTGATGCAATAAAACCTGTTTTGACACCATACCACCGATAGTACTGTCAACGGATGTTTGAGCGGATTTTCTACTCGTTTACCTATCCTTACTATACAGCATCGAGCGCTCCGATGGGAGCGCTCGATTTGATTGACCGGGTCGAATTACGGTTGAACCTGTGGGTAGTAGGGGCAGTCGGCGTTGGCGTTCATGCCAAGTCCGGCACCACGTCCACCGGCACCACCGCGCATTGCTCCACCAGCACGCTGCAGGATCCAGTCAGCCTGTTCCTGGGTCAGGGTGCCATCAGCCACTGCCTGCCCGATGGCGGCGGTCCGGGCTTCAACTTTCAAAGCAGTAAAATCTTCCACGGACATACCGGCGGCGAAAGCAATCTCGGATAAGGTCTCGCCGGCGGTCAGCTTGGCATTCAAATCATCCACGCTCAGACCAAGAGCATCTGCATACACTTCGATCATCGCATCGTGCAGTATGCCATCCTGAGTATGGGCAGCGTTCTCAAATCCGTTCACCAACCCAACTCCACGACCAGCACCACGGTTACCCATGTTGTAACCCGTTTGACTTCCGGCTCCATATCCAGCAGCAGTCCCCTGCGGGGTGCCTGCTTGAGCAAAAACACTGCTGGTTGTCGCAAAAGCCAGGACTAAAACCAACACAGTTACAATGCCTACAGCTAATTTTTTCATTTTTAAGTCTCCTTGACTAAATTTGTTTTGTAAGGTGTTCCTTACTTGATGTTTAGATAATAACGATTGAATTTGAAGGAAATGTGAAGACTGGAAGAATAGATTGTGAAGAAACCTGTATTTTGTTTTGGAATCTCAATTACGTGCGTTACATGGTTAATACCTTTTCCACCGCTGCCAGAGGGTTAATTTAAGAAAAAAAGGATCCAACCAACTATCGATGTGCAAAGATCTATCTATTCGTTCGCCATTTATCAGCGTTCGACGCCCGCCACCAACTTGGAAGGGGGATAACAATCGCCCCATTTTCACTTGAAAACGGGGCTTTATTTTTATTCCAGGGTTACTACCGATACCGAGCACGGAGGTAGATCGAGTGTAAAGCGCCTCCGTTTGCCAATTTGCCGCAGGTCCACTGCCCTGGCTTTGACATTATCCGGATTGGCAAACGAATTTTCTGCCAGCGGGTCGCGGTGACGCAAAATCCAGCAGCGTGCAGGGTGTAACCCCTCAAAGCCGTACAACCGCACAGACAGGTCAACACGACGCGTCGGATGTCGGTTGACAATCCCAAGCACAACACGTTGTCCGCTGCGCGATACGGTTGCACTCACATCAATATACGGCACCTTTTCCATGTCTTCGATATTTCCAAGCGCCTGACTGTGAAAGGTTGGTGAATCCAGTTCGACATCCAACGCTACAGGCTCCATATTGGAATACATGACAAAAGGATAATAGATGGGTGTGGCATAAGCCTGATTCTCATCTGTGACGATAAGCGGCAAAACATTAACCATTTGAGCCAGGTTTGCCTGCGCAAGATGTTTGCTTTTGCGGATAAATGAGTTCAACATACTGGCTGTGTACAGGGCGTCGCGCATGGTGTAATGAACGGCGTGCATACTTGCCGCCCCATCTGGCGGAGCCAGCCAGAGGTTCCATTCATCCAGCGTAACTTTGATATTCTTGCCTGGCGCGGCGATTTGGATTAAATCAGCCATTCTCTGGATGGCATTTTCGACCGAACGTGGGGCAGCACATACGGTATAAAAAAGCTTCTCCTGCTCGTATGAATCCAACCAACCTTCTTTATCCGGTTGATATACATGGAATGAAATATAGTCGATCAAATCGCCAGCCAGGCGTAAAACTGTCTCATTCCAACGCCGTGCATCCGGATTGTGGTCAGCGCCTAATGTGTCGCCTGCGGCAACGATTTTTATGGTCGGATCCACCTTGCGCATTGCTTCAATAATCGGACGCATGCGGTTGACATACGATTCAGCATCGGTGTGACCAACCTGCCAAATCCCCCAGACTTCATTCCCGACACCCCACAATTTTACGTTGTACGGCTCTGGGTGACCGTTAGCTGCTCTTCGGCGGCCCTGCTCCCCACTGGCATCCTCATTACAATACGCAACCCAGCGGGCAGCTTCTTCAGGGGTCCCGGTGGCATCATTGACGCAAATGTACGGGTCCGCACCAGTCCGCTCACAGAGTTCCATGAACTCATCCGTCCCCACACGGTTGCTCTCTTCCACTTTCCAGGCGGGGTCAAACCGCTTTGGCCGTTGGTCACGCGGTCCAATCCCATCTTCCCAATGGTAAGCGCTTGAAAAATTTCCTCCTGGATACCGGATCAGCGGAGGTTTGAGGGGTTGGATCAATCGAAGCACATCCTCGCGGATTTTGTCACCATTTTCTGTCCAAATTCCGCCGTATATGCAGCGTTCAAGATGTTCAATGAAATGTCCGTAGATGTGCGGGTTGATTTCAGAGATGGTTCGCTCTGCATCGATCCGCAGAATTGCTTTTTGCGGTCCCTTGAGAAAATCCAGCAGGGTTTGTTTGGGATGCCACCCGTGTTTACTACCTTCGGTTTGCCCAAAATTCTGAATACGTAATTTCAATGGCCCGATATCCGCGGTGTTAACCATTAAGGTGACATTGTGGTTGCCCAAAGGCGTACCATCGACCCTTATCGTGGTGGTTTTATGGAGTTCAAACAGATATGGGTTCGCATTGGAGATCGCCTCCCCAGCTAGCCCCGCACCTTGCTCATCGATGATGCTGACCTGGGAAGTTGGGATGGATTGATCGCCTAATTCGATTTGAAAGGAATTTACTGTAATCGAAGTGAAGGGATTAACCAGTTTGAACGAAAACCCATCGGGGGTAGTCTGCAGACTGCCGTTCACATAGGCTTTTTTCGCAACAAACTCTGGGATACCGGCCATTTTACAACTCCGAATAATATTTCAATGAAAAAGGCTAAAGGTTTAACCAGCGGGCAGCCTGCTCGGGCAGGTCTCGTATGGACCCAACTCGTTTTGTGCAATCCGGTAAAGACCCGAGAAAGTATTCCCCGTAGCGCTTGGTGAGCACGCGCTTATCCAAAACAACAACCACGCCGCGGTCAGATTGCGTGCGAATCAGCCGCCCAAATCCCTGACGGAACCGCAAAATTGCCTCGGGCAGGTGGTATTCATTAAATGGATCGTCGAAAGTTTCTGACCGTGCAGCAATAATCGGGTCAGAGGGCACCTCAAATGGCAGTTTGGCAATTACCAGCACCGATAACGCTTCGCCAGGGATATCGACTCCTTCCCAGAAAGCGCGAGTGCCAAGCAAAACTGCTTTTTCTGTTCCACGGAAGGTCTCGAGCAGGGTGTTGGCAGAGGCACCTTCCCCTTGCTCAAACACCTGGATGTCTGCTTCAGCCAGCGCATGCGAGACGGCCTGGGAGGTTTTACGCAGTTGGGCGTAAGAGGTGAAAAGCACCAGCATCCGCCCGCCGGATGATTTTGCCAGGCGTACGATCGTCTGATCAACCGCGCGTTGGTAACCATTTACATCCATCGGTTCGGGAATGTCATTCGGTAGAAAAAGCAGCGTGGAATTCTCGTAATCAAAGGGTGAGCCGAGTACCATTTCCTCAGCTTCATCAGCGTTCAGACGTGTCTTAAGGTAGTCAAATTCACCCTGAGTCGTCAGCGTTGCGGAGGTGACAACAATACTATTTTTTTCGTGCCACAGATACTGCTCCATCATGGGGCCGATATTCAGCGGCGCGATCTGCAGCGCCAACCGATGGGTGTTGGGATGCACCTCCGCCCAGTAAATACTGTTCGGATCCGGCTGCGAAACCAATGCATTTAAATAGGATTGTGCCTCCGTCAAGCGCCTTGTGATGGTCGACAGAACATTTATGGCATCCTCCAGGTCGTCATTTGCCTGGGTGGACGGATCGATTGTGCCGCTTATACTGCGATGGATATCCGTCAGCATGTTGAGGAGCAGTGTCATCGACCCTGTAGCTGAATCCCAGGCCATTTCAACTTCCGTCCACATGGGAAGCGTACGGGTGGCAGGCAAAATTCGAACTTCCTGTCCATAGGAACCCACAGCCTGACCGTCACGGGCTTGCTCCATGAAGAAATCTACCGCGCGCATAAAATTGCCGGTGTCATGATCCAGGCGAAAGGCATAATCTGTCGCCCGTTGAACCTGGGTCATAACACTCGCCAAATCGGAAGGTTTTAACCAATCACGTGATTTCGAGAGTAAATTGCCAAGGATTCCGCTGGATGTTCCCCCAATGTCCCTGACCATTCGCGATAAATCGTTTTGAGTCACTCGGTAACTTAATGCATTGGTTGAGGCGGCTTCAAGGTGGTGACCTTCATCCACGACAAGGTAGGAATATTCCGGAAGGACCCGGCTGCCTGTAATCACGTCTGCCAGGAGGAGTGCGTGATTAACAATGATCAGGTGGGCAGACTGGGCTGCCATACGTGAACGGTAAAATGGACAGACTCCGCCCGTGCGGGCCATGCACACTTCGGCTTTGCAGCCTTCATCTTCGGCTGAAAGCTTCGACCATACTTCGCGTTCAATCGGACCGTTTAAATTGATTTCAGAACGGTCACCGCTGCCGCCTTGATTCAACCACACCAGGACCTTGGACATCACCCTGATTTCATCTGCGTTATCAGGTTTGCGCTTGCGCATGGCGTCCAGCCGTCGAGGGCAAAGGTAATTCCCGCGTCCTTTGAGCACCACGGCACGCAGGTCAATGCCGAGAGCATTCCGCAGATCTGGAATATCTTTGTTGATCAGCTGTTCCTGAAGCGCGATTGTGTTGGTGGAAATGACCACCCTCATATTATTTTGCGTAGCCCAAAGTGCGGCTGGAACCAGGTAGGCAAAGGATTTTCCGGTGCCAGTGCCGGCTTCAACCATTAGGTGGTATCCATCTGAGAATGCCCGGGTTACAGCCCGCAGCATTTCAACCTGTTGAGCGCGCTGCTCATATCCACTGAAATAGCGTGCGAATGGCCCGCCGTATTCTAACAGTGCAGCTACCTCATCCAGGTTAAGGGGTGTAATCGTTTCGGGTGGCACCAGGGGCGGAGCCAGCACTGTCTCATCCGAGGCAAAAAGCCCGCCGTAATCATGCTGCCGGACAGGCTTGGCGCTGATAGGTTGGCGGGAGCGGGCGCGCATTATTTGGTTGAAGAACCAGCCGGCATCCCATTCAACGTCCTCGGAGTCGCGTACAATCTCCGCCAGAAGGTCGACCGGCATCTGTACTGCCTGTTCATAGAGCTTAAAATACACTGCATGGGCCAGACGGGCATCGTCGAGTGCCCGGTGCGAATTTGGAATTAAAATACCCAGGATCTGACCCAGCGATCCCAGGTTGTAGCGGCTGGCGGTCGGCATCAGTACCGCCGCAAGCTCATAGGTATCGATAGCATCATTCAGAGCAAGGATGCCTTGCTTTTGTAAAAAACCCATATCAAAACGTACATTATGACCCACGACAATCGAATCGCCGATAAAGTCTTTAACCGTCTGGATGACAGCCTTAATCGGAGGTGCATTGCGTACCATATCGTTGGTGATGCCGGTCAACTGTGTGATTAGCGGCGGAATGGGGCGTCCCGGATTAATCAGGGAGCTCCATTCTGCTTCAACACGTGCGCCTGAAAAACGGACTGCGGCTATTTCAAGGATGGCATCTTTTTGGGGGTCAAGGCCAGTGGTTTCAAGGTCGATTGCGACGAGGGAAGGCATAGCGAAGATTATACCATCGGGCCTTTGCCCAATCACTGCCGGGCTCATGAGGTACAATGGCTGGCGGAGAAACCACCATGCCGATCCACACAATTGTTTTTGATGGGGGAGATACACTCGTCGTTGTTGATCCTTATCAAACCGGACCAATGGTAAATTGGCCGGTGCTTAAGGCAGTGCCCGGAGTGAAGCAGATGTTGGCATCCCTGGGCGGCAATTTCCGTTTGATCGTTGGCACCAATGCGACAGATTCAGATGCTTCCATGGTTAAGGCGGCAATGGCTCGCCTGGGATGTGAAAAGCCATTCGAAGGGTTCTATACACCGAAAGAACTGGGCGGAGCAAGAAAACCGGAACCTGATTTTTTCAAAGCCATCGAAAGTATGCTGAAAGATCATCCTTCAGAGTTAGTTATGGTTGGCGATAGTTTTACCAATGATATCGAAGGCGCAATCCGTGCTGGCTGGCGGGCGGTCTGGTATAACCCGTCCGGTGGGGCAGCTCCAGGTCTGGCACCAGTTCATGATGCTGAAGTACTTTGCATGTCAGATCTCCCGGCTGTACTTGACCGTTTGACACTGCCGACGGTCGCGGAAGCCAAAGCCTGGCTGGTTGAACAAAACGGACCCGGCCGGCTGCTGGCCCATGTCGAAATGGTGGCAGCGGTAGCCTATCTGATGGCCGTCTTTTTACGGAAATCGGGTGAACAGGTTGATCCAGTCCTGGCACATCGCGGGGGACTGCTGCACGACCTGGCCAAAATTCCGGCGCGAGGGCAAAACATTGGGCACGGATTATTAGGTGGGGAAATGCTGCGTCAGCGGGGGCAACCATTGCTGGCAGAAATTGTCAGCAGGCATGTGCTCTTTGATATTCTGGATCAAGACCGGCGACCGCGGACGTGGGAAGAAAAGCTGGTTTATTTTGCCGACAAAATGGTCGAAATGGAGCGGATAGTCAGCTTCCACGACCGTCTGGCAGCTCTCCAGCAGCGCTACCGAATTCCCACTCCTCAAAAGGATAGAGATGCACTGGTTGAAGAACTGACGCGCTTAGAAGCTGAAATCTGCGAACCCATGCATTGGACGCCCGCGCAGCTGCTGCAGGAATTGCGATCGGCGTATGAAACCTCGCACTGACCTGGGTTTACTGCCCGGCCATGTTGTAATAGTTATAAATTGATTGGGTTATCTGTGCCACAAGTTCGTTGGCGGGGTCGAACAGCAGCTGGTTTTGATCGTAAAGGTAAATAACCAGGATGAAATCACCGCCGGGTGTATAGACAATGGCAGCATCACTGATGGTGTGGATTAAACCATCGGTAGAATCGGTCAACCAACCGTGTTTATGCGCCACCTGTACACCTTCCGGCACACCGGCTTCGATTAAAACTGCAATGCGGTTTTTGGTCAAATAACTGATCATTAAGCGGCATTCTGTTTGGGTGATGTCGCCGGAAAAAACTGCTCCGAATGTACCGCCGCCGCTCGAGGCACATTGATAGACATCATTAAGCAGTTGGCCCGCTTCTACCGGGGTCGTCTGATTGTAGCGGTCGGGTTCAGCAGAAACGTCTGTTCTGGAATTGGCCGGGGTTTTAAAGTTTTGCAGCAAAGCCGCCCCGGGATAAAAGAAACCTGCCAGGAAGGTATTTTCGTAGCCCAACTGACGCAGGTCGTCGGTAACCCCCAGAGGTCCAAGCCGGTTGTCGATGACCTGTTCCATAAGCCGGTCAGCCGGGTCATTTTCCGATAGTTCAATCATCGATTCCATCAGGCTGGTGATTTCTGCCGGAGTTGGCTCTTCCAATCGGCGGAAGCTGGAAATCATGATCGGGATTTTCATGGTACTGGCAGCCGTGAATGCGATACCTGGGGCAATGATTTCGCCGTTATTGTATGCAAAATTGATTTCCTGCCCGCTGGCGATGTCCATCAGGTAAATTTCTGCCAACCCCTCAAATTCGTTGACAGCTAACACCTGCTGCATCATGACCTGCAGGTTTGGGAAGGACGGCCGGGTTGGAGACACACTCGAGAAGGTCAGGCTGACCACTCGGTTGATAGGATTGCGCATGGCGCCGTTGACCAGAGTAACGGCGCGTTCGATATCCAACTCCGTGCCGGATTGTCCAGGGGTAAAGGAGGAACTCCCTGGTACGGGTTGGGCAGGGGTCGGTTCTTTATCATAGCGGGCAGCCACTTCGTCTCGTAAATAAGTACGCAGTCTTTCATCCGAAGAGTCTGCCCGGAGTGGTATTTCAGCTGGTAGTGGAAGTTGATTCCAGAGGAAACCCCAGAACGCCTGCCAGAATGGCAGGGAAATGCGGGCCTGGTCGGCGGCAGCCAGCATGCTTTCAATATCTAGGGTGAAGCCCACCACGGAAGGTTTAATTTGGATGATCGCGTCACCATAGCGCATTTCGACCGGTTGGCTGTAAGCCTGGATTAACCGCGCAGCGGCCTCCTCGCGGCTCAGTCCAGCGACCGGAACGCCTGCGATGATTGTTCCATTTGGAAATGCAGCGCGCAATCGGCTGTAACTGATGAGTTGAAAGACAGTAAGCAGAACCCCCAGAAATATGATGCCAAATGAAACCCATCGAAAGATGGCCGTATTTCCGCGTCTCAAGCTTCCTCCAGATTATTCGACCAAATTGTACCAGAATATCAAAGCGCTGCTGTGCAGCCAAATCCTGTCGGTTCGGGGCAGCTCAAGCGGGCATAGATCGTATATACTATGGATTATGCAGGTAGAACGCATCGCTGTGCTTGAAATGCTTCGGCAAAGCCACATTTTCCTGAGCTTGGACGCTACCCAGCTCGAGCGAGTGGCCGATTGCATTGAGGTTTTCCTTTACGAAGAGAACGCCGTGATATTCGAGCAGGGCGGCCCCGTCGACGGCTTTTATATTCTCTTCAGCGGTTTGGTTAAGCTCACCCGAAAACTCAAAACAACGGAAGAAACCTCTATCCTGGATGCGAGGGACTACTTTGGCGAGGAAGCCCTATCAACCCGGGAACCCCGGCGTTACGCAACAGCATCAGCTCAGGGTGAAACCGTTGTGCTGTGCATAAAACTGGAATTGATCGAACAACTTCGCAAGGAGTTGCCGACCATCGACATTCCTTTGCGGATGGTATTAAAGAGTTACCTGCTGGCAATGGGAATTTCAATGGAATGGCGTGCTCCACGGGAGGTCGTCCATTATATTGCCCGTCAGCATTGGATTTTCCTGGTGTTGAGAGCCCTTCCAGTGCTGGGGGTCAGTGCTGTGTTGTGCGGAATATTCGCCTATCTATTCATCGTTCAATTCCCCGGCTCAAGTTTCCCCCTGGCACTGCTTGTTTTGACCTTGCTTGGAATGCTAGGAGTGCTGGTCTGGATTGCCGTGGATTGGTCCAATGACTTTGCTGTGGTCACTAACCGCCGGGTGGTCAAACTAGAACGGGTGTTGTTGATTTATGACAGCCGTCAGGAAGTTCCCCTGGATGCGGTCCTGGCTCATGACCTGAGAACGGATCAGATTGGGCGCATGCTGGAGTACGGCAACATCGTAATGCGTACCTATACCGGAAATGTGCAGCTAAACCGGCAGGCTTATCCCCAGTTGGTGATCAATTTGATTAATGAGCTGCGCAGCCGTAAAAAATACCGCCACCGTCACGAACAGCTTGACAGGATCGACCGAACGATCCGCGAGCGAATTGAGCATCGCCCTGCCGCAAAGAATATGCCAAACGATCAAGAGGTACCCATCCATTTCAAGGCCGGCGTGCTGCAGGAGTTTTTATCTCAGATGTTTCTGCTGCGAATTGAGGAGGGCAGTAACATCATCTATCGCACTCACTGGATTATTTTGCTTAAGAAAATCGGCTGGCCAACCCTCGTGGCGATCGTCGTAGCCGCCTTCACACTGCTGACATGGTTTACTGTTATTCCCCTTGAAGCAGCCACCGCCAATTTGTTGGCAGTTATCAGCCTTCCATTACTGGGAGTATGGTGGCTCTACCAGTATGTTGACTGGCGCAATGACCGCTACATTATCACCCCTGAGTTCGTCATCGATGTGTACCGGAAGCCGCTTGGTCTGGAAGAACGTAAATCAGCTCCACTGCGAAATATTCTCAGCATCGACTACCAACGCAAGGATATTATCGGTTTAATATTTAACTTCGGCACGGTTTATATCAAGATTGGAGAAACGACGTTCACCTTTGACAATGTTGTTAATCCGGCTGAAGTGCAGCGCGAGGTGTTCCAGTATTTTGTGGATTATAAGCAGCGAGAAGAAAATCGTGCTGAACAGGAACGACACGAACAAATGGCAGATTGGATTGAGCGTTACCATGACATCATTGGTGAAATCCCGCCTGGAGGATCGGATGAGATTGAAGCGCCGGACTCGCAGGCATGACTTTTTTCGCGGTAAAATAGAGCTCTAATATTTATTGATACCGACAATGAAAGTGGAAGAGTATGGCACTGAGAGAAATTGTTACTGTACCGAATGAAGTCCTGCGGCGAAAAGCCCACAGGATTGAATCGTTCGATAAAGACCTGCAAAAAACCATCGATGACATGATTGAGACCATGCGCGATGCCCCCGGCGTGGGTCTGGCAGCACCGCAAATTGGCCTGTTAACCCGTCTGGTGGTCATTGAATATGAGGAAGATGACGAGAAAGAGGACAGTCCCAAAAAGCTCTATGTGATAGCCAACCCCGAAATTGTGAAGGTTTCAGATGAGACTGAAATGGGGATTGAGGGCTGTCTGTCCATTCCTGCCCTGGTTGGCGAGGTGGAGAGACCCCTCGAGATCGTGGTTCGGGGACAAAACCGCCGCGGACAGCCGGTGAAAATTAAAGCCAACGGTTGGTTGGCGCGTATTTTCCAGCATGAAATTGACCACCTTGACGGAATCCTCTACACGGACAGGGCAACCAGAGTCTGGAAACCTTCACCGGAAGAAGAAAAATTAATCACTGACTGAAGCATTGGCAAGTTAGTTCCATGCACCTTACCCACCTTTCGCTGACCAATTTTCGCGCTTTTACCCGCCTGGACATGGAAGTGCCCCGGCGGATTCTTTTATTGGTCGGGGATAACGCTCAGGGGAAAACAACGCTTCTGGAAGCCGCCTATTATCTTGCGACCTTTACATCAGTTCACGCAGCAAACGACCGGCAATTGATCAATTTCACGGTTCCGGGGGAGCCCCTCGCAGTCGCGCGGCTGGTGGCGACCTTTTCGCGCGGGGATGATGAGCACCGGCTTGAAGTTCGCCTGATCCGCGAGGGGACCGGCAGCAACGGCACGACCCGACAGCGGAAAGAAATCCTGGTGGATGGCGTTAAGCGCAGCGCCGCGGAAGCACTGGGTTTGTTCAATGCAGTGATTTTTTTACCGCAAATGACCCGTGTAATTGAAGGCGGACCGGAAGATCGCCGCCGCTACATGAACCTGGCATTGGCTCAGGTGATCCCGGGGTATGCCAGGGCTTTGACGGATTATGCCCAGGCGTTGAGTCAGCGTAATGCCTTGCTCAAAATGCTTTCCGAACGGAATGGCGACCCCAATCAATTGGAATATTGGGATTTGACCCTTGCGCAACGGGGCGCATTCCTGATCCAAGCTAGAATTCAGGCTGTCCAGGAACTTGAGCGCTCGGTTTCCCGCCGCCACGAGCAGTTGACGTCAGGCTCGGAGCTGCTTCGCCTGGATTACCGTCCGTCGTATGACCCGCTGACTCCAACCAACGGTCAATACACGCTCCCACAGAGCGGGCCAGCGGACCGCAGCGGATTCGACACTGCACAAATTAGCGATGGTCTAATCAAACGGCTGCAGGCAGCCCGCAGGGAGGAAATTGCCCGCGGCGTTACTACCATTGGGCCGCACCGCGATGAACTCCGCTTCATTACGAATGGCCTTGATTTGGGGGATTACGGATCGCGCGGGCAGGTGCGAACCTGCCTTCTGGCGCTCAAACTGGCAGAAGTCGAATGGATGCGCGAGAAAACCGGGCATTGGCCGGTACTTCTGCTCGATGAAACGCTTTCGGAACTGGATGCCCTGCGCCGTTCGGAGTTGTTGGATGCGCTGCAGGAGAGCGAGCAAGCCATGATGACAACCACCGACCTGAACCATTTTTCTGCAGAATTTATCCAACGCAGCACGGTCTGGCAGGTCCGCGCCGGTTATGTGGTCAAAGAAGAAAAGTCAGCTAGCTGATCGGTCTTTTGGCAGGCAGCCCAACCCGGCGTGGATAACCAGGCGGGGTCGTGCTGACCTTATCAACCACGACCAGGAAACGCTCCTCCGTCACACCGGGCAGCAGGATCGGAATGAGTTTATTGATCCGACCGCCGAGAACCCGGATGGCAGGCTCAGCCTTTTGGGTTTCAGCCAACCCGGTTTCTCCCTTTTGCGCTAGAATTCCGCCCCCGACCCGCACCAAAGGCAGTAAAAATTCGGAAAGAACCGGCATATTCGCTACAGCCCTTGCCACAGCCCAATCATATTTTTCGCGGTGCTCTCGCGACAGGCCAAGTTCTTCAGCGCGAGCCTGCAGGCAGGTTACATTGTCCAACCCGAGCGTGTTGACGATGTGACGGCAAAAATCGAGCTTTTTACCGACCGAATCTACCAGTGTCAGCCGCAGGCGCGGCATCATAATTTTTAAAGGAATCCCGGGAAATCCAGCTCCCGTACCGATATCGATTAATCTCTCCGGGGAGCGGTCCCGCCAGGCCAGCATACAGGTAAGCGAGTCCAAAAAATGTTTGCTGCGGATGGTTTCCGCATCCCGGATGGCGGTCAAGTTGAATTTTTGATTCCATTCCAACAGGATTTCTTCATATCGGGTAAAAGCAGATAACTGCCGGGAGGTGAGTTGAATCCCGATCAGGTTGCGGATTTCCTGCGCCATTTTTTCCATGTCGATGAAAATTATACATTTAAAACCCGCATTGTCAGGCGCACAAGTGCGTTTATTGCGAATTGATCGCGGAATTTGCCAGAGTTCTTGACAAGTTTAGTTGAATGATTTACATTAATTCAATCCCTTTTTCAATATTGATCAGAAAAGACGGAGGTGTTCAAACAAAATTACACACCGTAGTATCGTATAAATTAATCGCCAAAGAAAAATTTTAGGAGGAGAAATGAAACACCGCTTGGTTTACGCGCTTTTAGCGCTGTTTGTTGTTTCCAGTATGATTATCGCTGGCTGCCAGCCAACCACAGTTACGGAAGAGCCCGCCGCTCAACCGACTACCGCTCCAACAACCGCGCCCGAAGAGCCTACTGCCGCGCCAGTTGTTGAAGAACCAGTTGGCCGCGCCAATTTCGTCGAGATGAAGGTTGAGGCTGAGAGCTGCGATTACGGTGGTGAGTTCAAGACGATTGAAACCGTTGACGAACAAACCGTAAAGTTCACCCTTTGCTATTCCGATCCTGACTTCCCCTCGAAGGTTGCCTTCTCGGTCTTCTCAATTGCAGATAAGGAATACCTGGATGCCAATTCAGGCGATTCTGTGAAGATGAGCGAAGCCCCTAATGGCACCGGTCCCTATAAACTGGTTGAGTGGATCCGCGGCGACCGCATCATCTATGAAGCCAACCCCAATTACTGGGGCACCCCGGCCGACATCCCCAATCTGGTCTTCCGCTGGTCCGAACAGTCTGCTCAGCGTTTGCTTGAACTGCAGTCCGGTCAGGTAGATGGCATTGACAATCCCGCCCCCGAAGATTTCGCGACCATCCAGGGTGACTCAAACCTGGCACTGTATCCCCGCGATCCTCTGAACATCTTCTACATTGGTTTCAACCACGACATCGCCCCGTTTGATGATGTCCGCGTTCGCCAGGCCATTGCTTATGCAATCGACCGCCAGCGCATTGTTGACCAGTACTATCCCGAAGGTTCACAGGTTGCCAAGGTCTTCGTTCCCCCGGCTATTCAACCCGGTTACAGCGATGCAGTGGATTGGTATGAGTATGATCCTGAAATGGCCAAATCACTTCTAGCTGATGCTGGTCTGTCAGACCTTGAAATCACCCTTTCTCTGCGCAATGTTGTGCGCGGTTACTTGCCCACCCCTGACAAAGTAGCTCAGGAAATCCAGGCTCAACTTGCCGAGGTTGGCATTACCGTCAACATCAACATCATGGAATCCACTGCCTTCATTGATGCTACCGCTGCCGGGCAGGAAGGTTTCTACCTGCTGGGCTGGGGCGCTGACTATCCAGGCGCTACGAACTTCTATGATTACCACTTTGCTGCATCGGGCAATATGCAGTTTGGCTCGCTCTTCCCCGATATTGTGGAGGAAATCCGCGCTGCCGGCAAGCTCTCCGATCCTGTTGCCCGCCAGGTCCATTACGATGCTGTCAATCAGCTCCTGAAAGACAACGTTGTGATGATCCCGGTCGCCCATGGTGCTTCTGCAACCGCTTACAAAGCCAGCATTGGCAATGCTCACGCCAGCCCGCTCAGCAATGAGCTGATGGGTGTGATGACCTCGGATGCGGATACCTTCGTCTGGATGCAGTCTGGCGAACCCGCCACCCTGTGGTGCATTGACGAAACCGATGGTGAGACGCTGCGTGCTTGCGAGCAGATCTACGAGGCTCTGTTGTCCTTCAAGGTCGGCGGCACTGAGGTCGAACCTGGTTTGGCTGAGAGCTACGAAGCCAATGAGGATGCCACTGAATGGACCTTCACCCTGCGCGAAGGCGTAATGTTCAGTGACGGAGCTTTGCTGGATGCCAGCGATGTTGTTGCCAGTTTTGCCGCGGTATGGGATGCTTCCAGCCCCAACCACGTCGGCCGCACCGGCAACTTCGAATACTTCACCGCATTCTTCAACAAATTCCTGAACGCGGCTGAGTAACCTGTAACGGTTTATACTCCGGGGGTGTCCTTTCGGTCCATTCCGCGGGACACCCCCGATTTAAAAACTTTCGAGATCGATTTGTGCACAGGCTGGCGTAAAGTCGACCGGTCTGTTCATGTTTTATCGTTTGGTTTGACCAATTCCTTCAAAGGATTACATCGATCATGCTGCGTTTTTTGGCCCGACGTTTGGTCCTGTTGCTGCCAGTAGCGATTGGCATTTTGCTGATCACTTTTCTAATTGTGCGTCTCATTCCCGGCGATCCTTGTATAGCCATGCTGGGTGAGCGGGCTACGGAAGAGAAGTGCGAGGAATTTAAAGAGCGCTATGGATTGAACGACAACGTTTTCGTTCAATTTACCAGGTACATCGTCAATATGGCCCAGGGCGACTTTGGCGAGTCCATCCGATTCAGCCGGCCTGTGACTGACATCATCGCAGAACGCCTGCCGATGACCATTGAATTGACCCTCTTTGCGATGTTGTTTTCAACTACGGTTGGAATCGGATTGGGAATCATTTCGGCATTAAAGCCAAACAGCATCGTGGATACGATAACCATGGTGGTTGCCAATATAGGTATTTCCATGCCTGTCTTTTGGCTGGGGTTAATGCTGGCCTATTTCTTTGCTCTTGTCCTCAAGGACACTGCCTTTTTTATTCCACCCTCAGGCCGCCTGAGCTCCACCATGACCCTGGTGAACCTTGCCAAGCTCTGGAATTTGACCGACCTGGAAGGTTTTCCAAGATTTGCGGTGTATTTCCTGTCCAACTCGTCCCTGGTTAATAGCTTGATTACTGGCAACTGGGAGACCCTCAAAGACGCATTGTGGCACCTTATTCTCCCATCTGTTGCGGTCGGTACGATCCCATTGGCAATTATTGCACGAATGACCCGCTCCACACTGGTTGAGGTCATGCAGCAGGATTACATCCGAACTGCACGTGCCAAAGGCGCTAAGGAAAACCGGGTTGTATCAAAACACGCCATGCGGAATGTGATGATCCCTGTAATTACCATCATTGGCATCGAGACAGGAGCCTTGCTTTCCGGCGCAGTCCTTACTGAAACGGTATTCGCCCTGCCAGGTGTGGGTACCATGCTGGTTCAGTCGATCCTTTCCCGAGATTATCCAGTTGTTCAGGGCTTTACCCTGATTATTGCCATCATTTTCGTTTTGATTAATTTGCTGGTTGATGTTTCGTACGCTTATCTTGATCCCAGAGTACGGTTGGAGTAACGGGTCTATACATCATGACAACAAACGTAGCTATCCTGGACGTAAGTAAGGTTAAATACACTTCACCCGGGCGAGAAGCCCTCCGCCGTCTATTCCATCACCGGTCAGCTATTGTGGGTATGGTTATTCTGGGGATTCTACTGATCCTGGCGATTTTTGCTGAGCAAATTGCGCCATATGACCCAACCAAGATCTTGCGCGATGTGGACCGGCGGGCAGTTCCCTGTATTCACCTCTTGGGCTGCCCTGAGGATCAACCGCAGCATCTCTTCGGCATTGACGGTAACAGCCGTGATTTGCTCTCCCGTGTTATTTTTGGTTCACGCCTTTCTCTGCAGGTGGGTCTCTCGACGGTCGGGTTTGCCATAATCATCGGTGGTGTCATCGGCGCTATTGCCGGTTTCGTGGGGGGCTGGATCGATGACGCTTTGATGCGCATCATGGATGTGTTGATGGCGTTTCCTTCACTGCTGTTGGCGATCGCCATCGTAAGCTTTTTAGGCACCGGGCTCATCAATGCGCTTTTGGCTATTGGTATCGTGTCGATTCCCAGATTTGCGCGCCTGGTGCGTTCGACGGTGATATCCGTTAAAGAGCTGGAATATATAACCGCTGCGCGATCGATCGGTGCCCGCCAGGGACGCATCCTGTTTGGGCATATCATCCCGAATTCTCTTACACCCCTGATCGTTCAGGCGACGCTTGGTATCGCGACTGCAATCCTGGATGCTGCTGCACTCTCCTTCCTTGGGCTCGGCGCAGAGCCGCCGCGTCCCGAGTGGGGATTAATGCTAGGCGAGGAAAAGAACAGCATCTTCAATGCACCGCATCTTGTGTTCTTCCCCGGCATTGCGATTATGCTGACCGTCCTTGGTTTCAATCTACTCGGTGACGGCCTGCGGGATGCCCTGGATCCGCGTCTGCGCGGCACCGGTGCGGGTTGAGGACTACAAAGATTTTAAACCCCCATTGATGTCCAATCGATGGGGGTTTTTGATAGCCGAAATGATGCAGCCAGATAATAGATCTGAAACCCTCTGCCGGTGCTAAAAACCGCATATAATCAGGCCAATTATGCACCGCTTTTTCTTACCCATAAATGCCTTTCAGGATGATACAGTTGACTTTACGCCTGATATTTCAAGGCAAATTAATCGCGTTCTGAGGCTGCAGCCGCCTGAGAAAGTCATAGCCCTGGATAATTCGGGCTGGCAGTACCTGCTCGAATTGACCGATGTGAGACCAGAATTGGTGAGGGGGAAAATTCTGGAAAAATCGACCGCAGGCGGCGAGGCCCCGGTTGTTCTCAACATGTGTTTATGTCTTGCGCAGCGTGAAAAGTTCGAATGGATGCTGCAAAAATGCACCGAGGTTGGGGCAGCCAGTTTCACCCCGGTTATATCCAGCCGTTCACTGGTGCAGGACCAAAAGAATCTCGAGAACAAGCGTGACCGCTGGCAAAAGATCCTGCAGGAAGCCGCTGAGCAAAGCCGGCGCGGAAGAATTCCATCCCTCAACCAGCCGCTGGATTATAGCGAGGTGATCCGTCAGGCTTCATCTGCGAACCACATGAAAATCCTGGCCTGGGAAGCGGAGAAATCTATGCGGCTGCAGGATGCACTGATGGGGTTATCGACCGGTGCGGAGATCAGTTTACTGATCGGGCCTGAAGGCGGGATTAGCGCTGATGAAGCTGAAATGGCAGCCGGGAATGATTGGAAATTGGTCAGCCTTGGCCCCCGCATTTTACGCATGGAAACTGCTGCTGTTGTAGCTGCGGCACTGGTGATCGATAAATTCGAGTCCGACCGGTCCTAGACCAGCCGGCGCGGCAGCAAATTCTTGATTTTGCCGTTCTGCGCACGTCCGCGGCCCAGACAGCGGCCTGCAGCGTCATACAGGATTACAACCCCGCCGGAAGCCGGTATGTCTAAATCCTCACCGCGTAACCACGCGGGCAAGACTTCATCTGGAACTGTTATGACTGCAGATGAAAAACGGTTGGCGAAGCGGGTCACCCAATCGTGTGCTGGGATGAAACCCTCCGGAGTTTCCTCGGCTAATTTCAAACCAAGCAGTTGACAGGGCAATCCGCCAAACTGGCGGATATAACGGGATGGCACCGCAAATATCCCGGCAGCACTCTGCCAGAGCTCTAATTTGTGCTCCTGCAGAATATCCTCGAGCGGCAGGCCGTAGTTGCCGGTAAAAATTGACAGAATTTCCTTCAGCATGCGGTAGGGCAAAGGGTTCTGCCCAACCAGGGAGAGCGGTCTGTCAGGGGCATCCTCCTGCGGAAAATCAACAGATGCAGTCTTGCGGATCAGGGCAGCGAAGAAGCCTGATGTGTGGAACCGGTGCGGCCACAAACGTGCAGCGCGGGTCACCTGCGGGTCGTACGCTTCATTCTCTGTCTGACTCAAGGCTGGTGCAGAATGGGGAAGGCGGCCTTCCAGCCTCTCGATCTCGATGGCTCCCGGAAATCGGCGAAGGATTTCGTTCAAAACACCTTCATCCTCTGAAGGTGCAAGCGTGCAGGTTGAATACACAACTTGTCCGCCAACTTTCAGAGCTGCGATGGCCGCAGCAAGCAGTGAAGCCTGCCGCTGAGCAAGATTTGCCTGTTCGCGGGATGTGATTGACCGCATGGGGTGCGAGTCAGTTGAGCGAAGCGACTGCATGGAGCAGGGTGCGTCCAGCAGGATGCGGTCAAAGGTTTCGGGAAACCAGCGCCCGAACTTTTCGCCTGGGAACCGGGTAACGGCGATATTGGTCGAACCCCAGGTTTGCAGTACTAACCTCAGTGCAGTAATGCGGTCGGCAGCCGAATCATTGGCAATGATCAGCCCATGATCGGACAGGCGGGAGCTTATATGCGTCGTTTTCCCGCCGGGTGAGGCTGCCAGGTCGAGCACAAGGGGGTCGCTCAATTCATCCAGGTCAAAGAGTTCCACAGGCAGCATCGAAGCTGCATCCTGAATGTAGTAATGCCCCGTACGGTGCTCGAGGGTCATCGACACAGGATTGGCAGCTTGAGCCACCCAGAACCCGGTCGGGCAATAGGGCACCGGCTCCAACTGCCAGCCGTAACGCTGCGCCCATCCGACCTCGGGGCTCCGGTTTGTTTTTAGGGGATTGGTGCGGAAGGCAGTTAATAGAGGACGCTGGAGTTCCTCGAGCAATAATCGGAATTCCTCGGCCGAAAGGAGGGGCTTAAATTGTGTTAGCGCGGCAGCCTGGGCTGACGGTTGAGGTTCTGATCGGGAGGAGTGTTTTTTCTTGCGGCTCATGATTTCCGAATGCAGAAAACAAGTTCATTTCCGACCTGGAGTTCTTCAAAGGACCAATCGAAACCGGTTAAAACCAGGTTAATTAATTTCCGTTGACGTTCGGCCAGCGAATGGTGGCCTTTTAGATCGGAAGCCGGTAAGGAAACCAGCAGCCATTTGGCGTTCAACGCTTGTAATAAGGATCGGGTTGCCCCGTGCTGCCGCTGTTCAAAGCGGTGGGCTTCCTTAAAAAAGATGGCAACATCAGCCTGAATGGTTGGAGGGGTTACCAGGATGTCCTGGACAACCCCAAGCGGGTCTCGTCCCAGGAGAAGCAAGAAATGGTTTATCAATTCGATGCGCGGCGTATGCAGGTCATAAGCATAATACCTGGTATTTTCATTCAAGCCCATCCAGGGAAGCCCAAAGGGATGCAGCGCACAGGCCAAATCAAGCACAACCTCAGGCTGGCCAGTGACCTGCCATAACTGCTGGTAGAACGTGTCGAGCAGAGGGATGCGTTCGCGGGTCGAGGCGTGGCTGCCCAGGATTTCCAGGCAGACCTCTTTAATCTTTCCGGGCTGGCCAGATTCTGCTGCGGCTGTCAGCTTACGGGAAGAATCCTCATAATCCGGGTCACCCAGGTAAGGTGCCATGATGTTATGCAGCTTCTCGCGTACCGCCTGCTGTGCTGCAGATCCAGACCGGCCCTTGGTCAGTTCCTGAGCCAGCAAGTCTCGTAAAGTTTCCTCCGGGATTGAGAGCCCACGGTATTTTCGGGAAGCCTGGACCTCCTCTATCAGGTGATTGATCAGCTGTGAATCGAGCCCTTGATCATGCATCCGGCTGAACCCTATCAAACGGAACTACGGTTTATTGTGCCGGGAAGGTGAAGCTGGCAACCGGGATAAAAAATACCACAGCCAGACAGATCACTGCCAGGATGAGCACAGAAAAGCCTATTCCGATCCAGCCAAGCACCAAACCAGCACGTGCCAGATTCTCTCCGCCATAAAGTGCGGGGTTCTGGCGGATATCACGCTGCGCCATGTTCGCGGTAACAACCGCTCCGATGGGTCCGATCACGGGTAGAATGGCTGCCAGACCAAGGATCCCGAGTACCAGGCTGACAATAGCCAGTGAATGGTTCGGTTTGGTCGAATAGGATAAGCTGTCGTCCATGTTTTTTCTCCTTAAATATGCATAAGCTGTTGACCGATGAAGTATCTGATCAAAGACGCATTAAGCGGAAAACAAGTTCCGTTGAAAAATCGAATCGCTTTACTTCAAAAGCCATTCCAGAAATAAGTTCTTTAAAATGCTGGTCGTAATTCTGACGCATCCCTTTACCGCGTCCGCCAAGACTCTGGACAGGGAAAGATACGATCAGGTGCTCGGCCGGGATGGTAGCAAGCAACCTGCGGCCAATGGTTTTATCCACTTGCTCCAGACAGGGGATGGTTTTGAGCAGCAGCGCTACCTGAACGGGTTGCTCTGGAACATTTTGGGTCAGGTCGCATGGAAAAGCTTTGCCGTCAAGGCCAACATGGGTAAAAAAAGTATTCAGAAAATCGGTCATATCGTGGTAAATATCGCAGACCCGTACCTGCGCATCAGCAGCAAGCGGCAGCCAGCCAAGGGCCAGGGGGTTTAGTCCGCAAGCCAGATCCAGCAGAGATTGGATTGGACCAAGTCCGCTGAGAACCTGATCATAAAATTCATCCAGGAACCCCAGCCGCTCCCGTGTCGAGGCATGTTCGCGCATGGCGCGCAGGCAAAATGCCTTTATACCATCATCAGCGAGTGAATGAGGCAGGGCCAGCAGGTCTGATTTGAAATGCGTATAGTCAATCCTTTTTTCCTGGTAGGCACTGCCGATCTGATGGAGTTTATTGCGCACGGCTTTTACGGTGTCTTTGGAACTGCGCCCTTTGGCAAGTTCCTGCTCAACCAGGGATTTCACCAGTCCGGGATCGATGGCGGCATATTTTCCCGATGACTGGACCATATCTACCAGAGCAAGGACGGATTCAGGCTCGTTCATTGGCTCTTAACCGGATGCGGTCGGTTAGCTGGGTCATGAACCGTAAATTATGCAGGGTAGCCAGGCGTAAATACAGGCTGTCGTTCAATTTAAATAAATGGTGCAGATAACCCATTGAGTAATGCGTGCAAAGAGGACAGTCGCAGTAGGGATGGACCGGTTGATTGGATTTGATGTGGCGTTCATCATTTATATAGAAGTACTTAAGCCAATCCCCACTTAATCCGCCGTCAGTTCCGGGCGGGGTGGTGTAGGTATAGATCCGTCCGTGTCGTGCATCGCGGGTCGGCATGGCGCAATCGTAGATGCCGTAACCCAGGTCAAAGCCGGTCAAAACATTGCGTGGATGGCCGATTCCCAGGGCATGCAGCGGGAATTCGGCAGGCACCAGACTGCGCGTGAATTCCAACACCTCGTTTAGCAATTGGCCTTCGCTATCCAAGGGCCATCCACCAAAACCAAAGCCGTCAAACCCGATCTCGAGCAGCGCTTCAGCACACTGCTTCCGCAGATCGAACTCGCCGCCGCCCTGGATTACGCCAAAAATGCGAGGGCGATCCTCGTCTGAAAGTTTCTTCTGCTGAATCAGACGATCGAATTCAAGCCGGGCGCGTTTTGCCCAGCCAATCGTCCGCTTAACAGCGATTTCTTGTTCGCTGCGCGGGGCGTCCACGTGCGTACAGTCATCCAGACAAATTACCACGTCAGCGCCGTAGCTCACCTGCAATTGGATGCCTTTTTCCGGGGTCAAAAGGTACTTCCGCCCACTGTTTTCAGGTTGAAAGGAGATTCCACGGTCATCCATTTTGCCAAATTTGGGATTCTGCCGAATCAAAGAGTAAACCTGAAAACCACCTGAATCGGTGATGATAGGTCGATCCCATGCGGACATGCGGTGTAATCCGCCCAGTGCCTGAATGGTGCTTGATCCAGGCCGCTGCATGAGGTGGTAGGTATTCATGACCACGGCCTCTATACCGACATTGACCAGGTCTGCGGAATCTACCGTGCGCACCACAGCGAATGTGGCATCGGGCATGAAAACAGGGAATTGCAGCTTCCCGTGCTTCAATGTGAGGGAGGTTGGGGCTTGAGTCATAGCATAAAAATATTTCTAGCGGGTTTCATATGGTTTCTTCATTTTACCTGTAATCCTTAAGGATTAACCGAATTGCATCATCCCGAGGCATTTCTCAGGTGCTTTTCCTGACAAATAGGGCACCTTGTGATATATTCTTAGAACCTCATCATGAATATTTCTATCATCAATCAGGGGTAGTTTATGGGCTTTGAGAAAATCGACAATTCTAACTTTGATAGCCAGGTTCTTCAATCTGAAAAGCCCTTTCTGTTGGAATTTGGGGCCGTCTGGTGCGGGCCGTGCAAGCGACTTGAGCCAGAACTTGAGCAGCTTAAAAATTCCTGGGGAGACCGGATTCGTCTGGGGAAGCTGGATGTGGATGAGGCAGTAGACGTGACGATGCGGTTTTCGATTTTAAGCGTTCCAACGGTCATGCTTTTTGTGGGGGGCCAGGTGCGTGAAAGGATTTCTGGCTATCAGCCGCTGCCGCGGCTCATCGATAAATTCGAACCCCATATATAGGCTTTTTTTTTCGTTCAAATTACGATTAGCCGGGTAATCCGGCTCTTCCTTTAAATAGGAGGGAATATGCATGGTGAAAAAATGATCCGCCCTTACGGTTTATGGCCAAGTCCGGTCACGCCATCCGGGATGGCTGCCCGACCGCGCCTTGAAGATGTCCAGTGGTTAGCGGATGGAAGCGGATTGGTGTGGCTCGAGCGGCGAGATGGGATTGGCCAGCTCTTATTGATGCGGTCAGGAGAACCACCCCGGACGCTGCTGACAGACCACAATGTAAGCGGCGGCGTCGGATATGGCGGCGGAGATTTCGGATTGGGCAGGGAGAGCGTCTATTTTGCCGACCGAAGCGGTGGACTCTTTCGGTACGATCTTCCATCGGGTCAGCCAGTTCCGATAACTCTGGCGTCCGGTGGTTCTGCCTCCCCGATGACCTCGCCTTCCGGTCGCTGGGTTTTATATATCCGATCTGATGGCAGTGAAGATGTTCTGGCAATTGCTGATGCCAGGGGAAGCCAATGGTCAGAAAATCTGGTCAGTGGCGCTGATTTCTACATGCAGCCAGCCTGGAACCCTTCAGAGGATGCCATCGCCTGGATCGAATGGAATCACCCCAATATGCCCTGGGATTCAACCTGTCTGAAACTGGGTGTCCTGGCAGGCGACCCGCCCCATGTGGTTTCCAGTCGCATAATCGTTGGCGACCCCGGCGAGACCGCTTCACAACCGCAGTTTTCGCCGGATGGTCGCTTCCTGAGTTACATCCTCAGCAGGGGAGAATGGGAGGCTCTGGAGGTGCTGGAACTGGCAACCGGCAGCCGGAAAACCTGGCTTGAGGGAGAATTTGCCCTTTCCACACCAGCCTGGACCCAGGGAAACCGGTCGTACGGCTGGAATGCGAACAGCCAGTCGCTGTATATCATTAAGAATGCTGCGGGAAGAGGGGAGGTGTGTTCGGTTGATAGCTCGGGGAACTGCCTTCCAATCCCGATGGGGCGTTACACCTGGTTCAAGCAAATCAGCGTCTCCCCGACGAATTCTGAATTTGCTGTGATAGCCGCTTCACCTGCCGATCCAGAACAGATCGTACGGTGGGATGGAGAACGGATCCATGTGCTTGCCATTTCGGACTCGCAGGTGCTCCCGGAAACTGACCTGCCTGTCCCTTTGCCGGTTGAATGGGAAACTACCGACGGTTTGACAGCTTTTGGTTTCCTGTCACTGCCGGCAAACAGCCTGTATTCTGGACAGGGTCTTCCCCCTTTGATTGTCAATGTACATGGTGGACCAACGTCCCAGGTTCCGCTGAGTTATCCCTCGGATGCACTTTATTTCACCACCCGCGGGTATGCCTGGTTAGAGGTAAATTATCGCGGCAGCACGGGGTACGGACGTAAGTATCGTGATTCCCTGTCTGGCCGTTGGGGGGAAGCTGATGTTGAGGATTGTGTGACCGGGGCCCAGGCGATGGCAGCCAGGGGGCTGGTTGACAAATCGCGCATGGTGATTTATGGTGGAAGTTCAGGCGGTTTGACCGTACTGAACGCTTTGATTTATCACCCGGGAGTTTTCAAAGCCGGGGTGGCCATGTACCCAGTATGCGATTTATTTACGCTGGCCCTTGAAACGCATAAGTTCGAAAAGCATTATGACCAACAATTGGTCGGCGTTTTACCCGCGGATGCCGAGGTTTACCGGAAACGCTCGCCATTATTCCAGGCTGACCAGATTCGGGATGCCGTAGCGATTTTCCACGGAAGCGACGACCGAGCCGTGCCGCTCTCACAATCCCAGGCAGTAGTAGATCGTCTGCGTGCTGCGGGAACGAGCTACATCTTCCAGATTTATGAGGGTGAGGGACACGGATTCCGTAAAACAGAAACACTCCTGGACCTGTACCCGCGGATCGAGAAGTTTTTGCAGAATTTTGTGATCACCCCTGGAACTCAATCGTGATACGCCACATCCTGGATCGAGCTGTTCAGGACTTTCTGCATATCGCTTAAAGCCGACAGCGTATGGGCCACAACCTGGTCGAGGGGGACAATCTCTCTTGCGGGTTGATTGCGGATTTTCCACTCAACGCCGCCATTCTCCAGGGACCGGGCGGATACGGTCATTCGCAGCGGAATTCCGATTAAGTCTGCGTCGTTGAACTTGACACCTGGCGTCTCTACTCGATCGTCATAGAGCACATCAATACCAGCTGCTTTCAGGTCCTGATATAACCTTTCGGCAGTTTCCAGCGGTAGGTCGTTTTGTTTGCCATGCAGAAGGACCAGGTGAACGCTGTAAGGCGATAGGCTGACCGGCCACATCAGTCCGTGATCGTCGTGATGTTCTTCGGCGACACAGCCCAGCAAGCGGCCCAATCCAATGCCGTAAGAACCCATGATGACGGGCTGGTTCACCCCGTTTTCGTCCTGGAAATCACAGCCAAGTTTTTGAGAATACCAGGTGCCCAGCTTGAAGATGTTGCCCACTTCAACACCACGTTCGGCTAACAGGGGAGAACCGCATTCCGGACATGCGTCCCCGGCACGGGCTGCAACAATATCCGCAACATTTTCGGCCGAAAAATCTCGGCCGTAATTGACATTCTTAAGGTGGTGATCCACCTGGTTCGCACCAGCCACTAAATTGGGTGATTGTGGAATCAGGTCATCGACGATAACCAAACCAATCTTTAAACCGTAGGGAGAGGCAAATCCAGGCACAGCACCGGAAGCCAGAATTTCTTCTTCCGTAGCCGGCCGCAGGTCCTTGGCGTTAATCAAATTGCTCAGCTTGGTTTCATTCAATTCCATATCGCCGCGGACGATTGCCATCACCAGGCGGTCGACCATTTTATCGCCTTCTTGAATAGAAGCCGTCATGAAAACTGCTTTCGCAGTTTTACTTTGTGGAATGTGCAAAAAAGCTGCAAGATCTTCGATGGTTTTGGTGTTGGGAGTATAGACCTTTTCGATTGCTAGAGGCGGCTCTATTCCGGCAGGTTCCTTTTTAAACCGGGCGACCTGCCGATTGGCGGTGTATCCGCACTGCTGGCAAATGAGGATGGTATCCTCGCCGATAGGGTTGAGGTACATGAATTCATGCGCCAGATGACCGCCCATCATTCCGGTGTCTGCCTTGACGGCGATAACCGGCAGCCCGCAGCGTCCGTAAATGCGAAAGTAAGCCCGGTAGTGTGCTGAATACTGCTGGTCGAGGCCTTCCCAGGTACTATCGAGCGAGTAACTGTCCTTCATACTGAACTCGCGTACCCGAATCAAGCCTGCACGAGGGCGGGGGTCATCACGGAACTTGGTCTGAATCTGGTAAACCAGCTGTGGAAGCTGCTTGTAGGAGCGGATTTCACGCCGTACCAGATCTCCCACGGCTTCCTCATGCGTCATAGCCAGTATTAAGTCGCGGTCGTTACGATCCTTCAATCTCCCCAATTCTGAGCCCACCGAATACCAACGACCAGTTTCTTTCCACAGGTCGGCAGGCAGTACGACAGGCAACGAGACTTCCTGCCCGCCGATTGCCTCCATTTCATCGCGCAAGATAGCCTCTATCTTCTTCATCGAGCGCTCACCTAATGGCAGCAGAGCAAAAATTCCAGCTGCAATTTGGCGGATGAAACCAGCCCGCACCAGCAGAGCAAAGCCGTCTGATTGGGCTTCCGCGGGTGCTTCACGCAGGGTGGTGGAGAACAGGCTTGACATGCGCATGGCAATTCCTCCGTGAGGGTTAATCTACCCAATCATCCGGTTCGACGTGCACATAGGCACGATCGATTTCATCGATTTCTTCCAGGCTCTTGATCACCAGGTCGGTGATTTCATGAGTGTCGCGCAGGGGCGTATCCCCCTTTATGTTGATGTGGATATCCACTACCAGGCGTGGGCCGGAATAATCGGTCATGATGTGATGCACACGCAAAACACCGGGCACGGATTCAGCGGTCCTGATAATTTCTGCGCGGAGTTCCTCCGATGCGCCTCCTCCAGTCAGGAAGTTCAGATGTTCCCCGGCTGCCTTGAAGGCAGAACGGAAAATCCAGATCGAAACCAGGATGCCCGCGATTGGATCGAGAAGTGGATGGATCAGGCTGGAGCCAAATGCGCCAATGAAGGCTGCAAGCGATGTGAAGACGTCGTTGAGGTTGTCTTGAGCCGTGGTTTTAAGGGTTGGGCTTCGAACCGCCTGTGCAATTTTTTTGATCGCAAAGAACATTCCAACCTTGGTAATTGCACTGAAGATTAAAACCAGGGTTGGCAGGCCAGGTTCGATTGCCAACCCGCCCTCGATGAACCGTTCGATGGATGTGCGCCCGGCTTCATAGCCGGCAAACGCCATCGAAAATGCCACAGCCAGGCCTACCAGCGGTTCGAAACGGCTGTGACCCTGCGGATGGCTCAGGTCCGGCGGCCGCTGTGAGATCCACAGGCCGATGACCAGCATGATCGAGTAGAAAACATCCGAAACCGAGTTGGCTGTATCCGAATACAGCGCCACTGATCCCGAATAATGCGCGGCAATACCTTTTGTGATCGCCAGAACAATATTCCCGACAATGGTAACGATCAACGCCATCTTGAAAAGGCGGTCGCCGGCGGGCTGCGGTGTATGTTCGCGAATCAGACGCATGGTTGGATCCTGACCTGTATAAGAAAAACCATTCAGGGGGTCCGATCGCGGTCCGGTGAATGGTGAGGATAACCCACAACTATGGAAAAGATTAGCCGTCGTGGTCACGATAAGTGTACCACAAGCATCGCCGGGTTGTCAGATGATTCTACTCAGACTGATTATTGCCTACTTTGGCGGGTTGGCTGCCAACTCCAGAATCGAGGTGGTAAAGGCACCGCTGATATCACTTTCCACCGGGAGCCCCTGTGCTTTCAGCATATCCGCCAGACCTTGCCATTGCTCCGTAGTTTGCCATCCCCAGCCAGACTGGCGGGTCACCTCGGATTGGGCGTCGCGGATTTCGGCAGCCAGCATGAACTGCATGTGGGCCGCATCGGTTTCTGGGCCGGTATAGGTCAGTGTAATATCGACGGCTTCATCCGGATGGTCAACGGCGTATTGGATGCCGCGTAGGGCAGCCCGCAGAAACTTTGCCAGCATCTCGGGCTGCGATTGAAGGATTTCTTCGCTGGTAACGTAAGCCAGGCCAAGACTGGGCACGCCGTAATCTTCGGCAGCCCAAAGGTTCAATTCGTATCCCCAACTGTTAATCAGGTAAGGCTCATTTGATTTGAATACTGGATAAACATCGACCTTGCCCTCCGTGAGCAGGCGGGGATCAAAGCCCACGTTGACCAGTTCGATCTTCTCCCGGTCCGCCCCAGCAGCATCGATCAGGGCAAACAGGTCCGGCGGCGGGGTGCCCTTATAACCGACGGTATGACCTTCCCAATCCAAGGGTGTCTTTATGCCAGAGGATTCGAGCGCAGCGTATGCTTGCTGCCCTTTTTGCCCGATCAGTGCAATGGAAACAAGGGGAAGGCCAGGGTCGGCCCGCCGCTGAAGCAGCACTGCCGCGTCTTGATTGGTCACCTGCACGATGCCGGCTGCCAGGTACTGTAAATGCTGCCCCTGACCGGCCGAATGTTCAATGGTGACATCCAGGCCCTCTTCTTCGAAGAAGCCTTTTGCCTTAGCCACATAAGCGCCGACGAAGGGTAAATTGGCTTGAGGTTTATAACCTGCCATAAAGGTCATCGGGATCAGCGGTTGGGGTGTGGGTGTCGCGTCAGCGGGTTGCTGCGAAGATGGTGTAAGAGGCGCTAAGGCTTGAGGGGTGGGTTGCGCATTGGTACACGCTCCCAATAGACTGACCAGTAACAAGGAGGTAAAAGTAAGTTTATGCATAAATCAGTGCCTTAATTCTCATGATTTCCCGGCAGCCAAAAAACAACTTTGCGCTCCAACCAGACAATCAACTTGAAAAGCAGCATGCCGGCTGCCGCCAGAATGAAAATGGCTGCGAAAAGAAAGGGCAGGTTTAGATTGGTGTAAGCTAACCACATGGTACGCCCAAGACCGCCGGAGGCTCCCGTCCATTCAGCCACCACCGCCCCAATCAATGCCAGAGGTGCGGATATTTTCAAGGCGGCAAACATAAAAGGCAGGGCCGAGGGCAAACGCACATGCCTGAAGAACTCCCAGCGGTTTGAGTTCCAGGAATGGAAAAGATCCGTCAGCGCCGGATCAACTTGCTGCAGACCGCTGAGAACATTCACCAGGACTGGAAAGAACGTCATTAATGATGTAATCACGATCTTTGGAAGGACCCCGAAACCCAGCCAGATGGTCAGCAGGGGAGCGATTGCTACAAGCGGGGTGGATTTCATCAGGATGGCAAGCGTCATCACTCCACCTTCCAATCCGGGCAGGAGCACCAGCAGCACAGCCAGAATTCCCCCGGTCAGCACCCCGATCGACAAGCCAGCCAGAGATTCGCCCAGTGTGATGGCTGATGCTTCCAAATAGGTCTGGGGGTGTTTGAATAGGGTGATCAAGACGTTGGATGGCGCCGGCAGGATATAGGCGGGGGTTTGGAACAATCGCACTGCAGCTTCCCAGGCGCTGAAAAATACCAGAATGATTAACCAGGCAACGATGCTGGAACGGCGCTTCGAATTCACGCTGTGGCCTGCCTATCAGAAAAAGTTGCCATGATTTTTCGAAGATCGCCAAGGCACGTCTGAAATTCAGGCTGGTCTTCCCTGCGCGGGCGCGGCAGGTTTATCGCCGCATCATAGGCGATAAATCCGGGAGATGGACTGAATACCAGCACCCGGTCTGCCAGGCGAACGGCTTCATAAATGTTATGTGTGACCCATAAAACGGTGGGCTGGAGCGGCTGCCACAAAGATGCCAATTCCGAGGCTAGTTTTTCGCGTGTCATTTCATCCAATGCCGCAAAGGGTTCATCCATCAGCCAGAGACTTGCATCTAAGGCTAACAAACGGGCCAATGCCAGGCGCTGCTGCATACCCCCTGAAAGGGTATGCGGGTAAGTATCGGCAGCGTCCGTCAAGCCAACGCGGTCGAGGGCTTCATCCGGTGTAATTGTTGGACTGTGGTCCGCCGGTGAAAAGCGCTGTGCAAGCAAAATATTTTGCCGGGCGGTTAACCAGGGCAGCAGGGCTGGACTTTGAGCCATCCAGGCGATTTCTCTGGCCTGGCGGGCCTGGCGCGGGCTCAAACTGCCGAGGCGGATGTGGCCCTGGGTGGGTTGGATTAAATCTGCTGCCAGGCGCAGCAGGGTCGATTTCCCGCAGCCGCTAGGACCAACCAGGGCTGTGAATTGCCCGGACTTTACTTCAAATGTCAAACCTCGCAGAGCTGTGCGGTGCGGTTTGCCGTTGTAGAAAGTGTGTGTGATGGATTCAACACGCAGGTCCATAATCCCGGCCTTTGCCTATGCCCCTGAACCGGGTAAACCTTGCCAACCGCGCAACGATTCGACTTCGATGCGGAATACCTGCTGAACACTCTCGACTTTGTAGGTGATTGCAGCTGTCCCTAAATATCGGTGATTAAGTTCTGAAAGTTTCTTTTCAACATCGGCTTCCGTGCCATGCAGGGACAACGGTACTGCCTGGCCGCGTGCTACGACCCGGCGAAATGGAGGCCAGGGTTCGTCAATGGTCAGCGAAACGCGCGGATCTAGCAGTACATAATCTGCCCACTGGGAACCTTTCAACGCAATCACGGTAAAATTTGCGCCGTCCCACGACTGCCAGACTGGAATGACATGAGGGTTGCCATCCGGCCGGATGCATGCCAGACGAGCGGTCCACGGGCCTTCTAAAAAATCATCAACATCCTGCCTGGTCAATTCCGTTTCCGACCTGATTTCAAGCGTCTGGCTGCCCTGGAAGGGCGAATAGATTGCAGCCCCCATCCGGTACGAAAGCCTGGCTGCTAGAATGCGTAAATCGGGAAGGCAGACACCTAAGATGGAATCAAGGTCCCAACGGTAGGCAGGAGCGGTCATTACTACGATTGCAATCGGTTTACTGCCATCGGCACACACGGGGAGCGCGAGTTCAACCAACTGCTGGGTTTGCCGTAAAGCGAATCCGTTTTTTTTGATTTCTTCCGGAGGGTTAAGTTGCAGCGCCTGAAAAATGTTGCCTGGCGTTGGCATGACGTTGCCCAATGAATAAACACTGCGAACCACCTGACCGGTTTCCACCTGCCCCAAAACCAGGGCCCCTTCAGGTGCCTGGATGCAAAGCAGCAGTGTTTCTGGCCAGTTTTTTCGCCCCGCCTCTTGATAGAAAGCTGATAGCAGCGACTGCACCCGATCCGTCGGGGCGCTGCGCCAGGCGGTTAAACGCGGGCCGGCGCGGTATCGGCCGCGCCGTTCGGCCTGGTCGATATAGCCCAGGGATTTTAACCGTCCAAGCAGATTGAAAAGCGAACTGCGGGATGTACCGAGCAGATCAAGCATTTCCTGGGGGGTCAGTCCATCCGGTTCTGTGAGCAGCACCTCAATTAAACGAAGCGTGCGTTCCGCATTGGAGGTTAAGGGTTGGGGATCCATCATCGTCTATTATATTGGATGATAGTCCAAAAAACAAGACGATAAGAGCACAGAAATACCTTCACAGTCAGGCTGAAGTTCACGAGGACATCTCATTAAACCTGTCAGACAATTCTTGTGACAGTTGTCCAGTTGAATGATTACAAGGGTAAATTGAAAAGGCGGGGGGGCTTTGATAAAATTTTAGGTGTTCCAAAGACATGCCCCATTCGGACCATATTTTAAAATCCCCATGACGAAGGGCCGAATCTGGCGAATATACGGAACCTTCGCAATTTTCGAGGGCCAGCACCTGCAGTTTGCAGCCTGGCTCGCAACAATTTTTACCCCATATCACCACAGTTTTTCAAAGGAGCGTTGAAGTATGAAACTACCTCTCCCAATCACTGCCAGTGTCGAAGAAATGAAAGTCGATGTTGGCGAGATCGAAGGCATTCTTCAGGGTTATTCGATGGATATGCCCAAGTGGCCGGATGCCTCGGTTGAACTGAAGGACGGTCGCACCCTGTTCTTGCGCGCGATGGTCGATGAAGACATCGATGTTCTTCTCCCCTTCATGGAAAAAATTATGAAGATCGAGAAAGACTTCTATGACATCGTCGGCGTGCGCGTTTACGGTGAAATTCTAGCCGTGCGACGCAAACGCTTGAAGGACCCCTTCACCATTCTGGGCTTGATCGACGGCGAGCTGGTTGGCTTTGCCAACGGACGTGCCTGGAACCAGGACCTGGCAATCAGCCTGCACACCATGGCATTCTCCCGCCGCGGTCGCGTAGGCTGGGCGATGTATTATGCCAAGACCTACTATGCCATGGAACTGCTCAAGGCAAAAGAATGGTGGTCAACCTTCGAAAGCTATAACGGTTGGCGTATGGCTGGTCTGGCGATGGCTCAGCCCACCAGAATGTGGCCTGAATACCAGCATGAGCTGGGCGGCGCAAAGGTGTATGTCGTTACCCAGGAATCCTGGCAGCGCCAGATCAAAAACCATCTGGTCACGATGATGAACACCGACCTGAACTTCAACCCGACCGATGAAATCCGCAAGGCCAACGAAGTTCTCCGCGTTCAGGATGAACCGGTAATTTAACTTTTCTAACCCAGATCCAGGTTGCCAGCTCCATCGGCAACCTGGGGTTTGTACCACTGATAGGGGTGCAGGGGATCTTCCAAGTCTCACCACACCCAATCCCCTGCGCCCTTACCGGTAGGTATGTCAAAATGATGGGAGAGAAAGCCGCGGTACTGCCTGTGCTGGTCTCCCTTCCGGCGGGCTGAGATCGCGGATCACGTTTGGTTGACACTCATTTTTGGAAGTGCTATACTTCGAATGTTGTGATCAGCCTGAAAATCTTGTAAGTGGCTGCTTTTATCGGTAGCTAATTAATTCCTCTCCCAGGCAACCATTCGGTTGCGAACGAAAGTAAATAAAAAATACTCGTACCAAAATTTTTTTGTTTCTACGATTATTTAATGATGCAAAACCCGGCAATGACAATTGGCATGGAACCCTTGACTTGGAAAAGTCGATTGTTCCATTTATCACGAATGAATCAGGAGTTGCAAAATGGCTGTGATTAAGACCCAAGTACGTTCCGGTGTTTACTATGACTCAGCAAAATTAATGCAGCTTCAACGCACTCTGGCGACTCTGCCTGGCGTTGATGATGCGGGCGTGGTCATGGGAACCGAAACAAATAAAGAGCTGCTCGCCAGGGTTGATCTGTTATCCCCCGAAGCAAATGCTTCCCGCGAAAACGATCTGGTGATCGTTGTTCGGGCTGATGTGGAGCAGGTTGCTGTTGACGCAATTGGAAAAGTTGATGAGTTGTTGGCACCCCGGAAAGACACCGGTGATGCAGTCGCCCGTCCCAAAACGATCGCAGCGGCCAATGATATTCTCCCAGAATCAAGCTGGGTGCTGGTATCTGTCGCCGGACGGTTTGCTGCACGGGTTGCCCGCCAGGCAATGGCACTCGGAAAACATGTATTCCTCTTCAGCGACAATGTATCCGTGGAAGAAGAAATTGCCCTCAAGGCAGAGGCTGCCGAGAAGGGTTTACTGGTCATGGGGCCCGACTGCGGCACCGCAATTATCCAGGGTATTGGGCTGGGCTTTGCGAATAAAGTCCGCAAAGGACCCATCGGTCTGGTTGCGGCAGCTGGAACGGGTCTCCAACAGGTTTCAGCGCGGATTCATCAACTTGGTTCTGGCCTGACCTTTGGAATTGGCACCGGCGGACGTGACCTGAAAGCGGAAATCGGCGGTGTGACCTTCCTGATGGCTCTGGATGTTCTCATTCGCGATCCGGAAACCAAGGTAATCGTCCTGGTCTCCAAACCTCCATCACCCAAGGTGGCTGAAGAAGCCCTGCGCGTTGCCCGCCAGGCTGGGAAACCGGTCGTGGTCAACTTCATCGGACGCACACCCATTTCCCGCCATGTCGGAAATCTATATTTTGCTTCCGGTCTGGATGATGCTGCTGCTATAGCTGTTGACCTGGTCAAGAACCCGCCCGCCCCGTATGTGGCTCCGGAATTGGGCTTGAACCGCTTTGTGAAAGGTCAGCGCTATCTGCGCGGTCTGTTCTCCGGTGGTACTCTGGCTTACGAAGCCCAGTACCTGCTGCCAGAATATATTGGCAAAGTGTACGCCAACGCTCCCATCAATAAAGAATATAAACTCAAAGATTCGCTTGTCAGCGTTGAGCATTCGATTGTCGATCTTGGCGAGGATGAATTTACCGTTGGGCGCTTGCACCCCATGATGGACAACGAACTGCGCATCCGCCGCCTGTTGGATGAGGCCAAGGACCCTGAGGTTGCCGTGATCATGATGGACGTTGTCATCGGCTACGGTTCACATGAAGACCCCGCCAGTGAAATTGCCCCGGCAATTGTTAAGGCAAAAGACATCGCAAAAAAGGCTGGCCGGTATTTAGAGGTGGCCGTGGTTGTGACCGGTACCGAGGACGATCCGCAAGTATTAAGTGCTCAAATTGAACCGCTCAAAAAAGCGGGAGCCTGGGTCAATACCAGCAATGAAGAAGTTGTGCGGTATGTTGGTTCGATCCTGCAGGGGCTGAATAGTGAGCCGCAGGCTGAAGTGGCTAAGGCAACCCCGGTGGACCTGGCAGTCCTCAAAAAACCGTTGGAAGCCATCAACGTTGGCCTCGAATCCTTCCACCTCAATCTGAAGGATCAGGGCGTACCATCTGTCCACCTCGACTGGAAACCGGAAGCTGGCGGAAACGAAAAATTGATCGGTATCCTCGAGCGGATGAAGAAATTCGAATAGCCCGGATCGACTACGGAGATAGAAATGATGAATATTACTGAAGCAAACAAAAAAGTAGTGGATGCCTTCATGGAGGCGCGTCCGGTAGTCATCGGCACTGCGTTGGCGAAGGATGTTATCCCTGGAATGACCGAGGACCTGTTCCTGCATGCTGGCCCCCCGATCACCTGGGAGCGTATGTCCGGTCCGACCAAAGGGGCTATGGCGGGAGCTTTAATTTTCGAGGGACGTGCAAAAACGGCCGAGGAAGCTTACAAAATACTCGAATCCGGAAAAATAAAATTTGCTCCCTGCCATGACCACGGCTCTGTTGGACCGATGGCAGGTGTGATTTCACCCTCCATGGCTGTTTTCATTGTTGAGAATAAAACACATGGAAATTTCGCTTATTCCGGGATGAATGAAGGCCGCGGGAAAGTCCTGCGTATGGGCGCCTATTCACCTGATGTTATCGAACGCATGCACTGGTTGAATGATGTCTATGCCCCGACGCTGGATGCTGCTTTGAAAGCCATGGGCGGTGTTGACATTCGGATGTTGATCGGCAAAGCCCTGCATATGGGTGATGATGGTCACAACCGCCTGGATGCAGCCTCAATCCTTTTCACGACCACCCTCGCCCCGACCATTACCAAAGTTGCCAAGAACCCCGAAACTGCGTCGGATGTTCTGCGCTTCATGGGCGAAAATGCATTAACCATTCTCAACCCGGTAATGGCTGCCTGTAAAACCATGGCGGATGCCGGGGCGAATGTGGAAGGTTCCACTATCGTCACCTGCATGTGCCGCAATGGTACAGATTTTGGGCTGCGCGTCAGCGGGTTGGGCGATCGCTGGTTTGTAGCTCAGGCGCCGGTTGTTAAAGCCCTGTATTTCCCTGGTTTCACCGAAGCGGATGCCTGCCGCGATATCGGCGACAGTGTAATCACCGAAACTGCCGGGATTGGCGGTTTTGCTATGGCAACGGCACCGGCTCTTGTAACCTTTATCGGCGGCGTTCCCAGAGATGCCATCAATACCACGCTGGATATGTACGAAATCACCTCTGCAGAGCATAAATTGTTCACAATCCCATTCCTGGATTTCCGCGGGACGCCCACCGGAGTTGACATCCGCAAGGTTGTAGAGAAACAGATTACACCTCGCGTCAATACTGGTGTAGCACACAAAGATCCAGGGGTTGGGCAGGTAGGCGCTGGCGTTGTCTCGGCTCCCATGAGCCTTTTTGAAGACGCCCTGGTTGCGTTTGCCGAGAAATACAAAATTTAATCTTTTAATCCTAATACGGAGGGATCCATGGATCGAGAAAAATTTATAAAAATGCTAGCCGAAGCCCCAACATTTGACCTGACGCAGGAATGCAGCATTTTTACGCCGCCGTTCCCGATGGACAAGTCGCTGGAAGTGCATTTCTTCAAGCGAGTCACCGGCGCTTACGGTGGGGGAGCCGGCGCTAATGGTCAGATCATCAATTGGAGCAACACCGTTGGTACCCATCTGGTTGGAGAGACCTCCTTCCATTCTGGCGGACGCCGCATATGCGACATCCCGCTGACCGATTTAACCGGTCAGGGCGTTGTAGTCGATATCTCTGATGAAATGTCTGACTATGCGTTGTACACACCGGAAATGATCATGAAGAAAGCCGAAGTTAAAAAAGGCGACATTCTGATCATCAACACCGGCTACCATCGCTATTCCTTTGATCAGCCCGATATCAAAAACCCCAAAGCTCAGGGTGGCGTAGAGAACAAGGAATTTGGCTTCCTGGTGCGACATCCAGGGCCCAGCCCCGAGTTCTTCCAGTGGGTGCTTGACATGAAATTCAAATGGGTCGGCGTTGACTGCGGCTCCTTTGAACATCCCATGAACACGCCCATCCGCCGTTGGCACGATCTTGAATTCAAGAAGGCAGAAGCCAAACTCATTAAAGACTACGGCAAGACCTGGGACGAGATGTTCCCCCAGGATTGGTACTATGAAATGACCCACCTGACCCTGCCCAAGGCGCATCAGGTATTCGTCGAAGCAATTGTTGGCGAAATTGACAAACTTAAGGGCAAGCGCGCCTGGATCACCTGCATGCCGATCCCCTTCATGGAAGTGGAAGCTGCCTGGTCGCGTGTGGTTGCCTGGACAGCCCCCGAAGGCGTCAAGGATGTCGATTTCTTCAATGAACTCGAGAAGGGCCGAATGTATGATATGACCGTGCCGTTCTCAGTCCAGTCACCGCAGTGGGCCAATTACGAACCTCTAACCGTACGCTATTTCAAGCGCGGTGCCGGCTTCCATTATGGGATGGGACGCAATGGATCGATCTGCAACGCTTCGATCCACCTGGCTACCCACATGGATGGCGAAAAGCACTTCTACCCGGGCGGGCGCACCATCGGTCAAACTCCACTCGAGGAGTGGATTGGTCCTGGCGTTGTGGCGGACATCTCCGATAAGGTCAGCAATTCCAGCGTTTACACCCCCGAAATGATCGAATCAGTCGTGGAAGTCAAAAAAGGCGACATCCTGATTATCAAAACCGGTTGGTACAAATTCGGCTGGATCAGCCCCGAATCGGACGAATTCCGCTATATGATCAAGCATCCAGGTCCTTCAGCAGACTTCTCCAAGTGGGCTGCTGAAAAAGAAATCAAGTGGATCGGCGTTGACTGCGTGGCTGCTGACCACCCGATGAATACGATCCAGCGTGACTGGCACCCCAAGACCTTTGCTGAGGCCAACGAGAAACTCAAGAGAGATTTCGGTAAAGATTGGGACGAAATGTTCCCCAAGGACCAGTACTACCAGGACATGCATTACAACCTGTTCCCGAAACACATCGTGCATGCCGAGAACCTTGGCGGGCAAATCGCTGACATTCCGAGCGGCCGGTACTACATTGGCTGCTTCCTCCAGAAAGTCATGGAAGTTGAATCCATGTGGGCTCGCTTCGTAGCCTTCAAGGAAGCCTAAATCCAACGAAATATTGCAGCCCCCCATTCGTTTGCGTTTTTGGGGGGCTGCACCGATAATATTGAGGTTCGTTTGCCCTCCGAATCTGAGAACTACCTTCAGCGATTGGAAGACTTACGAGACCAGGTGAAGAACCTGGTCGGAAAAATAAGCGCGGCTGACCTTGATTGGCAGCCTTTCAAATCGGATGACGAACAAACTTCGAATTCTTTGGCAATGCTGGTTGCTCATAGCTGTGGCGCGGAGCATTTCTGGATAGGCGAAGTAATTGGGGGTCTCCCCCCATCAAGGAACCGCGACTCAGAATTTGCTACGAAGAATACCAGCCAATCCGAACTTTTCCACCTTCTTCACCAAACATCCATAGAGTCCAGAGCGATACTTTCCCCATTGACACCCGATCAGCTTGAGGGATACAGGGTGGTCGAGGGACGGCAGGTTTCTGTCCGCTGGGCGGTACTGCATGTGATTGATCATACTGCGTTGCACCTGGGCCACATGCAAATGACTTATCAGCTATTGATGGGTGGCGAACCCTTCCCGGCTCCCCTCTGGTCTCAGAGAATTCCGTAAAGAACTTTATCCAGCAATCCATTTAGGCGAAAATCTCGTCTGTGTAAGGAGGTAATTTTTTCATGAAGCCAGCTCCATTCGAGTACTATGCTCCAACCACTGTCGAAGAAGCCCTCCAGAATCTTTCTGATTTGGGTTACTCCGGCAAAGTCCTCGCAGGCGGCCAAAGCTTAATTCCAGCGATGAACTTCCGCATGGCAAGGCCATCTGCACTGGTTGACCTGAATAAGGTCTCCGATCTGTTCTATATCAAGCCCACCGCTGATGGCGGGCTGGCGATTGGAACCATGACACGCGACAGCGTGGTCGAGAAAGATCCAACCGTCAAACAACGTTTCCCCATTGTGGCTGAAACGATGGGTTACATCGCGCACCCGCAAATTCGGGCGCGGGGTACTTTTGGCGGTGCAATCGCCCATGCTGATCCTGCAGCCCAGCTGCCAGCCCTGGCCCTCGCTTTGAACGCCAAAATGGTCATCAAGCGCAAGGGCAGCGAGCGCGTCGTTTCTGCTGAGGACTTCATTGTTGGTCCGTTCATGACCGTCCTTGAGCCTGAAGACATGCTTGCTGAGGTAATTCTTCCTCCGTTGCCAGCCCGCAGCGCCGGGTCGTACAAGCAGGTATCCAGACAGCGCGGCGGCTACGCTCAAGCGGCAGCTATCAGTGTTGTCTCATTGGATGACCGCAACCGTGTTAAGGATGTTCGCAGCGTCCTCTTCAGTGTTGGCGAAACTCCCATCTTGTCGAAGTATGCTTCAAAAGTTCTGGTTGGAAATGAACCCACAGAGGCTGCTCTTGCGGATGTGGCTGCCTATGCCGCCAAGCATGAATGCGATCCTGGTTCTGACCTGCACGGCACGACAGAATACCGCCGTCAACTCGTCGAAGTATTGGTTCGCCGCTCCCTTACCGAAGCAGTTCAGCGGGCGAAGAAGTAGGAGGCTGACATGACACAAAAAGTGAAGATTAACGTTACAGTAAATGGTGTCCCATACGAACGTGAAGTTGAACCCCGGCTGTTGTTAAGCGATTTTATTCGCCACGACCTGGGTTTGACCGGTACACATGTCGGCTGCGAGCACGGCCTTTGCGGCGCCTGCACAATCCTTCTCGACGGGGAATCGGTGCGGTCATGCATCATGTTTGCTGTCATGGCTGACGGCCACAAAATCGAAACGGTTGAATCGCTCGGAACGCCAGAGCATTTGCATCCCTTGCAGGAAGCCTTTATGGAAAAACATGCTTTGCAATGCGGCTTCTGCACACCTGGTTTCCTCATGACCGTGGTGGACTATCTTGGCGACAATAAAAACCCAACCGATGAAGAGATTCGCGAAGCCATTGATGGTAATTTCTGCCGCTGCACTGGATATGAAAACATCGTCGAAGCAGTGAAACTTGCGGCTAAGAAAATGGCTGCCCATTCGTAACGGACAGAGAAACGAGGTGTATTGTGTCAAGAGTATTCCATAAACCAATTCTTCGTAACGAAGACCCTCAGATTCTGGCCGGAAAGGCACAGTATCTGGATGATATCGAGCTGCCAGGTATGGTCTACGCTGCTTTTAAACGCAGCGACTATGCTCATGCACGGATCACGAACATCGACGTGAGCGAAGCCCGCGCCCTGCCGGGAGTTATTGGCGTTTATACCGCTGAGGATTTCGGCGACCTGGTAAAACCCGGCCCGCTTCAGGTTCCCCCGCCCACCGCAATCAAGGGTGCCACTTACAGCGTCCGGACGCTCATGCCGATTGCAAAGGACAAAGTCCGCTATTCCGGCGAACCGTTTGCGGTTGTTATCGCCGAATCCCGTTACATTGCTGAGGATGCGCTGGATTACATCTATGCCGATTTTGAGCCGTTGGATGCAGTGGTCGATCTTGAAAAAGCGCTGGAACCTGGCTCCATCCTGGTTCATGAAGACCTGCCCAGCAATGAGGCCGGTCATGTAATTCAGGAACGCGGCAATTATGCAGAGGCTGCAGCCAGGGCTGATCTGGTCATCAAGAAGAAAATCTACATGGACCGTGTTGCTGGCGCAGCTCTGGAAAACCGGGGTATTGTGGTGAATTGGGATGATAAAGCCCAGATGATGACCATCTGGTGTGGTACTCAATCCCCGATCACTCTGCGGAATGCCACTGCAGCACGCATGGGCCTCTTTGAGAACCAGGTGCGAGTCATCACTCCATTCACCGGCGGCGGCTTTGGTCCAAAGATCAATACGTCCATGCCGGATGATGTTCTGCTTACCGAGCTGGCTGTTCGTCTCAATAAGCCGGTCAAATGGTATGAAGACCGCCGGGAGAATTTCCTTTCGACGACGTCTGAACGCGATCAGGTGCATTTCTGTGAAATCGCCGTGACCAAAGAAGGCCGGATTTTAGGCTTTAAAGATAGCTTCCTGCATAACACCGGCGCCTACAACCCTTATATGATGACAGTTCCGCTGAATACCCAGACGCACACTGTCAGTAATTATGTGATTCCCAGTTTCTTCACCGAGTTTAAACTGGTTCTCACCAATGAAATGGTGGTCACTCCCGTCCGCGGCGCAGGCCGCCCGCAGGGCGTGTTCGTGATGGAACGCATGATCGATGCCGCAGCTAAAGAGCTGAAGATGGATAAAGCGGAAATACGCCGCATTAACCTGATCCAGACGGATGCTTACCCGGTTTCGACTGGTATTATCGGGCAGGATTTTGTCGAAGGTGTCCTTGACAGCGGCGATTACCCCACCGCCTTGAAAAAGGTGATGGATATGATCGACTATGAGAAATTCCGCAAAGAGATCCAACCCAAAGCGCGTGCGGAAGGAAAGCACATCGGACTTGGCATCTGCACCTTTACCGAAGGTACTGGCGTAGGTCCATACGAAGGTGCGAAGGTAACAGTCGGCGCCAACGGCAAGGTGAGCGTAGCAACTGGAATTGCAAGCCAGGGTCAGGCTCACTACACTTCTTTTGCACAAATCGTTGCTGAACAGCTGGGCGTCGAAGTCAAAGATGTCAAAGTCATCACGGGCGATACCGGACACTTCGCCTGGGGCGCAGGCACTTTTGCCAGCCGCGGCGCAACCGTGGCCGGAACAGCCATCCATCTGGCAGCCGTCAAAGTGAAGGACAAGGCCCTGAAGCTCGGTGCTGCAGCTCTTGGAGTCACTGAAGGCGAATTGGAGTTGGCAGAAGGCTTTGTGCGGGTTGCGGCCTCACCGGATAAGAAAATTGGTATCGGTGATCTTGCAAGCAAAGCCAACCCCATGCGCGGGACCTTCCCGCCCGGTGCGGAACCTGGCCTGGAAGCAGTTGCCTACTACGGCCCTCCCTACGGCGCTACTGGCTCTGGTGCGATGGCGATGATCGTTGATGTGGATCCGGAAACCATAAAGGTGAAAATCGATCGCCTGGTCATGGTCCATGATGTGGGCACGCCCATCAATCCGATGGTCGTCGAAGGACAGGTACATGGCGGTATCCAGATGGGTATCGGCAATGCATTCTTTGAGAAAATCCACTACGATGAAACTGGTCAGCTCCTGACGGCTTCGTTTATGGATTACCTGTTCCCTCAGGCTACCGATATGCCGCCCAAGATTGAAATGGGCCATGTCGAATGCCCATCCCCGCTCAATCCCCTCGGTATCAAGGGTGTAGGCGAGGCAGGTGCTATCCCCACGCCTGCAGTTTTCAACCAGGCAGTGGAAGATGCTTTGTTTGACACGGGTGTTGAGCTGTATGAATCCAACCTGTCGCCCAGCAAAGTGTATACATACGTTAAAAAGGCAAAGGGTGCATAGCACCCTTTGCCAGATTTTGACCTGTGAAAAATTGGTCACCCATTTTGTACTAACTTTTTTGGAGGAACATCTATAATGAAACTTGAAGGCGAGCACGTTTTTAATGGTCCACGGGAAGATGTCTGGGAAATGTTCTATGATCCGGCCATTTTAGCCAGCGCAGTTCCTGGAATGGATAAGCTGGATGTCGTCGCAGAGAACGAGTATGAAGGTGTCATGAACGTTCGGATCGGACCCGTCTCTGGTAAATTCCAGGGCAAATTGACTCTTTCAGATGTTGTAGAACCGGAAAGCCTGACATTGACTGTGGACGGTAAAGGCGCTCCGGGGTATGGAAAAGGCGTTGGCAAAGCGACCTTTACCCAGAATCCCGATGGCACCACAACCCTCAAATATGATGGCGATATGAATATCGGCGGCGCTCTGGCATCCGTTGGCCAGCGCATGATCGACAGCGTAGCAAAGAGCATGATCCGCTCTGCCTTCGAAACGCTCGACAAAGCCCTGGAAGCCCGCCTCGAAGCCAAGAAAACCGGCGCCGAGGTTAACTTCACCCCTCCCACAACCACCGAATTTGCTGGAAGCGTAGCGAAAGACATGGTGGGGGGTTTTACTAAAGTACCAGAATTTCGCATGATTCTTTACATCCTGCCGGTTATTGCTGTTCTGCTGATACTGGCTTTTATCCTGGGTAAATAAGCGAAATCGTGTTTTTGAAACACAGCTTATGCGGGACCGGATGGATTAAAGAGAAAGGAGAAGGAGCTATAGGGAAGAATTAGAGAAGGTTCACCCTACTTCGGATTCGAGTGAACCATGGCAGCCAGGATTTTGTCACCCAATCCATTTTCCCTATGTCATGGTGCGTAATCACTCGGTACGAAGCTGAATACCCAAACCCCAATTCATTACTTATTCTCTTTTCAAGGGAGGAAGACTTCTATGGCAACCGCTAGTGAGCAAAAAGTATTGGGCTACCTGCCGAATGACAATCCGCCATTTGGCCAGACAGTCCTTCTTGGGTTGCAGCACGTTCTAACAATGTTCCCCGCCACAGTGTTATGCGCCATCCTGATGAAATTCCCCGTCAGCACTGTGTTGACAATTACCGGCCTCGGCACAATTGTTGCCCTCGTCGGCGCAAAATTGTCGATGGGCAAATACATTCCGCTGTATTACGGCTCAAGCTTCAGCTATATCGCTGCTGTGTCTGCGATTATGGCAGCCAAGGGTGTTGACACCGCTGTAGCTCCCCCGGAAGTGATTTCGGTTGCTACCGCCGGCTTTATCGCCACTGGTGTCATCAACATCGTCATGGGCATTATCATCCGCGCATCTGGCGGTAAAGAAGCCCTTGATAAGGTTCTGCCCCCCATCGTAACCGGTGCTGTGGCCTGTACCATTGGTATCGGTCTGGGCGCCACCGCTCTTCAGATGGCGACGGGTGTATTCTCGAACTCCTTCAACATTGGGGAATTGGCCAACTTGAAATGGCTGGCAGCCAGCATGGTTACCCTTCTGGCCGCTTTCCTCTTCTCGGTCTATCTGCAGGGCAAGGGCTTCATCGGAATGCTCCCCGTTCTGCTTGCCGCCATCGTTGGCTATGTTGTCTCCATTCCGCTGGGTCTGGTGAACTTTGCTGCTTTTGGCGTTGAGAAATTCCTCCGCGCTCCTTCCATCACCCTGCCGACCTTCAATGACCCCCTGACCCTGACCGCTATCGTCGGTATCGGCGTCATGGCCATCGCCACCATCCCGGAATCCACTGCCCATCTGTATCAGATCAGCCTGTATGTTGACCACTTAGCTGAAGAACAGGGCAAAGAAAAGTATCACCTTGATCGCTATATCGGCCTCAACCTGATGCTTGATGGTCTGAATGACCTGGTGAACGGTCTGTTCGGCTCGACCGCCGGCACGAACTACGGCGAGAACAACTCCCTGATGGTCATCACCCGCAACTACTCCGGCCCGTCCCTGATTGCTGCTGGTGTAATCTCCATCATCCTCGGCTTCATCGGCCCACTCGCAGAAGCGATCGCCTCCGTTCCGACTGCCGTTATCGGTGGTCTGGCGATCTATCTGTACGGTGTCATTGGCATGCAAGGTATTGCGCTGATGATTGCAGAGAAAGTGAACCTGTACGATCCGAAACAGCTGGCCATCGGCGCGACCATCCTGGTCGTCGGCATTGGCGGTAACATTGGCTTTGCCAATGGCTTCCTGCCCGTTCCGATCCTGCGCTCGGTCTTCCCCTATGGTTGGCCCGCCATTGCTACCGGTGCGGTTCTCGGTATTCTGATGAACCTGATCACCGTTTGGTTCAAACCGCCGTTCGAACGTGCAGCTGCACATAAGTAAGATCTTTTCTCGCACCAAATAGCTCTGGAATTGGTAATCCGAATATTCGGTCCCTGCCCAGGGCAACCAGAGGCTCCCGATGTCTGTTGGTTGGCGTCGGGAGCCTGTGGTCTAAACTGAGAAATCTATACTTTCCCTTGTGATAAAGTTCCTTGTTTTTTATAATTCATTATTCCCGTCCGTTGACATTGTTGGGGAGGTCTGTGAATGATCTTAGTAACTGGGGCAGCCGGGAAAACCGGTGAGGCCGTGATCCGTGCACTGGCAAAAGGCGATGAGCCTGTGCGAGTGTTCGTCCGTCGTGAGTCACAGGTCAGCCCATTAATTGCAATCGGTGCAATGCAGGGATTTGTTGGAGATTTTCTAAATCCAGAGGAATTGAACCGTGCATTTCAAGGGATTCGGACGGTTTATCATATTTGTCCGAATATGAGCCCTGAAGAAAGCTTGATCGGAACCCATGTGATTAGCGCCGCTAAACAGAATGGATTGGAACACTTTGTGTACCACTCCGTGCTGCACCCCCAGGTGAAGGTGATGACGCATCACTGGAATAAGCTGCAAGTTGAGGCATTACTTTTTGAATCTGGGTTAGGCTATACCATTCTGCAGCCGGCGTCTTACATGCAGAATGTTTTGGGTTACTGGCAAAAAATGGTCGATGACGGCATTTATGCGGTTCCATATTCCGTAGATGCCCAATTCAGCATGGTGGACCTGGATGATCTTGGCCAGGCAGCTGCCAGAGTAATTCGCGAGGGAAAAGCTCATTACCAGGCTATCTACGAGTGCTGCGGTGTGCAAATCCTCACGAATAACGAGATTGCTGAATGTGTCAGTGCCGTGATAGGGCGGCAGGTGAAGGCCGTTGCCCTGGACAGAGGCGAATGGGCGAACAGTATGCGTGCCAAGGGTGCTGCTGAAAATACCATATCAACCTTATTGGGGATGTTTGAATACTACGATCAATACGGATTTGCAGGGAATGGGAATGTGTTGACCTGGCTGCTCGGCCGGACACCTGCCCGTTTTGAAGAATTCCTTAATCGTTCTAAACCATCAAATCGGTAGGAAAGAGGATGACTCTATAATGATTAAAACGAAAAGCCAGCATTTCAACTTTTCACGCGAAGCAATCCCCGTCATGTTCCACAGCCAGACTGCTGATTTCTTCAATTATCTGGAACGGGACGGTTTAAAATTCTTAAAATTTTGGTGGGACCATGTCGGAGAACGGTTAGAAAATGAGAATCTGGTCCCATTTACTGGCATGAACTTCGAAGTCCGGGAGATTCCAGAGCGGAAGGCAAAAGCGGTCATTATTAAGCTTCCCAGGCCAACTGACTTTGAAGAATTCCATTATCTGGTAATGTTCAAGAAACCGAATATCCGGCTGCCCTTTATTTATGTCAAACTGCCATCGACCCGGGTATTTGCTCTGGCGCATGTCCCGTTAAGCCAAAATGAGAATGGGACGTTGATTTATGAAATTACACCACACGGGCGCGTTGTGCCTGCCGGACCTGGCACCAAGGTTGCCAAAGAGGCTTTCTACGCTGCTGCCAAGAAACTCGTTTGGAAGAAGTAAACGGAGAATAAAGTGAAAGATCTGGATCCTGGAATAATCGTAACCGTCGTCGCATTTGGACTTTTCTATATTCGCCTCCTCTGGGTGCGGCGAAATAAGCGCCAGGCGTTGCGTGAGCTCGCGCTGCAAGTTAAAAAACAGGGTAAAGGTTCAAAAATGCCGCTGGACGAGGAGCACCGACCTGGTTACGAAATTACCAGTTGGTGGTTGGTGGCAATCGCAGCAATCTTGATGATCCTGGGAATGTGGGCAAGGCAATCCACCGGCTTTCCTACCTGGGCGCAGGAATATTGGTGGCTGGGCACGTCTGTTGGCGCGCTAATGTTCGCGTTTTGCTTTAAATAATAAATTGGTATATAATATTTATCACTTTACTGATAAATATTATTCCCAATTTAGAGGTGTGCGCCATGTCCCAAGTAAAGGAAACCACGGCCTGTATTACGATTGAATTTACAAATTTAGCCCGCGTAATTGTTGGCGAAAATCAGATCGACATGGAAATATCACCGGACGAGACCTATGCCGATGTGATTGAACGCCTGGGCAGGATGTATCCAGACTTGCTCGGGATATTGATTGAACCAGACGGGCGAAAGTTTATGAATTCCAATATGTTCATAATCAACAATGAAATGGCTGATCCGGTTATGGTGATGGAAGATTACCCGAAGGCTGGAGATCATCTTACGCTGGTATCGGTCGCTACGGGCGGCTGATACCCGGGATCTTTTTTAAGAACCAAATCCCTGGCCGGTTCTAATCTGTAAACCAAAAATGCCTGGCACAGCCGGGCATTTTTTAATTGTGAGCAGGTTAATTGCCTGAGAAAAAATCAGGGGGTCGGTAAAATTATCGCAGGAAAATTGCCAGCGCAATTAGGACTGCAAAAAAAGAACCAGCCAGGATACCAATCCGTTTAAGGTCCTTAATCACATACCCATAATCCGGGTTAAACTCGCTGTTAGAGGTACGCGTGGCAGCGGCGGTGCTGATTCTCGGTGTGCTCTCAATTTGGGGTGCGTTGGTTGATACGCTGCGTTTTACTTTTTTTGCCATGAAAAAGCTCCTTGATGTGAATATCCTAGCCGTCTGTTTCAAGTATTGCTGTAATTACGATACGCTGGTCATCGACCATGTAAGGGTAGCACGAGATTAAAGTCACGATTGACTCAAGTGTGTTAGCCAGAACTTCGACCTGCGTCGGTTCAACGATCTTGGTCTGGTTAACCGTGTAGACATATGCCCGCAGGTTTGAGTAGACGATTACCTCATCCCCATTCTCCAACTGATCCAGATGCCGGAAAATCTGGCCAAAAACGTCATTATGGGCTGACAGAACCAGGTTGCCGTTTTCACCCGGATTGGGTGTGCCCGGATGCTGCCCAACGCCTTTCTTCAGTTGTTCCCAGCCATCTCCCTGAACAACAGGCGCATCGACATCTATCGATGGGATCTGAATTCGGACGGCTTGTTCCGGTCCAGGGGTTGGCAGAGGCAGGTTTGCCAGCGACTGCATCAAGGGGCGCAGGTGTTCCGGGATTTCAGCCTCATTGAAGCTAACGCTTTCTGCTGTGTTTGGCGGGGTATGCCCGGATGGGAGTACCACAGCTTGAATAATAGCGGTTGGCGTTAGCGTGGGCTGAACGAGCGAGGTCGTGACTTCATTGTTAAGGTTGCGCAGCATGGAAAAGCCATTGAAGAGGACGTATCCCAAACCGATCAGGGCCGCAATCTCGACGACCAGGAGCAGGTGGTCAAACCATCTTTTCCCTGAACGTGGATTCGCGATGGTAAGTCTGCTATCTCTGAGGGAGAATTCGGGCTCTGCCGGAGGTGCCAGGGGTAAAACCCGGCCGGTACGGCGGTACCTTTGCAATCGCGACTGACGTTCACTGCGCCTTTTTTCAATCAAAAGCCGGCGCAGTTCATCGGTGCTCAAATCCTCAACGGAACGGCGTCGCGTCACTTGGCCTGTCCTCAACGATACTTTCCAGCTGCATGCAGGTTGCATTATACCTTAAATATACCTAACCCGATGGGCATGGTCTTTGCATCAATTCAGGTTACATCCAGGCTTTGCAAAGGGTTTCTCCGGTAGCGGAATATTGATTGTGGTAATATTGCCCTGAGTCAGGCCATCTTTATTGGGAGAATTTTCATGCGCCGATTGTTCATCATCTTAATTTTGATCGTCAGCCTTTTTACAATCCAGCCAGTCCAGGGTCAATCGACCATGACCATCGAAGAGCTTGAAATTGGTTTATGGCCTGAATATGACCGTCAGGATGTGCTTGTGATTTTCAGGATCAGTCTGGCTGCGGATGTAACCCTTCCAGCCCAGATGAGCATCCGCATCCCGCGCGATGCCGGCGCTCCATATAACCTGGCCATGAAGGACATGGATGGCTTGTTATACAACCTGGCATATTCTACGGAAGTACAGGACGAGTGGTTAGAAATCATATTCACCACGCCATCAGCCGAGCTTCAGCTGGAATATTATGACCCGGGTTTGACCAAAACCGATGGAAAACGGGAATTTGAATATGTCTGGCCGGGAGATTATACGGTCAACAACCTGGTTCTTGTTGTTCAACAGCCGAATAATGCAACAGCTATGCAAATCCTGCCGGATTTTGGGGCTGGATCGACTGGCGAGGACGGGTTAATCTATTACTCGAATGTTGTCGGTGAGGTACGTGCCGGCACGCCCTTAACGGTGGGTTTTAGCTATAACAAAGCTGATGATGAATTGAGCTTTGGCAGTCAATCCATGCAGCCGGTCCAAGCCTCCGGTGGAGACGCCTCCGGCAGAGTAAATGCAGCTGATATCCTGCCCTGGGTTATCGGCGGGGTAGGACTGGTTCTGGTCCTGGGCGGCTTTCTGTGGTTCATGCTCTCCCGTAACCGCGAATCGGCTGTAGGAAACACAGGCAAGCGGCGCCATCGTACTTCGGCGAGACAGCCCGGTCGAAGGTCGAATGAGTACTCCGACGGACCGGTATATTGTTCGCAGTGCGGCCGAAAGGCAGCTCCTGCCGATATGTTTTGCCGCACTTGTGGTAACCGCCTGCGAACAGAGTGATCGTAAAACGAATTTTTTAAAGGGATCTCCTGTTGAGATCTTTAGCGGGATTTGAGACGGTCCAATAATCGGTCTGACTGATGAGTTCAAGAGGTGTAATTGTTGGAAAATTTTGAGGAGAGAATCGAAGATCCATCCGAGCCTGAAAAAACCCAGCGTTCAAGTGCCTGGCGTTTGCTTTTGGAGGTTTTGCAAACCCTGGCTCTGGCAGTGGTGTTGTATTTCTTGATAGATTTTGTGATAGCCCGGGTAAGGGTCGAAAACATCAGCATGCTGCCAACATTGCAGCCAGGAGAGTTTGTTCTGGTCAATAAATTGGCATACCAATTGGGTGAATTTGACCGCGGCGATATTGTTGTATTTCATTATTCAGCCGAGGAAGATTACATCAAGCGCGTAATCGGACTGCCGGGCGACGTGGTTGAAGTGACCGGTGGAGAGGTTCGGGTGAACGACCTGATGCTGGATGAACCATACATCTCGGCATCACCTGATTACACCGGGGTGTGGACCGTGCCAGATGGCAGCCTCTTCGTTCTGGGTGATAACCGCAACCAATCCTCCGATTCACACCGCTGGGGATTCATTGAGGAGCAAAGTGTGGTCGGGGAAGCATTGGTGGTATACTGGCCATTAGATGAAATCAAAATTTTGTCGCAACCATTGATCGTAAAGGCAAATAACTGACCTTATGAAAGACCGATTTTTATCCTCCGATCAGGTGTTTCCTTGCTCAGAATGTCAGGCAGGGCAAATGCACCGCCGTCTGGTGGTTTATTACACCTGGATCGGGGATGACCTAATTACTGTTCCCGACTTCCCCGCCTGGGTTTGTGATTTCTGCGGCCGGCGGGAATACGATATGTCGGCCCTAAGCCAGTTGTCGCTGATTCTCAGCCCGAATGCGGGCAGTGCCACCAACCGTCAGCGGCGTCTCCACCCGCAGCCGCGGCCGAAGGCGAAGAACCCGCGTCCCAGCCAGCCAGAATAAGCAACAGCGCCGTTTTCGGCGCTGTTTTTTTTTTCATTGCAAAATAGCCATGATTACCAGGATTCTGGAGGACCCTCCCTATCGCCAGGTTCCACTCAACTCACTCACTGTATCGATGGATGATCAGTAGGTGATTGTACCGGCAAAGGTTGCAGACCATGGCCAGGGAATGGTGAAATCGAAGCAGGGGAAAGGATCCGGTTCAGGATTGCATCCCGGGATGAACTGGGGGATGGCCTCGGCCGACATGATGACAGCTCCAGATGCGTCCGCGAACAAGCCCGTGCCGCCATTCAATTCTACGGAGAAATCCATGCTTTCACTCATTGGGTCGTAGTTGTATGTACCATACAGCTTATCGCCATTCGCAGCAATAAATGTCATCCTCCCATCGTTGAGAATGTCGGGATCGGCTGGACAGTGGGTGAATGAGGCTTCGATCTGACCCATATGGGTTGCCTGTCCCGATCCTTCGGTCAGCGTTGTCACCACCGTGCAGTTTGATGGCGACGAGCCGGGAAACTCATAGGTCACCGATCCGGTAAGTGTCGCTTTAAACGGGAGGTCTGTCCCACCTTCTGCGGCTGAAGCTATCCGCATGATTAACAGGCTGGACAGTAGAATGACAGCCAATCCGACGGCTAATGTAACAATCATTTTTCTTTTCATTTCTTCCTTCCTTTCTGAGGATTTTTGGGCGATTGGTAAGGCAGTTGCCTTTGCTGGTATTACTTTACCTCCCCGTAAGTTGCCTGCCTTGCCAGTTCTTGCCAAAATTCCCCTAACCAGGGATTTTCTGCTATGCTATTTCTAACGAATTGCGCATGTTTTCACAGAAAGCGAGTGAATATGCCCACTTCCATCCCCCTGGTCACATTGGAAAAATTTACGACCTTTGGCGATTTGTTGCGGTATCTTAGGCGGCGTGCCGGGCTGACGCAACTGGACCTGTCATTTCAAGTGGGGTACAGCGACACCCAGATCAGCCGGTTGGAGCAAAACCTGCGTCTGCCCGACCTGCCAACCATCGAGGACCGCTTTGTAGCTGCCCTCGGGATAACAAATGAGCCTGAAGTGATTGCCCGGTTACTGGACCTGGCTGCTAACGTCAAGCGTGAAGACGCACCGGTTTTCGGTCTCTGCCCCTATAAAGGGCTGAACTATTTTGAAGAGACGGATGCGGACCTCTTCGTGGGGCGTGAGACATTGACTGCGAAACTGGCGGACCGGGTTATCTCACTGTCCGGTCGGGACCAACCAGGGATTGATCGTTTCCTGGCTATCGTCGGGGCCTCCGGCAGCGGGAAATCCTCCCTGGTGAGAGCCGGCTTGGTGCCAGCCTTACGCTGGGATAAGCGCTCCGCCAACTGGCTGATTTATGTGTTCACCCCGACTGCCCATCCCCTGGAAAGCCTGGCCATGAGCCTGACCCAGGAGGTTGACTCCGTCAATGCCACGCTGGCCTTAATGGATGACCTTAAGAGCGACCCGCGTTCTCTATCCATTTGTATCAACCGGATGTTGACTACTACTGGTGCACCTTATCTATTGTTGTTCATTGATCAGTTTGAAGAGCTGTTCGCCCTTTGCCGGTCCGAGCATGAGCGTTCGACATTCATCCATAATCTGCTAACAAGTGCAGTAAAGGAGGATGGACAGGCAATCATCATCATCAGCCTGCGTGCTGATTTCTACGCTTCCTGTGCAGGCTATCCTCAACTACGCCAGGCGCTGGCACGGAATCAGGAATATATTGGGACAATGAATGATGAAGAACTGCGGCGTGTGATCGAAGAGCCAGCTCGCCGCGGTCGCTGGGAGGTGGAGCCAGGGCTGACAGACCTTATTCTTCACGATGTTGGTCACGAGCCAGGAGCCTTACCGCTGCTTTCGCACGCCTTGTACGAAACCTGGCAGCGAAGGCATGGGCGGACATTGACATTCAGCGGCTATTCATCGGCAGGCGGCGTGCGTGGTGCGATCGCTGAGACAGCTGAAGCCGTCTTTGTAGATCAATTCACGCATGAGCAGCAGGCTATCGCACGTCGGATCTTCCTGCGCCTTACAGAACTGGGCAGCGAAACAACGGCCAGCGATACACGCCGCGAGGTGAAGTTTTGCGAACTGATCTTGAAACCCGAAGAGACTGCGGCAACCCAGGCAGTATTGAAGGCCCTGGCAGACGCGCGCCTGATCACAACCAGTCAGGATTCAGCTCAGGTGGCACATGAAGCCTTAATCCGCGAATGGCCCACCCTGCGAGGGTGGTTGGAGGAGAACCGCGATGGACTGCGTCTTCACCGCCATCTGACTGATGCGTCGCAAGAATGGATCGCATCGAATCGAGAGCCGGACTTGCTTTATCGCGGCGTAAGGCTGGCGCAAGTGCAGGAATGGGCAGCCTCTAACAAGGATGACATGAACCTCCAGGAAGTCGAGTTCATGGAGGCGTCTGTTGCACTAAGCAAGAAAGAAGCAGCCGAGCGGGAGGCTCAAAATTTGCGCGAGATGGAAGCTGCCCGGCAGTTAGCCAGTTCTGAACACCTGCGCGCCGAATCGGAGAAACAAAGAGCCGAGGCAGAAAGCCGCTCCGCCAAACGCCTGCGGCAGAGGGCTATATTTCTGAGCATCGCTCTGGCCACAGCCTTTATTTTGATATTGATTTCTATCTTTTTTGGGAATCAGGCATCTCAAAACGCTGCTCTTGCAGGCAAGAATCTGAGCACAGCCCAGTCTGCCAGCACCCAGGCCATCGCTCATCAAGTGATTGCTCAAGCTGCCAGCACTCAGGCAATGAAAGAGGCAAATACCCGCGCCACAGCACAGGTGCAAGCCAATGCAGAATCAGCCATTAATCACAGCCTGGCGTTAGCCCAGGCTGCGCAAAAGGCTAACGAGGATGGTCAGGGCGATCTGGCAATAGCTCTGGCTTTGGAAGCGGTCAAAGGGGACCAACCTCCAATTGAAGCAGTGCAGACGCTGCGCCAGGTTGCCATAAGCCCAGGGATTCGTTTAATGCTGAAAGGTCATTCATCACAGGTTAAGGCGGTTTCTATCAGCCCTGACAATCATTTGGCATTCTCGGGCAGCTGTGATATGCCAGACGAAAAAGGTAAATGTACCTCTGGCGAATTGATCCTTTGGAGCCTGGAAACAGGCGAAGAGTTAAAGCATTGGACGGCACACGCTGGCTGGGTGACTGCGGTGGCTGTCAGCCAAGACGCGGGAATGCTCATTTCCGGGGGAGAAGATGGTAAGCTAATTTTATGGGATGCAAACACCGGTGAGGAAATTCGCCGCCTGGATGGACACAACGGGGGCATCACCAGTCTGGCTGTGGACTCGAATAGCGGTGATTTGCTCTCCGGGTCAAAAGACGGCACCTTGATCCTCTGGGACTTGCAGACAGGTAAACTCTTGCGGCGTTTTGCTGAACAATCCACTCCTGTAACAGCTGTAGCTATTTCCATTGGACAGCCTGTGATTGCCGCTGGCTATAAAGATGGGACAGTTATTTTGTGGGGGTTGAACAATTCTGAAATGATTACGAAGGTTGAAAGCAATGGATATCCGATAATGGGGGTAGTTATCAGTCAAGACGGCGATTGGGTCCTCTCCACGGCTGGTTTTGATTTACGCATGATTGATACCCAAACCGGGATGATAAGCCGCAAGCAGTCATGGGGTGGTATGCCGGAGCTGCTGGCACTCAGCCCGGACGAAAACACGCTCTACATCGGCAGGAACATCCTCACTCAATTCGACTTGAAAAACTGGCGCGAGCAGCAGGTGTTTTTTGGCAGCTCGAATACAGTCACAGCCCTGGTCACAAGCCAAAAACAACCTTTGGGGCTGGTTGGATATCTTGATGGAACAATCCGACTGTGGGACCTGGTTGAGCAGCTTGACTACCAGAGTGTCGATACAGGAATGCAGCCGGATAGCATCGCTGTCAGCCCGGATGGAAAAAAATTGTTGCTTGGAAGTATGTTTCCGACTGAGCCCAACCTTGTCCTTTGGGATAATACCGAGAAAAGGATCATTAGAAGCTTTCAAGGTTTTGACGGCGTCACCTCGCCAGGAGCAGCTGCCATCAGCCCGGATGGCATCTACGCAGCTGCAGGCGGGGGTTATCTGAATATGCCGATTTACAACCTTATGGTGTGGAAACTTGCGAGCGGGGAGGTGCAGTGCCACTGGGATATTAAAAACGCCATCCCGCGCAGCATTGCGATTAGCCCGGATAGCCGCTGGCTGCTGTCAGGTACTCAAGGAAATGGAGACATTGGCGAAGTAAATGAATTGGCCCTCTGGGATATTCAGACCTGTCAGCTCGTTCGCCGGTTTAGTATGAACGGGAACGAGGATGTGACTGGTATCGCCTTTAGCAGTGACAGCAGGTGGGCGATCACTGGAAGTGCCTTTGTCAATCCAAACCGCATCATTCTTTGGGATACAGAGACAGGTGAAGAAATCCGCCGGTTTACTTTGGCGACAGAGGGATTCCGCCCGATTTTCGATGTAACTTTTGGACCTGGCGACCAAACGGTTTTAGGCGCGGATATGGATTCATTGTGCCTTTGGGATATAGAAACTGGAGAGATCATCCGCCGCTACACAGGTCTTTCCTCGCTGCCCTGGAGTTATGCAGTCAGTCCAGATGGGAAATATATTCTGGCTGGATCCGACAATAATGAGGTCATTCTGTGGGACTTCAACACCGGTCAGGAGTTGTATGACCTTAAGGTTCATCCCCAGACAGTGTACAGTGTGGAATTTAGCCCGGACAGTAAGACCGCTTTTTCAGTGTCTAACGATGGCCTCCTGGTCCAATGGAATATCTCAGAAAAATCTCTTCAAGAGTGGATCGATTGGATTTCTGCAAATCGCTACCTCCGACCCTTGACCTGTGCTGAAAAAATCCAATTTCGGATAGACAATACATGTCAACCATAGCCGCCGATCGTTCGGCTCCCCCTATCCCCAGTAATCCTTTGAAACATGGTTTATTAATCCGCATATTCCTGAAAATTTAGGGAGGCTGTTTCTTTAATAGGGACTGAAGCTTCTCATCAGTCCGTAGAAAAACCATCCCTTGGGTTAAGTTGTCAGAGACCCTTTTTTTCCCGGCAATTATTGAATGTCTTATATTGCTAAT
>CAYPJS010000012.1:0-6216 GCA_964411135.1 uncultured Anaerolinea sp.
CTTTAGCAGAAGTCTCTTCGCCGTTGGTCAGCAGCAATTGGGCCTGTTTTGAAAGGGCCGTCAATGCATCGTCATCACCGAGAAGCGCCAACCGCTGGCTTGCACGCACCGGGTCCTGAATGGATGCAAAAGCCTGTGCGATGATCAAGCGGTAATCGGCTTTATATTCATCTGCCAGGCTTGATGGAGACGTATTTATGTGCCGGACAGGACTTAGTACAAATGAAATAAGGGCTCCAAGGGTTAACCCAATGATCAACCCCGTCAGGATGTACCAGGGGAAACCGCGAGGTGAATCGTCCTTCTCGAAATATTCGGCATCGCTCATGAGGGTGTGCTCTCGACTTGAGGAGTCCAGGTTTCCATCGACGTAAACAGATCCGCTAAAAGCTGCATATCCGGTGATGAATATTGCAGCTGCTGCGCTGTTAGGATCGCTTCCTGAACAGCATGGATGGGGTTATCGGGGTTTAATAGTTTCAGGCGGTCTGCTGCAGCGTGGATGTTTTTATCCTGCGCAAATATTTCTGCAGTCATCAGAACATAATCAGCCTGATAATCAGCCCGCAGACTGTCCGGTTGTGAGACATTAATTTCCGGCGGAAAGAGCACCCAACCTGCAAGGAGCCCGACAAGCAAGCCGAATACGATTGCGACGATAAACCAGAGCACACGCAAGGTTTGCACAGCCTATTTGCTCTTTAGCATCGGAATACGCACACCGCGTTCTTGAGCGGCCTTGATTGCTTCAGGATAACCGGCATCCGCATGCCGGACAACACCCATGCCCGGGTCCGTGGTGAGCACACGCTCCAGTCGACGCGCAGCCGCTGGAGTCCCATCTGCCACAATCACCATGCCTGAGTGCTGGCTGAAGCCGATACCCACTCCGCCTCCGTGATGGAACGATACCCAGGTCGCTCCTCCAGCGGTATTGATCAGTGCATTTAAAATTGGCCAGTCTGATACGGCGTCGGTGCCATCGCGCATCGCCTCTGTCTCGCGGTTTGGTGACGCTACTGAACCGGCATCCAGGTGGTCACGCCCGATCACAATTGGGGCTTTTACAATCCCTTGAGCTACAAGCTCGTTGAATCTCAATCCGGCTTTGGCCCGTTCACCGTAGCCCAGCCAGCAAATTCGCGCTGGGAGACCCTGGAAGGGTACTTTCTCACGCGCCATGCGCAGCCAGCGGTGTAAGTGTTCATCATTTGGGAATAACTCCATAACTGCCTCATCCGTGCGGTAAATATCCTCCGGGTCGCCGGATAAAGCCACCCAACGGAAGGGACCCTTCCCCTCGCAGAATAATGGCCGGATGTAGGCTGGTACAAAACCTGGAAAGTTGAAAGCATCTTTAACGCCAGTATCAAAAGCACGCTGCCGCAGGTTGTTCCCATAATCAAAAACCTCTGCACCACGGCGTTGGAATTCCAACATAGCTTCCACATGTCGGGCCATGGATTGCAGTGAAAGTCGTTCGTATTCAATGGGATCCTGGTTTCGTAGGATCTCTGCCTCAGCAACGCTCAAACCGCTTGGAACATAGAATAGGACGTCGTGCGCAGGGGTTTGATCGGTCACTACATCCGGGATTACGCCGCGAAGTACCAGTTCAGGGTAAACATCGGCGGCATTTGCCACCAGGCCGATTGAGCGCGGCTCACCCCGTTTTTTGTAATCTTCGATTAAAGTCATAGCTTCTTCAAGCGTGTCGACCACATCATCAATGTAGCCGATTTCATGCCGCCGCTGGGCACGGGCTGGGTCAACTTCGACGACCAGCGCAACCCCTTCGTTCATGGTCACAGCCAGCGGTTGGGCACCCCCCATCCCGCCCAGGCCAGCTGTGAGAACAAATTTGCCTCTAAGCGAAGGCCAACCCTTTTGGACGGCTAAAGATGCCAGTGTTTCGTATGTGCCCTGTAAAATTCCCTGCGTTCCAATATAGATCCACGACCCGGCAGTCATCTGACCGTACATGATTAAACCCCGGGCTGCCAGGTCATCGAAATGTTGTTGCGTTGCCCAGTGTGGTACCAGATTGGAATTGGCGATTAATACCCGTGGAGCATCGGGGTGGCTCTTAAAAACAGCCACGGGCTTACCAGATTGAACCAAAAGGGTTTCGTCATCTTCCAAATTCCGTAGTGTATCAAGAATGGCATCAAATGCTTCCCAACTGCGGGCTGCCTGTCCCCGTCCGCCGTAAACCACCAGGTCATTGGGCCGTTCTGCTACCTCTGGATCCAGATTATTCTGGATCATCCGATAAACTGCCTCGGTCAGCCAGGATTTGCAGGTTAGCTGAGTACCTCGCGGTGCGCGGATAACTCGTGGGTCAGACATTAAACCACCTCCATGAGGTCTTATTGTGGGATTGGATTAATCCATTTTACAACAATTTCAGCCAACAGTTGGATGAGGTGTGTCTCCCAATGCAAAAGCAGGCAGCCGAGTGGACTGCCTGCCAAAGGGGACTGAAAATTAAATTATGAGCCTGTAGGCTGCCTGCCTACACCCGGGAAGCGCGGCACTGGCTCGAAGGTGTCTTCAGGTTCGCGGTTCAACACTTTCTCTTCCATCTGGCTTATAACCTGGCGCTGCCGATAAATAATGTTCTTAAGTACATCGCCAATAGAAATTACGCCAATGAGACGATTATTTTCCAACACTGGTAGATGGCGGACCCGGTGTTCAGTCATCAATTCCATGCATTCTTCGATCGTTTGATCGGGGTGCACGGTGATGACATCGGGGGTCATAATCTCATGGACAAGCGTATCACGGGAGGTTCGACCTTTCAGGATGACCTTGCGGGCGTAATCGCGCTCGCTGACGATCCCAATCATTTTTTCATCTTGAGTTACTACCAGCGCGCCAACCCCTTTGGTGGCCATTAAACGCAAGGCTTCGAAGACAGTATCATCAGGCGCAATGGTCCAGATGAAATCACCTTTGAGCTGCAATATGTGCCGAACCTGATACATTGTTACCTCCTCAATGATAATTTTATTGATTCATTCGATCCTTATAATTTATAGCCTATTTTTATTATCTTTACCTTAATTTTATATAAATTCGATAGAAATTGATAGGTTTGCGGCATCAGCTTTCAGAAATTGAGGGAAAACCAGCCTGCTCATGAGTTGACTTCGTTGTTAGTAAACGATGCGGACCGGCAGGTTTGGTGAAGAGACTAATTGTAAGTATGATAGATGGCCATAATTGTAAAAGCAGCCGATTCAAGGCAGTTTCCGTATGCCAGACAATGTCATGAGGAGAAATAACAAATATCATGAAGTACCCAATAAAAACAAGGAAAATGGTCAGTCCAGGGACCCAAATAAGCGCAGAATCTGAAGATTGCCTGTTGACCCCAAACATCAGGATAAGCATAAGTGAAATCCAAACAGGGGTTGCGTAGGGTGAAGTGAGGTCAAAATTTACCGCAGCCATTTCTTTAATAATTACGGCATATCGGTCAAACTCAAAAACTCGTTGAAAGATAGTTGAAAGGCCTTGCCCCATTACATCGTTTGACGGGGCGAGAAAAAACTTAAAATACCCAGCCGTCAGAATCCCTGGTGCCATACCAGCCAATAACCAAACCTCATCTCTCAACCGAAGCCTTGCCTTCCGCAGAAAACCGGCTGTAAGAATGCTTATCGCGAAGGCAAGGATAAACAACCAGCCTTCGTTTTTGACCCAGGGCGAATAACCAGCCATAATTCCAGCCAGGATGAGAAATCCCCTTCTACTATTCTTTGATGTGGAAAGATTTGCGAGCATCCAACAAATGAAAGCCGAAAGGAAAAAGTAGCTGAGTGGAATATCAGCATACTGCTGAGCACTCCAGAATGAAAATAATGGAATTGCTAGGAGAACAATCCCTCCGGTCAACCCGATTCGCAGACCCCGCAAGTGGGTTATGATGGAAACAAGCAGCGCAATGACTGCCAGCCAAAAGAGCCCCGCAATTATCATTGGGACGAAGTAAGAATCACGGCCAAAGTAAAACCACAGGCGGGCTGAGTTGCTTGACAGGAGTAAAGGATAATCAGGGCTGGCCCATGAGATCGTGTTCAGTAGTAAATTTTTCCACAGGTCACCACCCTTGTAGATGAATTCAGCATTCAGGTTCCAGAATGCCCAGGCGTCCCAACCTCCGCGGGTTTTGAGAATGGTCTGTTGAATAAAGGTGTTGGCAGATAAGACTAAAACAACAATAAATATTGATCCCAAAATTAAAGTAGTAAGGTCGATACGGCCAACAACTATTTTTTGATGGAGAATGGCTGCCCTGCGTGAAGAGTAAATGTAATAGCAAATAATTGAAAAACAGAGGGCAATCGCACCTTCAAAAAAAACATATCCAGTTGAGAACTTGCCTGTGAGATTGATCCAGAAGAATAGCAATGTGGCAATAATGCCGCTGCCCACTCCTATTGTTAGGAATTGTGCAATAATCAGGTGCTGTAAACGAGTTTCTCCGGTAATTATCAGAGAATTCGTTATTGCCATCCCAAGAATAAAAAGTAACAAGAATCCAATAAGGAGCGAAAAATATTCCATTATTCCCCCAAATATTTTTTGTAAACCGCGATGTCAAGCGGGCAATCGGCGATTTTGTTGTAGGTAGCCAACTGATATTCAAAAATATCTGCTTCATTAAGATTAAATACGACAAGATATTCCAAAGGCGTTTCGATAAAGAGAACACCCGGGACAATATAGTATTGTGTAACGAGTAAATTCACTTGCTGTTGCTCAAAGCGGATGGTTTTCGATTGGTAAACTCCAACGTTCACGCCTTTGGGCAGCGATGCGGATACGCATTTGAAGGCATTATCATACCCATAGAAAAAATCACTCTGATTCTCCCCTGATGCATAAAACTGATTTACTGCCGGTTTAAACTCATTAATAAAGTTCAAATGCCAAGTTATTGAAACGGCAGCCAGAGCGATAACTCCTAGCCACATCCGCGTAATTGAGAAAGTGTTGTGGTTTTCTGACATACCTCTCCTGAAAACTGACAGATATTTGCGGTGAGGAGGCATCATCCTATCTTAGCCAATTCCATCCCGCGGCCATGGTAAAGCTTTGCCGTCAGTGGGTTTACTTGCCTTACAGAGAGCTTTCCTCTCAGGGTTTGAAGTTCTGGCCAACCCCTTTCTCATATTATAATTAGTCCCTGTCAAACATTGCTTCCAAACCGGTTGCTTAAGTATTATCGGAAGATATTATTTCACCTTTCCCTTTCACCTCCCGTGCTTTTAGGGATAAAAAATGGGCTTGTGGACTTTGGGATTTCCTAAGCCTAATAATAAATAGACTGCGACCTGGATAAATGGTTTTATTCTCAATATCCCTTGCTATCCTTATCTATTCCAGCCTTCTAATCGTCTCTCTATTTAAGCCTGCGTGGAAAATCGCAGCCCTGGTCGGTTGGTGGTTGATTGCTTTTTCATTGATCATCCTGACCGAGCTGGTTGCAAGCCTCTTTTCCTGGATGGATCAGCCCTGGTTGATTCTCACCATCCAGATCATATTGCTAGTTTTGGCGTACACAGTGTGGCGCGTTAAGAAAAGGCCACGGCTCGGCGGAGTGCTATTTCTGGATGGCTTCGATGAATCTCTATCCAAATGGGCAGATGCCTGGGTCGGGAGACTCGAGAATATCCTGTTATCCGCATTCGCTTTTTTTGCATATGGATATTCATTTTTCCTGGGTTGGAAGGTAGCGCCAAACACTTATGATTCTGTCACGACACATGTGGTTCGGGTGGTTTACTGGCTGCAGCACGGCAATCTCTTGCCCTGGAATTCTCCGCGGTATACCCAGGTAAGCTATCCAGTTAACGCTCAATTGCAGATGTTGTGGTCAGCTCAATTCCTGCATTCGGATAAGCTTTTTTTTGTGGTGCAGTTCCTTGGCGCGATTGTAACGGTCTTGAGCGTTATTGGGATTGCGCGCCTTTTAAAATTTTCTCGTGCCCAGTCTTTATTTGCCGGTCTGTTTTTTGCCTGTATCCCCCTGGTTTGGATGCAATCCAGCACGACGCAAAACGACCTGATCGCTGCCGGTGTACTCCTGCCGGCGATCTACTTTTTCTTCCTTGGCATTGAACACCGACAGAAGTCCATGTTGGTCCTATCTGGACTCGCTCTTGGCGTTGCAATGGGTACAAAACAAACGCTGTTCTTCTACCT
>CAYPJS010000013.1:0-2791 GCA_964411135.1 uncultured Anaerolinea sp.
AGCTGCGCATGGGGTGGAAGGTACCTCGACCCAGATATAAAACGTTCTGCTGGATACAACAGGGTACAGACCCGGATAATCGGGTCTGTATTTTAATTCAGGTTAAAGGCGACATACCTGGAGGAATTATTATTTAATAAGCCTGGCAACCAAAATTGGCGGGGAAAATTGGGCTCAGGTTATCAGGGTCTTCTTATAATTAATGAGAATATTCAATCTTGGTACATGAACCTCAAAGTATTCCCATCCAGATCCTATGATCAGTTCCTTGTTATCCGACAAAGTAGAAATCCAGGAAATGCGCGGGTTGATCACCCGGCTGGCTGCGGAATCGAACGTAGTTGATTTTGAGGAACAAATCCAGTTAGAAAGCGTGCAATCGACGGCGCGGATCTGGCGGCAAGACGGTAGTTTGGTCGGGTTTGCTTACCTGGATGATTATTCCAATTTATGGTTTGACACAGATCCAGGATTTGGCGGATCAGGTGAATTGGGACACCAGATGATCATCTGGGGCGAGGCATGCCAGAAAAAGCGCACTTCCTTAACTGGCGAACAAGCTGTCCTCGACAGTACTTGCAGGACCGAGGATATTCACCGAATACAATTATTGGAAACGCATGGGTTCCAACGCCAGCAGGTACGCACCCTGCATTATTCACGGTTATTGAGCGATCCGATTGTCAGATGGCAACTTCCCGAAGGATTTGCCATTCGGGCATCCAGGGGGTTGGACGAAATTGCCGCATTGGTGGAACTCCATCGGGCTGCATTCGAAACCGAAAACATGACTGTTGAAATACGACAGGCCATGATGAAATCACCCTTGTATGTGCCTGAATTAGACCTGGTCGCTGTGGCACCTGATGGCACCCTGGCAGCGTTTTGCGTCTGCGGCTTTGAGGATGCCGAGAAACGGATCGGTTTTACTGATCCGATTGGAACCCACAGGGGGTATCGGCGCCACGGGTTGGGACAGGCGCTGGTGTCCACAGGGTTGGTTCTATTGAAGGGTGCCGGCGCAGAAGCTGTGACCCTTGGGACCAGCAGCGACAACACGGCAATGCAGCAATTGGCAGAGAAATCAGGGTTCCGGGTCGCGAGGGAGCAGCTCTGGTTTTCGAAAGACCTGGCTTGAAGCCTGATACCTTCGGTTCAGGCAGGAAAAAATCATTCTAGTCAGAGCCGCTGTGTGATATGTTCTGCGATGTATTGCGCATCCTCGCTGACCCCGAAGATAAATCCGGATTTTAAGGCTGTCTGGAATGGAATGCCCATAAAGTACAACCCTGTATAAGGACTAACCCCACGCGTCGAGAGGGGATACCCGTAATCGTCGAGGATGGGTAGTTTAACAAGCGAACCATCGTACTTGAAGCCGCAGGCCCAGATAATGGTGTTAATATCCGCTTGCTGCAGGTCAAGGCTGGAAATCCCCTCAGCAAGATAGGCATCCGAGGAAACGGGTATTTCTTCCTCCGGAACGTCAAGCCCGGACTTCTGAATATATTCGTCAATAAGTTTCAACAGGAATTTTTCACCCTGATCCGTTTTGCCAATGTTTTCCATCAGGTCATCCGCAAGGATGAGGTGTCCATCCACATAATCCCTGGCATGACCCAGCAGCGTAACTCCATCCCGGTAAAATGTGTGAAGACTTAAGGTGTGCCCGCCATTTTTACCTGTGACCTGGGGAGCAACAAAGGTCCGATTGGATAAGTTGGTGAACATCTCGATCGGGCGATTAAAAAACCCCGCCTGATACAACCAGTCAAAGATATCCTGCCCTCTGTACCTCCTGGGCACCCGCGGTGAACCACCGGTAGCCAGGTAAACTTTTCGACCCGCCTGGTATAACTCCTCGGTGATTTGCGCTCCGGATTGGGCTGACCCGACGACCAGGACGGCTCCCGGGGGCAGGCTTTGAGGGTTGCGGTAGGCAACAGAATGCACCTGGGTGATTGAGGAAGGAATTTTCTGGCTGTATCCCGGTATTTTTCCTCCTCGAAACCAGCCGTTCGCCACCACAACATTTTGGGCCAAAAAATCGCCATCGGATGTTTGGACCAGGTATTTACCGTTATTATTTGCTTGCCGGACAGCTTCCACATTTATCCCCAATGAGACCGGCAGTTGATACCTCTCGATGTAATTTTCGAAACGCTGTATTATCTCAGCCCGTCCCATATATCCATGAGGATCAGAGTCTGAATATTCAGCTCCTGGCAGCCGGAATGCCGAGTTTGGCGTGACCAGTGTAAAGGAGTCCCAGCGCTGGCTGCGCCAGGAGTCGGCGGGCTGGGGGGACTTGTCCAGGATGAGATGTTCGCGCCCCGCTTGCCTGAGAAAATAACTGACCGCCAGCCCCGATTGTCCGCCTCCGACGATTATCGTGTGAATAGATTGTGGCATGCCTGCCCTCCCAAAGCTGTTCATCCCGCGTCATAATTATTACAATAATTATCAACAATTAATATACATCCATCCATGCCTGGTTGGATTAACTAATACTAAGAAAATCCCACTGAAAATGGTTTCAATGGATTTGCTGTAGGACCTGGTTGGTTCTGGGTTAATAACTCGATGGTTTGAAATGCGACCTGGAATAACGCAGGTTGGAAATAGCCAGAGGTGTTTCACCCCGCAGCCGAACATTCAAAGTGAGGCGGAGAGGGTCGCGAACCTTGCACCCCGTAGCCGAACATTCAAAGTGAGGCGGAGAGGGCGGGATTCGAACCCGCGATACCTTGCGGTATACGCGCTTTCCAGGCGCGCGCGTTAGGCCAACTAC
>CAYPJS010000014.1:0-4283 GCA_964411135.1 uncultured Anaerolinea sp.
CGGGCTGCCGTGCTGGACGGTGCCTACGTCACCTGGCGCATCCCGGCCTCCGAGACCTTTTACGGCACGCTGGATGACCAGGGCAGGCTGTGGGCAACCGAGTGGCCTACATCCGTTACACCTCCCGACCGGGTTCCGCATATCATCCGCTTGACCGTGGCTGCTAATGGGACCGATGCCGAGGTCTGCACTTTCACCCTGCCGGATTACGGCGGATCCTCCTATCTGGCGTATCACAACGGCAGCATCTGGATTGCGGATGAGGAAAACTCCCGCATCCTGCGGATGAACGGGACGAACTATGCCTACACATCCTGGGACCTGCCTGCCGGCAATGTGCCCTTTGGTTTGGCCGTGGACCCCGCCGGAAGCCTGTGGTTTACGCATTCCACCTCGATCTCCAGGCTGGATCCGGATGCACTCAACCTGGAATTAAAAACGTACACAGACCCTTTATCGGCTTCGCCGCAGATGGTGGCTGTGGTTGGGGTTGATATCTGGTACACCTGGAATAAGGGGGTCAATGGCGGTATTGGTACTTTGCAGCCTGCTTCGGCCAGTTTCACCGCGGAGGATCTGACCTCATCTTCCGGGACGCTCACCCCGCAGTGTGCGCCGATCCAACCTGAAACGACCGGCGATTTAACCATGGTCAGCGGTTCCATCGGCTGGGTGCCCGGCAGCTACCCCCAAATCACAACTTCAGCCGGCTGGCATATCTTTGACATGCCCGAGGATGAAGATGGGTATGCCGACCCGTGGGGCATCGCGGCTCAGGACGGCAAGGTGTATGTGGTCGACCAGGGCCGGCAAAAGCTGGTGCAGATCCCGCTTGAGGAAGTGCAGTATTCGGTCTTCCTGCCGCTGATCAAGCGTTAAGACTCAGGCGATTAAACAATCAAGGGCTGCCCGAGAAGGCTGCCCTTGTGTATCTTAGTTGCGGAACTCGTAAATTGACCACCAGGGATTCATTATTGAATTGATAAACATTAGTCAATATAATTTGATTAAATCAAGCTTCCGACCGCATCCAGTTCAGGAGGTGGCAAAATGGCATACGTGCTGACGCAGTTTTCGGTTGAGGATTTTCCGAAGTGGAAAGTTGTTTTCGACGAGTTCGTCCCGATCCGCAAGCATTTTAGTTCCAGGGGCGCACGTGCTTTCCGCGTCCTAGGCGATCCGAAGCAGGTGGTGGTGCTGACTGAATTTGCGGATATGGATCAGGCTACGGAGCTGTATGCTTCGCAGGATTTCAAGGCCGCGATTGACCGGGCCGGGGTAAAGGGCACCGAAACCATCCTGCTGCTGGAGGAAGTGGACCGGCTTTCAGCATAGATCCCGTACGGCAGTATTTCTACCGTTGATCCGGTAACCAGCGTAAATTTACCGGAATTTTAATGGTGTGTGTAGCATCTCAGAAAGGGTGTGACAAACCTTTCAGTATTATTAGTTTTGGCTGCCCGGGAATTATGGGCGTACAATCAAATCGTCCAATCCATCCTTTGCATATCAAAATAATGGTACAGGCTCTTCGCCAATAGAGGTATCGCCGCTTCATTCCAGCATTCTATTCGGAGGGTTTTTCATGTTTAAGCGGATCGTTTCTATCGTTCTTGCCGGCATTCTTGCGGCAGCCGGTTTGGGTATTGCTCCGGAAATTCTGGTACAAGCGCAAACCGACCCATTCGAGATTTTCGTCAATTCAACCATGGACCTTGATGACCCGTTCCTGCCAGACGGGATTTGCGACGTAGATCCCGGCCCGGAGGTTCGTTGCACGCTGCGGGCGGCAATTTCCACCGCCAATGCCTATTTCGGGGAAAGCGACCTAATATATATCCATCTTCCACCTGGCGTGTATGTCCTTAACCTGCCTGCGCCTGCCCCTGACTCAAATGCTGGCGGTGACCTAGATTTTGATAATCTAGAAAAAGCAATTTTGCTGGAAGGGGATCCTGCGACTTTTCCAGTGATTCATGCCAATGGTTTGGATCGGGTGATCACCAACTATAGTTCAATCTCCGGTCTGGAACTGCGCTACCTCACCCTTTCAGGCGGAGTGGTAAATAATGAAAGCAGTGTACCCACTGGCGGCGGGATATTAAATTTTGGAACCTTAACCCTCGACAGCGTGACAGTTGAAAACAACCAGGTACTATGCCTTCCCTCCGCTGCCGATTGCGATCCCATGATCGGCGGCGGGATTGCAAACTACGAAACGTTGAAAATCTATAATTCCGCGATCCGGAACAATGTAGCCTCACGCGGCGGGGGAATTTTTAATATTGGCGGTAGTGATGCCCTGGAAATATCCAATACCACAATGCACGGAAACCTTGCGAATACTGGAGCTGCGATTACCAATTATGGGCCCTTGCAGATCGTAAATTCAACGATCAGCGGTAACCTGGGGCAAGCCGGTGTTGGCGGGATTGACAACCATAACATGCTTTCTCTTGCCAATGTCACCCTGGCTGAGAATCTTTCACCAGGTGGAGCTGTCAACCTCAGCAACTACCATACTGTACTCATGCGAAATTCGATCATCTCCAACAGTCAGGGAAGACAGAATTGTGCCTGTACAAACATGGTTACTTCGCAGGGATACAACCTGGCGAGCGATGCCTTGCCCGGATTGACCCCCGCCCTCCACGATCAGGTCAATGTCAACCCGCTTCTTTCTCCGCTTGGCGATCATGGCGGCCTTGTGCCAGGTATGCTCACGCTGACCCACGCCTTAACGATTGGCAGCCCGGCGGTGGATGCCGCGAACCCGGCCGGCTGCATGAATTTCCAGGGCTATGCGCTGAGTTATGACCAGCGCGGACAGCCGCGGCCTTTACACGGCTGTGACATTGGTGCTTTTGAGTTAACAGAATTTGCGGTGTTTCTTCCGCTGATCAGGCGTTAAATAAAACGGGAGCGCAATCATCACGCTCCCGTATATTTGTTATTTCAGGTGAATCCCCTGCGGGTCGAGCTCCTCGTGCAGGATGCGCAGTTCCTCATCCGTGGGCGGTTCGGTGATGCGGATGGTGTCGCGCGAACGGAGCGCCCAGCCGGTGTTCTCGCGTGCCTGGTCTGCGGTGATGCCCGGGTGTAGTGCGGTCAGAACCAGCTCGCCGGTCTCGTCGGGTTCCAGGATGCCCAGGTTGGTCACCACTGCCTGCGGTCCGCCGCCGCGCACGCCCGCTGCCTCGCGTTCAGCACGTCCGCTCAGGAAGCCGGCTGAGGTGCGGAAATCGACCTTCTCCGGGAAGCGGCGTTTCTGGTGCGGGGTGATGATGTAGCAGCGGTTCGCCCAGGCTGCGATCTCCATTGATCCTCCAGAACCGGGCAGCCGCGTTTTTGGGTGAGCATAATCGCCGATCACAGTGGCGTTGATGTTACCGAAGCGGTCGATCTGAGCGCCGCCAAGGAAACCCACGTCCACGTTGCCGCGCTGCAGGTACAGGCTGAAAATATCGTACATGCTGCACACGGCGTTTGCTCCCGATACCAGGGTCGGGTCGCCAATGGAAAGGGGCAGGCGGGCAGGACGCGCACCGATTACGCCCGCTTCATAGATCATCACCAAATTAGGGGCGTGGGTACGGCGCGCCAGGTTGCAGGCCAGATTGGGCAGGCCGACCCCGACGAAGACTGCGTCGCCATCCCGCAGCAGCCGGGCAGCATTGACCGTCATGAGTTCGGATGCGGTGTAGGCCATATTAATACGCTCCATAATTTACCGGTGTGCTCATCATGGGCGCAACCTTCAACCGCTCATGGGTTTCGTGCCCCAGTTTCAGCCAGTATTCCGCCCGATCCTTCACCCCGAACACCCATTCGTCCAGCCAGGCCTGCGTGGATTCGCGCGTCTCGGTGATTTTGTCCCAGTCCAGGTAGAAGGCATTGTCCCGGTCATAATAGCCCTGTGTGTAGGATGGATGCGAGCAATACGGCACCTGGCAGACAGCATCTACGATGAACTCGGGGATTACCGTTCGGTTGGGATCGGAACGGATGATACTTTCATCAACGATCTCTTCGGCCGTCAGAATGACATGCCCGGCGGCAAAGGCTGCTTCTTTTTGTTCACCAATGATGCCCCAAATGTGGGCATTGCCGTTTTTGTCGGCCCGCTGCACATGCACGATAGCAACATCCGGATTGAGGGCTGGAACCGTGACCACTTCCTGTCCGGAGTAAGGGTCCACCACCCGGCGGTAAAGCGGATTGCTGTGCTCAAGGTCACCCGCAGCGGTTTGTTTCATCGGGAAGAAGGGCAGCCCGCTGGCACC
>CAYPJS010000015.1:0-20708 GCA_964411135.1 uncultured Anaerolinea sp.
TTATTATTCCCATTTGTCCCGATCAATATTCCAGATGCTGAGTAGACGTAGATCCCATCATCCCCATTAAAGCGGATGCTGTTGCCCGACACAATGTTTCCATTATTATGGATATACACTCCGATTTGACCATTTCGATGAATGGTATTCGCTTCAAGAGAGTCCGAAACACCGTCACCCAGAACACCGACTCGGTTACTGGCACCGGCTATTTCGATACCATTGGCCTGGTTGGGTTTCGTATTACCAAATTGATCCAGCCCTATAACATTTCCAGAGATCCGGTTGTTGTTCCCGGTCCCATCTACCAGGATGCCGTTCAATGTATTTTCCCGAATAATATTACCTTCGTTTTCATCATTAACACCATCCCCGTCGGTGCCGATGATATTTGATGCCCCCTGGATAACGATCCCATTCCCTTTAAACGCAGCAATATCAAGCCCCTGAAGGCGATTATTGTTTGAGACCAGCACGAATCCATTTGTGCCCGCGCCAGGTAACGTACCCAAAACATCAACTTTTGCAATCCCGCCGAAGATGGTGGTTCCACCACTGGTATCATTCAATGGCGGCAGGGCCGTTTGCACTATAACTGCAATTACATCCGGTGCGAAGGTGATAATATCGCTCCCGATGTGCGAATTTGCCTCCATAATCGCAGCCCGCAATGTGCAATTGTTGCTTGCTGTATGGCAAATTCCATCACCGGGATTGTCATCCTGGCTACTTCCCGTATCTGTCATGACATCCACTACAAAAGAACCGGATGGAGCTGCAGATACGGTGGTATCGAAAGGTAATACAACAATGGCTACAAGGATGAGGATTATGCAGGCATTTGCGAGATAGCGAAAGTGAGCGTTGGTGCGATGGGGCAGACCAGCCATTGAAGATAACCTCCTATTCAATTGTAGACGGAAGAGAGTTAGATAAATTCTAGCATATACGCAAAAGTGTCAATTATTAATTATCTTTGGTTTTATTAAGAAATACAGTTCAAGAACGGTTCAACAAAGCAGTATTGATATCATCAACTCAGGAATGTTGTTTGTTTTGGTTTAAAGTTGTCAAAAATGGTGATTAAATCCCCTCTTGCATTTTTTGACGTAAGTAGTATATTACTGCATCGGACAGGGTTTACCCTGCATCATGGATTGATGAGAGTGAAAAGAATGGACGACATCAAGCAAGAACAGTTGGAGAATAACGAGGAGGAAAAGCCTCCCAGTCGTCATCCGCGTCCGGCGCGTAGCTGGCGGGTGGCGGTGATTGCGAACGTCAAGGGGGATATGCCGCTGTCAGATAGCGCACCTGCTGATGCCGGAGCGGAATTTGATAAGCCTGAGACCATCCAGGCCATACAGGAGGCCATTGAGTCTGATGGCCACCGTACAATGTTCATCCCGGCCAACAGCCGGCTGCCTTTAGCGTTACAGGAATACCAGCCTGATATCTGCTTCAACATTGCAGAAGGGATGGGTGGGGATGGGCGTGAAGCCCAGGTGCCTGCACTTCTTGAAATGCTGCGCATCCCGTACACCGCCTCGCGGGTCGTTGCCAATGCGGTCAGCCTGGACAAGGTAATGACCAAGCGCTTATGGCGTGAAGCGGGATTGCCCACCGGTGCATTCCAGGAGTTCGTCAGCGGGGATGAACCCCTAAAAGATGGAATGAAGTTTCCTCTGTTTGTTAAACCTGCCCGCGAAGGTACCGGCATGGGCATGGATAATGGTTCAATTGTGGATAACGAAGGCGAACTGCGTGCCCGCGTCCGTAAGACCGTTGACTCCTACCATCAACCAGCCATCGTTGAATCGTACCTGCCGGGGCGTGAATTCACTGTCGCGGTCATGGGCCGCGAAGATGCCGCACGCTGGTCGAGGCACCCTCACTGGTATAACGCTAACGGGTTCCATTATTTCCCGGTGCTTGAAGTGGTTAGCCAGAACTCGGTGACGCCTGGCGTGTATGGTCATGCTGCCAAGAAGCTGAATTTTGGTGAGGAGGGCATCCCGGATTTCGTTTGCCCCGCAGATGTAAGCCATAATTTTTCCACCCAGCTGTCCGAGCTGGCGGTAAAGGCACACCTTTCGGTGGGTGGTTTGGATATCTCGCGCGTTGATATGCGTCTGGACGCCGACGGACAACCCTGCCTGATCGAAATCAATACGCTGCCAGGCCTGACCCCTGATTTCTCGGACCTGTGCGTGATTGCAAAAGCTCAGGGGATTTCCTATCAAGACCTGATCCTCGAAATCCTGTACCTGGGTGCGTCGCGCTACGGACTGATGTCACTCTTGAGCGACCTGCAGGTTGACCGCTGGCCGATCTTACGGCCAATGACATCGCGCGTACAAATGCCGCTTTTGCTGCGCTGATCAAATTCAGTTTACGATTGAAAACGGGGTTCACAAAAATGAACCTCGTTTTTATTTTTAGAAGAGCATGGGGAGCAGTGCAGTCAGAAGGGGCCGGATGAGAACACTGATTTGCCCAGCAGCAATGCCGAGCAGGATTCCGGCAACCACGTCCGAAAGGTAATGCATACCGGTCATGACACGCGCCAATCCTACGGCAAGCGCCCATACGGACAGGAGCACTGCCCCCCAGACCGGTCCGGTCAGGATAGCAATCACCGCCAGCATGGCGGCGCGGGCAGCATGCCCGGACGGAAACGAGTGCGGATCCGTGTTGCGGTAAATGGCTCCCCATTCACCTGGCGGACGGCTGCGCCGGACAACCAGCTTGACCAGCATGACCATCCCTGCCAGTCCAAGAATGGCAGCCATCAGAAATGCGGCCAGGGGCCGCCATGCCGGTGCAAAGACCAATGCCAGCAATAATCCGGCTAACCAGAACCAGGAATCCCCGCTATGGCCAAAGAAAATGACAAGTTTCCAATATTTCGAATCGCCGTTATCCAGGCGAAAGCGTTTTGAAACCCTGTCATCCAGTTCGCTAATTTTTTCCAGCATTCCCTTTACCCTGATCCATCGATAATGACTGAACCCAGCCCGGCGAGAGTATACCCCTAACAGCCTGAATCATCCAGAACAACTCCGAAATCCTGTAGATTATGCCCCTGCTTGCCAAACCGGGTGAATTTATGGTTAAATGAGATTGGTTATGGCACCGGTCAACGATTCACCGGTCTCATAGGAGATCAGGCAATGTATAGTAACCCGCAACCTAACCACAGGTCACGCAAAATCCTGACAGTGTTCAGCCTCCTCGTTGCCGCCACCCTGGCCTGCAACCTTCCCTTTACGACCACTCCGACGCCAGCACCGGCCCAGATTACCCCGACGGCTGGCGCAAAGACTTTTTCCACTTTACCGCTGCCACCGGTGGTGGTGGAAACTTCCCCCCTGCCTTCTGGGACGCTGCCAATGAGCGGAGTAGTTTCATTGACCTTTGACCAGGCAATGGACCGGGGCTCGGTCGAGGGGGCTATCAGGGTTGATCCGGCTGTTGCGGGCTCCTTCGAATGGGAGGACGATTCGACCGTCCGTTTTGTGCCTGATCAACCTCTGGGGCCTAAAACACGGTTAACCCTGTCTGTTGAAGCCACTGCACGCAGCAGCGAGGGGTTGAATTTGCTGCGATCTACCAGTTACACTTTCCAGACCCCAGGCTCTCTCCAGGCTGTCGAAATGCTGCCGCAGCCGGGCACAAGCGCAGCCAACTCTTCCTCACTGGTGGCGGTAACATTTAATCAGCCAATTGTTGAGCTGGGTGGAGCCAATAGCCGGCAAGCATTTACGATCGAACCTGCTGTGGAAGGCAAGGGCTACTGGTTAAATACCAGTACCTATGCTTTTGAACCTGATCCTGCCATGGGTGGCGGGGTCCAATACAGCGTACATATTGACCCGGAGTTGAGCAGCTTGAGCGGCGCAACGTTTGGTGAGAATGAGGTACTGGATTGGGGTTTCAGCACCACACCGCCAGCCTTGCTGGAGGTCTCGCCGGCAGATTCATCTGTCATTCTGTTGGACGCAGAAATTCGCCTTACCTTTAATCAGCCAATGGATGTTGATTCGGTTGCCGAAAACCTTGTTTTCCGCGACTCGGCTGGCAACAATGTCCCGGGTCAGTTTACCTGGAGTGAGAGTGATTCAGTCGTCACCTTCACCCCCGATGGATTGCTGGCGCGCGGCAATAGCTATCACCTGCAGCTTTCGACTCACGCTCGTTCACGCGGAGGGACTCAGTTATTGATCGCCACGAGCGTTGATTACCAGACCATCGGCGGGTTTGCAGTTCGTTCAACCACGCCCACCCAGGGGTCACCGCTTAAGGTCTATGTGGGTTTGGGGTCGATCATGTTCGAGTTCAATGCGCCGCTGGCTGAAGGCCAGGACTTGAGCCAGTTGGTGAGTATCTCGCCGCGCCCGGGCAACCTGAGTATTTCTACGGTTGGCGGCCGCACAGCGATCTACCTGACCGGTTCGTTTGTCGAAGCCACCAATTACCGTGTGACGCTGGATGGCTCCCTGCATGACCGTTGGGGTGGAACATTGAGCGGTACTTACACTGCCAACTTCCTGGTCTCGGATTCAGAACCAACACTCCAGGTCCCCATTTTGTCTTCCGGTGGGCGCACCCTTTTTGCCGTCCCGGGCGACACCAGTCTTCCTGGCTTTGCGACAAATTTATCCACCCTCAATCTGACCCGTGCCGAACTCAGCTTGCAGGAATTTCTGGACACAAACTTTATCCAGTTGACCGTGGGTGCATTTCCTGATGCCGCAAAATGGAATCAGCCACTAACGCTTCCAACCAACGTAAGCCAGGGAATAGATATTCAGCTGACCCCGGATGGCAGCGGTCTTCAATCCGGGTTTTACCTTTACAACCTGAATTCGCCGGAGATTTCTGCGCGAGATCCAGGCTTTGATTTTGGGCTGGTCGTTGCACCGGTGCAAATTACCCTAAAGGAAAACCGGGACGAAGTCTTCGTCTGGGTAACTGATTTGCGAAGTGGGAATCCGCTGGGCAACACCGAAGTTCGAATTTACACCGATAACGGCGGCCCGGCTGTGAGTGCCGTAACTGGAGAAGATGGCACTGCCAGCATGCCACTCCTTCGCAGCCGGGATGACTATCAGGGGTTGATCGCTATCACCGGCGAACCCGGGGCTGAAAACTTCGGCATCGGGTATTCCTACTGGAGCAGCGGGATTTCACCCTGGGAATTTGGTATCTCATCCGAGTACTATCAACCTGACCTACAGGGCTACATTTATACGGACCGCCCGATTTACCGGCCTGGACAGCAGGTATATTATCGCGCAATATTGCGAACCCCCGAGGATGCGCGGTTTACCCCGGCTGGATTTGCATCCGCTACCTTCCAGCTATTCGGCGGCGAATTTGATCCAGATACCGGAGAGATACCGCTGCTCGACTCAGCGGAACTGGAACTCTCCCCTTACGGTACGGTCGCGGGTGAATTCAACCTGCCGGAGGATGCTGCACCAGGGTACTACTCCATTCAATTGGAGGGACATGATGCGCGAATCGATTTCCAGGTGGCTGAATACCGCAAACCCGAACTCGACATCCAGGTGGTTTTCGATAAATCAGACTACCGCAGCGGCGATGATATTCAGGCCAGGATCAGCGCTGAATACTTCTTTGGAGGCGCAGCCAGCGGTGTGGATGTGCGCTGGACGCTTTACAATCAGGACGATTATTTTCACATACCCGCAGGTTATAGGACAGGTCTAGAGGACACCCGCTGGTTGAGCCCTGGGTGGTACAGCGGATACGGTTTTCTGTACGGCGGGTATATTACCAACGGGGAAGGCGTCACAGATGCCGATGGCAGCCTGACGCTGGACTTCTCGGCAGGTGACCTGGCGGAATGGCTAGACCTTGAAGCTGCACACACTCTGGTAGTGCAGGCAGAACTGGTTGACGAAAGCGGGCAGACCGTCACCAAACGCGGGTCTGTCAAACTGCACCCTGAAAATTTTTATATCGGCATCAAGCCCGAGAGTTGGGTTGCACGGGCTGGAGAGTCGGTTGGCTTTAGCATTCAGACAGCCAACTGGCAGGCAGAGCCATCGCCCAACCACGATTTGACCGCCGTTTTTCAACGCATTGATTGGGTGCAGGATTGGAGCAATGTCCAGACGGGTGAAGTGACCTTCAAGGAACAGGTCGCCGAGATCGGCAGTGTCAATTTCCGCACGGACGGCAGCGGGCAGGCACGCATTGAATTCACCGTCCCGGAGGCAGGGTCCTACCGCCTGGACGTGCGCGGCGGACAAGCCGTGTCTCAATCACTGATGTGGGCTGGCGGGGCGGGCAGCGTTTCCTGGCCCAGTCTGCCAGACCAGCACTTGCGCATCCAGGCTGATCAGGAAAAGTATCAGCCTGGCGATACAGCCAGTATTTTTATTCCCAACCCATTCAGTACCGGTGCGACTGCGCTGGTGACGGTGGAACGCTGGGGCGTTCTGCGGTCACAGGTAATTGAAATTTCAGGGTCTAGCACTACCATTGAGTTGGAAATCGAAGGCGGCGATGCACCCAACATTTACGTCTCAACACTGCTGCTTGGGCGTGGCGCTTCAGGTCGGCCGGATTTCCGCCTGGGCTATGTGGATGTAAGCGTGGAACCGGCAGCCCTGCTGCTGGATGTAAACCTAAGTCTAGACCAGGCGCGTCTGGAGCCGGGTCAAACCGCAGAGGTTCTTGTTCAGGTCGACGATTCCGCCGGCAATCCGGTCCAGGGAGAGTTTTCTATTGCTGTGGTGGATAAAGCCATTTTTGCATTGGCTGATCCAAATGTAGATCCGATTGAGGAAGCTTTTTACGGTACGCAGCCGCTGGGAATCCAGACCAGCACTCCGCTGACGGCCTACCCTGGCAGGTTGGTAACAATGGAACCCGGGATGGGCGGCGGCGGCGGAGGGGACATGGCGCCTGTAGCTGAACTGCGTGAGGATTTCCGCGATACAGCTTACTGGTCTGGCTCCTTCGAGACCGACGCAATGGGCAGGGCAGTTGTATCCTTCCCTGTACCGGACAATTTGACGACCTGGGTGGTGACCGTGCGCGGCCTGACGCGGGACACACGTGTGGGTGAAGCAGCAACAGAGATGCTCGTCACAAAGGATTTAATCGTTCGTCCGGTCACGCCCAGGTTTTTAGTAGCCGGCGATTGGGTGCAGTTTGGAGCGGTTGTAAATAACAATACCTCCCGGGCGCTGGATGCAACCGTCGAATTGCAGGCCAACGGCGTAATTTTGGAAAGCGATCCTATCCAAAACATCCAAATACACGCTGGTGGACGTTTTCGTGTGAACTGGTGGGCAACAGTTCAGGATGCGGACTTTGCAGACCTGGTTTTCAGCGTACGCAGCGCAAGTTTGACGGATGCTGCTAAACCCTCCCTTGGACCAATCCCAATCCTGCGCTATACCTCGCCGCAGACCTTTGCAACTAGCGGTCTGATGACCGAACCGGGCGAGAATCTTGAGGTTATCAGCCTGCCAAAATCCTACACGCCCACGGGTGGAAGTTTGAGGATTGAATTGAGCAGCACGCTGGCGGGCACGGTAATAAGCGGGCTTGAGGCGATGGAAAATTTCCCGTTAGATTATTCCGAGCCGGTTATTTCGAACCTCTTATCCAATCTGGCTGTCTATAATCTCATCCGCGAGGGGGGCAGCCTGCAGCCAGATATGGTTTCTGGATTACAGGATACGATCCGCGCGGATTTGAAACAATTGGTGCGGCTGCAGAACAGCGACGGCGGGCTCGGCTGGTCGGCAAGCGCATCAAGTGATCTTTACCTCAGCAGTTACGGCTTGTTAGCCCTGGATTGGGCTGATACCGCTGGCTTCCTGGTGTCGGTCGATATGCACGGCAATTTGATGCGCTTCGTCCAGGATCACATCCCGGCCCCGGAACCTGTTCTGGAAGGTTGGGAACTGGATCGCCTGGTCTTTGCCAATTATGTCCTTGACCTTAATGGAGCGATCCAGATCGAACCACAGGATATTTACCCTCGCCGTGATTTGTTGAGTCCATGGGCTAAAGCGCTTCTGGCGCTGACCTTGAAATCGCGAGACGCCGCTGCAGCGGATACCCTGCTTTCAGACCTGCAAGGGCTGGCTGTTCGTTCGGCAACGGGCGTGAATTGGCAGGATGTAGAAGGAGACGCCTGGCATAATTTCACCACACCCAATTTTAATACAGCCGTGGTGGTGTACGCACTCTCGAGGCAGGATCCGGCTTCGCCGATGCTCGCCGATGCAGTCAGATACCTGGTTTCGCACCGCCAGACAGCCGGCGGATGGTACTCGAGCTACGATACCGCCTGGGTCCTGGCCGCCCTGGCGAACTACATTCAGGTTACGAGCGAATTGACAGGTAATTTCAACTACTCTGCAACTCTCAACGATGTGCCGATTGCGGAAGGCAGCGCGGGAGGACCAGAAACCTGGTCCTTAACCAGAGCCGACGTACCGCTGAGTCAACTGGATCTGCAGCATGGTAACGCACTGCGCTTTATTCACAGGCAGGGAAACGGCAGGCTTTATTACCGGGCAAACCTCGAAGTTGGTCAACCAGTTGAGGAGATTGAAGCAGTTGACCGGGGCTTGACCATCAGCCGGGAGTATACATTGGCAGGGCAAAATTGCAGTGTGCAGGACTGCCCGATCGTAAATTCAACCAGCCTGCAGGATGAAAACCCGGTGATTGTCAGTCGAATAAGCCTTACGGTACCCGAGGACATGTACTATGTGGTGGTCAAGGATTCGATCCCTGCCGGGTCTGAAATTATCGACCTAAGGCTGAATTCTGCGCCGGTTTTTATTGATCAGCAGCCCTCAGAAATTGCGGATCCCCTTGATCCTTTTGTGGACGGCTGGGGTTGGTGGTGGTTCGGATCTCCAACGATCTATGACGATCACATTCAATGGATCGCGGAATATTTGCCCGCTGGCACCTACTCTCTCACCTATCAGCTACAACCGCTGGCAGCTGGAGCATTTCAGGTTCTTCCTGCCCGGGCGTATAGTTACTACTTCCCAGAAGTCGAAGGCCGCAGCCAGGGGATGGTTTTTACAATTGTCGAATAAGGGTAATTCTTCTCGGAGTAAATGAAAAACCAGATCAGGTTTTTTGGTGGATGAGTGCCTGATCAGGTTTTCTGACGGCATGGGTGAGCACCCGGAGAATCTAAAATTAGATAATCTAGACCTTAATAATGTAATATATTTATGAACACAAATGAACGTTTGTATTGTATAATTGATCGTTAATTAACGTTTAAGTGCTTATTAGATAGGAAGGTTGGCTTGACAGGTCAGGACACCTGTCACATGAATTCCGACCCGCGCATGGTTAGCATTAATCTCGCAGTAAAACGTGATTTTTGCCGGGCTGAACCGGCACCCAATTTCTCCCCCTTAATGGTTGCTTTTTTATAACTGGATATCTGGCAGAACCTTATTTCGCTTGGGAGGTGAATGCATGGAGCATATCCTGATTGCGGCTGGAACACTCGTGTGTGCGATCCAGGCAGTTCGTGCTGCACGCCTGTTGGTGTCAGCGCTCTGGCTGGCTGGCACGAGTGCGCTGGTTGCATTGGAAATGTTTGTCCTGGGGGCGCCGGAAATTGCGGTCATCGAATTGAGCGTGGGCGCAGGATTGGTCACCGTTCTTTTCGTATTCGCCATCAATTTGACCGGTGAAGAGAATTATGATGCACGCCGAATGACGCCGCGCCCTCTGGCATTGGGAATGCTTGCCATAGCCGCAGGTCTGCTCCTATTTTTAATCCTGCCGGATATCGTTCCCTCCTTCCCACTCCTGGCAGTCTCCAACTTTCGCGATGTTTTCTGGAGCGATCGTCAGTTGGATACCTTGCTGCAAATCCTGATGATCTTTTCAGGTGTTCTAGGTGTCCTCGGGCTGCTCGAGGAAGAAAACAAAACCAGAACCACCCGGAAGGAGCATTAATCCATGGCACTATCTCTTCCTTCTATTGTCATTATCATTGTCCTGGGCTTGATTGGCGTGGGCATTTATGCGTTGTTGACCACCCGCAATTTGATCAAGGTGATTGTGGCGCTGCAGATCCTGGTTAAAGGAGCCATGCTGGCTTTGGTCCTGGCCGGTCGTCAAACTGGTCAGGTGGACCTGGGTCAAAGCCTGGCGATCACAGTCATCATTGCCGACACAATCGTGGCAGTCATCGGGATGGCAGTAGCTGTCCAGGTTCGACGCGTGATTGGCACCCTGGATTTGCGTGCTCTATCTTCATTGAGGAAATAACCGTGGCTGAAATCCTGATTCTCCTCACAATCGGTATCCCCTGGCTGGGTGCCCTTCTCGTCTGGACCGCCCGGGATGCCCACCCAAAAATCCAGCATACGCTAGCTGTGATCTTCTCAGTGGCGGCAGGTGGTGCAGCCATCCTTTTAATCCCATACGGTGCAAAACAGGCAACGGTGAACTTTGTGGTTGGTGGGGCCTTTGGTGACTTCACCTTTTCGCCGGATGGGCTGGGGGTATTCCTGGCTGCCGTTGCCACTGTGATTGGCTCGCTGGCAGTCATCTTCTCGGTGGATTATATGCGCGGAGAGGGCTCGCTCGGCCGCTACTACTCCTTCGTGCTCTTCTTCATCGGTGCTATGGTTGGACTGGTATTGACCACCAATTTGCTGCTGATGTTTGCTTTCTGGGAAATTACAGCACTGACCTCTTATGCCTTGATATCCTTCCATAATGATGATCCAAAGGCAGTTGCGGGCGGTATCAAAGCCCTGATCATTACGCAATTTGGCGGGCTTGGATTGTTGATCGGCGCGTTGGTGTTGTTTGCATACACAGGCAGCTACGACTTTCAGACAGTAATTTCAAACCCAACCCTGCTGCCAGCCAGCGCTCTGGCATGGATGGCTTTTGGGTGTCTGGCTGCTGCGGCTGCTAAATCAGCACAGTTCCCCTTCCAAACCTGGCTGCCGGACGCTATGGAAGCACCAACACCGATCAGTGCACTGATCCATGCTGCGACGATGGTGAATGCCGGTGTGTATCTGCTGGCACGTTTCTACCCCGCTTTCGCGGGAGTCCCTGGCTGGCGCGAGGCTGTCATGGCTGTGGGTATGCTTTCAGCTTTGATGGCAGCGGTCATGGCGCTGGTGGCAACCGACCTGAAAAGGGTGTTGGCATACTCGACCGTCAGTCAGTTGGGGTATATGGTCTATGCGGTCGGGGCTGGCGGGGTCTTTGCCTCGCAATTTCACCTTCTCAGCCATTCGGTTTTCAAGGCACTGCTCTTCCTTGGAGCAGGTGCGGTGATTCACTCAGTGGGCACGCGGGATATGCGTGCAATGGGCGGTCTGGGCGGGAAAATGCCCTTCGTAAGGCTGGTGTTCATCACCGGTAGCCTGGCATTGGCGGGGTTGCCTATCCTGAACGGCTTCTGGAGCAAGGAATTGATTCTTGAAGCCGGACTTGAACATGGGAATCCTGTTTGGATGCTGGGGATCATGGTCGTGGTTTCGGGCTTGACGGCTTTTTACACTGCCCGGATGGTCTGGATGGTTTTCTACGGGCAGCAGCGGAGTGAACTGCATGCACATGATGCTGGACCTGCCATGAAGGTGGCTCTGGCACCGCTTGCCTTTGGCACATTGACCACCTGGCTTTTGGCGGGACCATTCTCAAAGTTAATGGCTGACAGCCTGCCGGCACACAAAGTCTCTTCCCACTCGAGTTGGGAAATCCTGGGAGAAGTGTTAACAGCACCCATTACCCTGGTTGCCATGCTCGTTATCCTGATTGGCCTGGCAGCCTGGTGGCAGCGCGGCCGGTTAAATGGTATTGGGAAAGCGCTTGGCGGCCTTGGCAAGGCAGCCGCAGACAGCTTTGGCTTTGAAGCCATCAACCGAAGTGTGGTTTCTACAACACACAATTTTGCAGAGAGCCTGCGGGTCACACAGACCGGATTGCTGCACTGGAATGTGCTCGGTTTGTTGGCTGCCATGATACTCGTTTTGGCGGTATTGGCGCTGGGAATTGGATAATATGGACGCGAACCTTGCTTTTCTCCTGGCCGTTGGGCTGCCGATATTAGCCAGCCCGGTAATCTACTTGATCGGACGTCTTTTCGAACGGGGTAACCCAAAAATCAATGTGGCGCGCTGGCTTGCCTTAATCACGCTGCTGGCAGACGCATACTTCCTTTCGATCGCCGCAAATGCTTTCCTGGAATCGCACCATGACCTGTTGGTGTCGATGGGCCGGGTAAGCTTGCGTTTGGACGGCGTAACCTTGCTCCTGGCTGTGGCAGTTCTGCTGCTTGGCACCCTGGTGACAATATTTTCCGGCCCGGCGATCGCTCACGACAAGGGACGGGAAAAATACTTTGCCCTGCTCACCGCCATGATCGGGACCATGATCGGTTTAGGCGCTGCCGACGACCTGTTCAACCTGTGGGTCTGGTTTGAATGCATGGCAATCTGCTCTTATATCCTTGTAGCTTTTTATAAGGATGAGGCTGGATCGCTTGAGGCAGGTGTGAAATACCTGGTGCAAAGTGCTCTGGGTTCCGTTCTGGTTCTATTTGGTATTGCCCTGGTTTTTGCGGGAACCGGTACCCTTGACCTGGATGAAATTCGGGTTGTGGCTCAGCCATCCGGTATGCTGCTGGCAGCTGGAGCGATGTTCATTATCGGGTTTGGGGTTAAGAGCGCGTTAGTCCCGCTGCATACCTGGCTCCCGGATGCGCATTCACAGGCACCGAGCGGCATTTCTGCGATGCTTTCCGGGGTAGTCATCGAAGCTGGCCTTGTCGCGTTAATTCGTGCCCTGGGTGCACTGAATGCGGTTACTGTCAACTGGGGCTGGCTATTAATCGGGTTTGCTGCAATCAATATGTTGATTGGGAACCTGATGGCACTGCGCCAGACGCAGGTCAAACGGCTGCTGGCATACTCAAGCTTGAGCCACATGGGCTACATTCTGTTAGGAATTGGCTTTGGTGTGGCGGCAGGCTCACAATTTGGTGCAGCCGGTGGATTTTTCCATGTCCTTACCCACGCCATGATGAAAGGATTGGCCTTCCTGGCAGCCGGTGCATTCCTGTTCTGCCTGCATCAGGCGAACGGCAATCATGACCCGCTGATACTGGATGACCTTAATGGCGCATCCCGCAAGTACCCTCTGGCAGCCCTGTCTTTCAGTGTGGCAGTTCTGGGTCTGGGCGGTCTGCCGCCACTGGCGGGTTTTATGTCGAAGTGGCAAATCTTTGTCGGCGGTTTCCAGACACAGGACGGCATCATGATGGCGCTGGTTGTTTTTGCCGGGTTAAACAGTGTTTTATCGCTGGCATACTATGCCCCGATGGTAAACCGTCTCTATCGGCGGGAGTCTTCCGCAATGGTCAATGCCGGGCAGCGCATCCCCGCTTTGATGGTCCTGCCGTTGGTCCTGCTGACGTTGGGAATTGTTGTGCTTGGCTTCTGGCCATCGCTAGTGAACTGGATAACTGGACCAGCTGCCCAAAGTTTATTGATGTTGTTTGGCGGTTAATGGAGTAATCTTATGGATTTTCTACTTTCACCACCGGTTGCCTTTCTGATCTATATCCCTCTTGTACTGGGCATTTTCGGCTTTGGAAAACTCCTGGCAGGACCGAGCAAACCGTCTGACGTTAAGGAAGGTGCGTATTCCAGCGGACTTGAGCCTGGGATAGAGAGGTCCGTGCCGGGTTATCGGCCATTCTTCTTGATTGCATTATTCTTTGCCATACTGCACCTGGGTACATTGGTGCTCGGCCTTGGCGACCTTACCCCGCGCATCCTGCCTTATCTGTTTGGCCTGGTGCTTGCGCTGGTCATCCTATTGCTCGGGTAAGGGAGAACCGATGACAGACACTAACCTTAATTCTTACTGGCAGGGTGCCTTGACAAAGGTCAAGAATTGGGCCCGATTAAATTCTCCATGGGCGATCCATTTCAACAGCGGTTCATGTAACGGGTGCGATATCCAGATTCTGGCTACACTAACGCCACGATACGACGTTGAACGGTTCGGAATTAAATTGCAGGGCAGTCCCCGGCATGCAGATGTCCTTCTGTGCACAGGGCCGGTGACAATGCAAGCTCGAGATGCGCTGCTGCGCACGTACGAACAAATGCCAGAACCGAAATTCGTGATTGCGGTTGGGTCTTGCGGTCTCTCTGGTGGCGTGTTCCACGGCTGCTACAACATCGTGGGCGGTATCAATGAACTCCTCCCGGTGGATGTGTTTGTCCCTGGCTGTCCCCCGCGACCCGAGGGCATAATTTACGGGGTGGCGGTCCTCCTGGAAGCTTTAAAGTCAGGAAAAAGGCCTGAGCCTGTTCAATGGTCAGGGGAGGGGTTTGAAGGAATGGTCCATACCGGTAGTACTCTGGAGGAAAGAAATGACTAGCACAATTGGTGCCATGGGGGCTGCGACTGCGGTTTTGAAACCCTACACCCTCGAGTTGACTCAGCCCTATCCTGACCACGTCAATGTGACAATTCATCCTGATAATTTGCTGCAGGCCGTTCGCGCACTGGTCGACGACCGCTGGGGGTATCTCACTGCTATCATTGGTCTCGACCGACCCGCACCGGCTGCTGTAGAAGGGCAGCCGCAGGAAGGGGGTCAAATTGAAATTCTGTATGTCTTTGTCAATGGTGCAGCAATTGTTAATATCCGTTTCGCCCTGCCGTACAGTAAGGCGATTGTTCCAACCATAAGCGGCATGCTTCCCCAGGCTACGCTTTATGAATGGGAACTTCAGGAAATGTTTGGGGTTGAGGTCATCGGACTACGCATAACCGGGCACCTGATCCTGGCAGACGATTGGCCTGAAGGTGTCTATCCTTTACGGAAATCTTTTACAGGTTTTAATGGTAAACCCCAAACCGAAGGAGCCAAATCATGAGCCTGGATACCAATAAGTTCATTATTCCAATTGGTCCGCAGCACCCCGCACTGAAAGAACCTGCTAATTTTGAATTTTGGGTGGATGGCGAAATTGTGACCGGCGCTTCTGTCCGCCTGGGGTATGTACACCGTGGAATTGAAAAGGGAGCTGAGGCCCGGACCTGGACGCAAAACCTGTACCTGATGGAACGGATCTGCGGTATCTGTTCGCATGTGCACGCGACCGCCTATACCCTGGCTGTTGAAAAGCTGGCTGGCATCCAGGCACCGCCGCGCGCGAATGCCATTCGACAATTGATGGCGGAGTTGGAACGGATTCACAGTCATATGCTCTGGCTGGGCGTGGCGGCCCATGAAGGCGGTTTCGACTCGCTCTTTATGTACTCCTGGCGCGACCGCGAAACGGTCATGGACTTGCTGGAGAAAATTTCCGGGAATAAGGTTCATTATTCAGCCAATCTATTGGGCGGGGTAAAGTTTGATATCACCCCAGAACTGGCTGACGATATCCGCAAAGGTCTGACCTATCTCGAAGAACGCAACAAATTCTATATGGATGTGGTCATGGGAGACGAAACGTTTATCGGCCGCACTCGCGATATTGGTACCATGGCAAAAGATCGAGCAGAATTGCTGGGGGCGATTGGTCCGACTGCACGCGCTTCCGGAATTGCGCGTGATATCCGGGTTGATGCGCCGTATGTGACCTATAATGATTTCCCGGTAGTGGTTCAGACCCATACAGCAGGGGATCTGCATGCCCGCTTTATTGTCCGCATCAATGAAACTTTCGAAGCGATACGGGTTATCCGCCTGATTTTGGATGGTCTACCGACTGGCGACCTTACAGTTCGCTTCCCACGGCGCATCCCGGCGGGTGAAGCCATCAGCCGGGTAGAAGCTCCACGCGGTGAGCTGTTGTATTTTGTCGAGTCGGAAGGCGGTGACAAACCTTCTCGGGTGAAAGTCCGCACACCCAGCCTGTGCAACTGGTCAACCGTGCTGGCATTGGCGATCGGGCTCAAACTGGCGGATATGCCCATGCTGCTTTCTGGTATTGATCCATGCTTCTCCTGCAATGACCGCAGTGTGGCAGTTCGAACGGGAAAATCCGATGCCCAGACCTGGTCCTGGGAACAATTTCGCCAGTATGGGATTGAAAATCACCGATGAACCTGAATCTTCATCCACTCCTCGTATTGTTATTCTTCCCTGGCGGTTTGTTTTTAATCGCAAGTGGACTGGTCTATCAATGGGCAGACCGCAAATTGGTGGCGCGTTTTCAGAACAGAGTTGGCCCGCGCTTCATCCAACCGTTAGCCGATACGATTAAATTACTCGCCAAAGAAGAAATTATGCCGAGCGGGGTGCATAAAGGGTTATTCCTGGCGCTGCCAGTCATTGCCCTGGCTGCGGCGATGACGGCCGGGTTATATGTGCCATTATTTGGATTCCAACCTGCCTCCAGTTTTCGGGGCGACTTGATCGTGGCTTTATACGCGCTGTCGGTGCTGACTCTTACCATGGGGTTGGCTGGTGCAAATACCATCAGTCAATTTTCACTGGTTGGGGCAACCCGAACCTTGACTCAACTTTTCTCGTATGAGGCACCGTTCCTACTGTGCCTGCTAGGTCCAGCCATTGCTGCCGGCACCTGGCAGATCAGTGATATCAATACTTATGCCGGTCAGAATATTTGGATGCTGGTCAGCCAGCCTATCGGGTTTCTTGTTGCGCTGGTAGGTCTGATGGGGAAACTAGAGCTGCCGCCTTTTGATGCGCCGGAAGCCGAAACTGAAATCGTGGCGGGCGCAATGACCGAATACTCTGGACGCGGTTATGCCCTATTCCGCATCGGGAAAGATGTTGAACTGATTATTGGCCTGACGCTGGTCTCAGCATTTTATCTGGGCGGGTTGGCCAATCCGTTGGAATTCCTGCTCAAAACTTTGGCACTATTGTTGGTGCTGGCCCTTTTCCAAACTGCCTTTGCCCGATTGAGGATCGACCAAACCGTCGGGTTGTGGTGGCGTGCCGGTGCATTACTGGCGGTTGTACAATTAATAGCGATCCTTTTGGGGCGCTACCTGGCTGGGTTGTTCTAAGGAGGTCGCGATGTCAGTCGGAACCATGATCGGTGATTTAATCCGCTCGCTATTTAAAAAGCCCGCGACCGAACTCTACCCGTATGTGCGCAAAGATGCCCCTTCGAGATTCCGCGGGAAGTTGGTGTGGGAACCAGAAAAATGCGCCGGGTGCCAGCTGTGTATCAAAGATTGCCCGTCGAATGCCATTGAGTTGATCGTAATCGACAAAGTCAATAAACGCTTCGTCATGCGTTATCATGCAGACCGCTGCACCTACTGCGCACAGTGCGTGCAAACCTGCCGTTTTAAATGTATGGGCATGTCCAGCGAAGATTGGGAAATGGCTTCGGCGCAGAAAAAACCTTTCGAAGTATATTATGGGAAGGAAGAAGACATTGCCCTTTTCATGGCGCAGGCTGCTAAACCAGGAACTGAAGAGCCTTGTAAAGATTAATCAAGAGCGAGGGAGGCACCTCCTGCCTCGCATTGCGATTCTGGGCGTTGGGAATGAATTCAACGCTGATGATATTATCGGTCCGCTGGTCTCGCGGCGCCTGGCTGCGGCTTTTCCAGACCATTCACACTTGTTAATCCGAGATACTGGCACTGCTCCAGAAAACTTCACTGGATCTTTGCGAACGTTCAAACCCGACCTGGTGATTCTGGTGGATGCAGTCGACATGCAGATGCCTGTCGGTTCCATCGCCTGGGTGTTGTGGGATGATTTGGAAGGTGCGGCTGCCTTCACGCACGCACCAACCCCAGCCATGTTTGGCGACTTCCTGCGAGATGAGCTAGACTGCAGCATTGCCCTGATTGGTGTGCAGCCTGCCTCGCTGGTGTTCGATCAGCCGCCGAGCCGTGAAGTGCTGGCGTCGACCCGCAGGGTTTCAGCAGGTGTCAAACAAAGCCTAAAATCACTGGGCTATTGAATCAATCTGCATTGGGAACCCTGCAGTCAGAGAAAAATAATCTCAACAGCTAACCGTTGTGCATGCACCCGAGCACCATCATGTTACAATCTAATAAAATTGATGGGGATAGGATACGGTGGCATGGAGAGAACTGTTCCAAGTACCGCTTCGGACGAAATATCGCTCTACCTGCGCACAATTTATTCATTGCTTCGCTCATCGGCCGAATTTCAGATTCGCACGCTTGAGGAAACTCACGCTGCCACCAGTTCAGCGTTACATCCGGATGCTCGCAAACCGGTACTGGATACCTCGGCCTTCATTTACAGCCTGCTGCGCCTGCCTGATTGCATGGCAGATGTCAAATCTGTCATCCTGGGGCAGAGTGATACAGTCTTTCGGCAGCACGGTTACGATGAAATTGAAAAATGGCAGCAGGTTTCAGCCCGGGCGCGCCGGCGCCGTTGTTTCTTTAATCGAAAAGATACGCTGGCCTGCTACATCGGCAGCCGATCGGACCTGGATGACATCATCCCGGTGCTGGTGGCATATCAGATCGAGTGGAATAAACTTCACCAATCCCTGCAGCACTGGCCGACGGACCTGACCTGGCGCGCGGTCGATCGGGACCCGGAGGCTTTTAAATCCCTGGCGGCAACGCTCGAGATCAGTATGGAAGATCTCGAACGGTTGAGAACGATCTGGGGAAAGGCGTTCAGCGCTAACCTGCAGCGAATTGCGCATAAACGCTGCCGCATTGGTGTTCGCCTATTAAGCGGTTCGCTGGCAGATTACCGGCTGGCAACACGCATGTGGTGGGACAACATTGAAAAAGTATCCCCGGAACTCAATGACCGGCCGGTCTACTTCATCTCCAGCAATACCCACAGCCTGCCCAACCTGCTTACCGGATTTGCCCTGCAGCACCAGATTGAGTTGCAACGTTTTCTGGAGCGCAAGGATAACCGGGATCTCAAAGCCGAATGGGAGAGTATTACCTCACATCAGGTACCGTCCAGCCTGGAGAACTTCTGGTATTACGTGATGAAGAAATACCAGCAGACCAACGAAGGAATGCACATGCTAAGTGCTCAGGCGCGGACTGAAAACGAAACCGGGATTGTCCGTGTACCATCTGAACACTATTTCGACGTCGAAGCGCAGCGCATCGAATTGCGGAAACTCAATCCGGCATTTTTTGACCCGCGCCTGGATGGCGGGGATTTTTCCTGGTTGGAAAAATCGGAGGCCTTGATCCTGAATATCGATTACCCGCTGGGCATGGGGGCCTATAACCTGCTGGTAAAAATTGCCGAACATGCTCAACCCATTCTGGGGGTATACATCATGGGCAAGGCAGCCACGCTGAACGGGCGGTTGGGAGATGTGATGATCCCCAACGTTGTGCAGGATGAGCATTCGCAAAATACCTACCTTTTCCAAAACTGTTTTTCTGCCGCCGAAGTCACCCCGTATCTGCAGTTTGGGTCCGTGCTCGACAACCAAAAGGCGGTCAGCGTATTTGGGACATTTCTGCAGAACCCGCGCATAATGGATGTGATCTATCGCGAAGGCTACACCGATATCGAAATGGAAGCTGGACCTTACCTTTCAGCGGTATATGAAATGTCCCGCCCCAAGCGGCACCCGGTTAATGAGATCGTCAGCCTGTATCCTCTGCCTTTTGATCTGGGTATCTTGCACTACGCATCAGATACGCCCTTCAGTAAAGGCAAAAACCTTGGCGCAGGGACTTTATCCTACTTTGGCATGGATTCCACTTATGCTTCCACACTGGCTATTTTGCGGCGAATCTTCAAACTCGAGCAGGCGCGCCTGGCGAAAAAAGGTTAACCATGGATAAAAAACAGGTCATAGACAAATTGGAAGGTGCCTGGAAAGCTTTCCTGGGTTCTTTCGATGGATTTTCCGACGAGCAATTGCTTGAACCAGGGGTCATGGGCGACTGGTCGGTTAAGGATCTTATTGCGCATGTCAGCTGGTGGGAGGAGGAAGCCCTCAACCATCTGCCAGAAATTCTGGAGGGCATTCGACCCCAGCGGTATTCAGTGCTTTACGGGGGAATTGATGCTTTCAACGCTTTAATGACCGACAAATGGCGCGCATTTTCACTCAAGACGGTTTTAACCCGGGCAAAGGACACCCATTACAAATTGATTACCTATCTTTGGGGTGTGCCGGATATCTATTTCGAGACGGATACTAAATTCCGCAGACGCTTGAGGTTGGATACTTATGGGCATTATCCCATCCATACTCAAGCAATCCTCGAGTGGCGTGAGGGTCATGCCTGACGCGAAAATTTTCGGCTACGGGAAGACGGAAATTGAATACCTGAAATCGCGGGATGGGCTCCTGGGCAAAGCCATTGATCGGATTGGTCCGATTACCCGGGCGGTAATTCCCGACCTGTTCACGGCCCTGGTGAGCAGTATCGTCCACCAACAGATCTCGAATAAGGCGGCTGCAACGGTCTGGAGTCGGGTGGTTGACCGGTTTCCGCAAATTCAACCGGATACCATGGATGCCGCACTCATTGAGGAAATCCAGCAGTGCGGGATGTCGATGCGTAAGGCGGGGTACATTAAAAACATAGCCCGCGCGGTTAATTCCGGCAATCTAAATCTTGAGCAGTTACAGCACCTTTCAGACACTCAAGTCATTGAGCTGCTCTCATCACAACCTGGAATTGGTGTCTGGACCGCTGAAATGCTGATGATTTTCTCCATGCAG
>CAYPJS010000016.1:0-9296 GCA_964411135.1 uncultured Anaerolinea sp.
GGTAGCGGGCGATGAACGGGATGGTGTTGCCGGCGTCAAGCAGCTCGAGGGCGGCGCTGACCTGGGTCGGTTTTATGGCGATGGCAGCAGCAATGATTTGAAGGTCAAGCATGGAGGGTGTCCTTGATGGTTGAAATGATGGGGGATTGTAACACACCGGGGGTCGCCAGGCGTGTCAACGTCTTATGCGTACAAGCGCGCTTCCCATTCCTCTCAGGATGCTGCAAGATCTCTTTGCTCAGCGACGCATCGTTCGCGTGCGTGCCCATAAGCCACCCGCGGCGGGTGAATACCAACATTGGTGCGTGCACCGACGGCACGCACCCTACAGAATAAAGGACAAAGGGGCGGCCGAATGGCCGCCCCTCGATACAACCCCCATTTAGGACAATGGAACTTACGGACGGTCGATGGTGAAGATTGGCGAAGTCCAGATCTCCCAATCTGCGGGATTATTGGCCTTGCCGTTTGCCTTCAACACCGACATTTTGATGACGTACTCGCCATCCGGCACCATGAAGGTCTTGTGTCCGGCGTAGGTATAGCCGTCGAACGCCCAGCCGTAGATGCCGGTCGAGGTTGAGTTCCGGATCATATATTCCTCAACCGCAAAGGTTTTGTAGTTTTTCTTCAAAGTCTTATCGAAGACTTCGAACTTCACCAGCTGCGCCTGGTGCTCAAAGTGGGCATAAACGAAGGCGACATCGCCGTCAGTCATTGTAAAGACTGCATCATAGTCGGCTTCGTAAATGGTATCAGTGTAGTCAACCAGCCATGGAAGTCCGTACGGATTGCCAATGACTGAGATGCCCTGGTAGTCGCCCACGAAGCCGGCAAACGGCACGCGGTACACCTGCCCGCCGCCCTGCGGAGTAAACACGATGTAGCCGCCATATTGACCATTAACCGGGCCAGTTGCCGGGATAATGGTGGCTTTTACACTGGCGGCTCCGTACGGCGGTACAACGACCGTGGTGGCCGTGAAGGTTACTGAAGCGTCCGAGCCAAAGAAGGATGGTGTTATTACACCGCCAGTCGAGAGTGCATTCACAAACGTCAGGTCATAGGAAACCGGCAAGCTGCTGTCATTCTTGAGGTGCAGGGTTTCGGTATATGGACCTGCCTGACCCTCGCCAGTTGAGATTTTGGCTGGAGTGATGGTGGTCGTAGCCAGGATGGCATCGTCAATATCGACCATGCCCGCACCCTGGCGGTGGACATTATCCAGGAAGCCTAAGGTAGGATTACCCCACCAATTCTTTGGATCGGCCGAGTTCTGCAGCACATCACGGACTTCTACCGCCTGCAGGTTTGGTTTAGCTTCCAGCAGCAGGGCTGCCGCGCCGGCCACATGCGGCGAGGACATGGACGTGCCGCCCATGCTGGCATAACCGCCCAGTTCCAGCGGGTAGGTCGAGTAGATGTTGCCGCCCGGGGCAGCGATATCGGGCTTGAGAGCCAGGTCCGGGGAAAGGCCGTAGGAGCTGAAGGAAGAGATCAAGCCTCCAGTGGGGCTCGGGAAGCTGCCCATATCAGCTGTCCAGGTCATCATGACCGGCGCTGTCTGAGCGCGCAGGAAATTCCCGTCAGCCTGCGAAATGCCGACTACCGGTGTTATTCCATCAATCACAGCGCCCAAGGTGCCGTTAAAGACACCAGGTGCGTTGTTGGAGATCAGGACAGCCTCAGCACCAGCATTAATCGCATTCAAGGCTTTAATACCAAAGGCGCAAGTGCCGCGGGCTGCCAGAGCGATTTTTCCGGTCAAATCGACCGTAAGTGGATCACAACCAAGGCCGACATTGACGACCTCAAAAGTGCCGCTGGTGGGCGGATTCGGTGAGAACGTCATGGTGACATAGCCAATGCTCTGCCCAATAACGGTAAAGGTGGGCAGGAATACATGGGAGTTGTCAAAAGATGCCACACCGATGACCTTCTCGCCCAACCCTGGCGCGCCGGCCGCATACAAACCGTTCGCGCCGCTGTTGCCGATGGAGGCTACCACCACCATACCGCGATCCACCATTTTACTGGCGGCTACGGCGGTCGGATACTGCGGCCAGTTATAGGCGGAACCGATCGACATATTGAGCACATCCATTTTGTCGGCGAAAGCCATTTCCATGGCAGCCAGCATGATGTCTGAATCAGTCGAACCGTCGCAGCCAAAGACGCGGTACGCGCCGAAAGTCACGCCCGGGGCCACGCCAACCACATCCCCGTTAGCCCCGATAATGCCGGATACGTGCGAGCCGTGCCCGTTGCAGTCGTCGGGATCATCGTCGGGATGCGGGACTGGTTGGTAGGTCGCAGCTGTGTCGTCAGCGTTGTAATCATCGCCAACGAAGTCCCAACCGGTTGCAACCCGGCAGCCAGGGCCGAAGCAGCCGCCCAGGTCAGGGTGATCGTAATCGATGCCGGTGTCCATGACCGCCACCTTGATGCCAGCGCCCGTGTAACCCAGCTCGCTCTGCGCGATGTCGGCTCCGGTCATAGCCAGGGCAGTATACAGTTCAGGATCATAATCCCCGGCAAAAGTCTCCGGGATGAAGATTTGATCCACCGGATATACAGCCTTGACACCAGGCAGGCGCAGCAATGCGCTTAACTGGGTCGGGTCAATTTTGACCGAAACGCCGTTCCACAGGGTGTCGAAAGCCATGCGTTCGGTGAATACAACGCCGGCACGTTTGGCAGCGTTGCGGAAGGCGTTCTTTTCCATCTTTAATGCGCCTTTGCTGCCGCCATCCACCACAGCCTTACCGGACAGTTCAACAAAGTAATATTCCGGCGTTTCATCGATGATCCCGTCGAAGAGTATTACTTCAGGCGGATTGATCGGGTCCACCGGTACGACTTCCTGGGCTCTGACGGGTGAGAACACCCCCGCCACCAAAACCAGAACAAGAAAACCAGTCAACAAGAACTTTTTAGCCATTGAATTCCTCCCATCTGTGTGAAAGTGGAATAAGTGGATGAAAGTGCAGATTTCAAGCCAACGTGGGTTGCACACCTCCTTGTCCTGGGCGGCAGTTCAGGTGTAAAAAAGACTGCCAAAAGGCCCATTCGCATGGGTTTGCCTTCGGCAGCCTGGCAGTCATGTAAATCAGATCCAAGGCTTTGCGCACCCGCAAAACGACGGGCTTGCCTTTTCGGGCGTATCGATTATTTAGATAAAACCGGGTTATTTAATTGTATTCGTATTGTACGTTAAATACGCACAAATTACAATAAATCCTTAAGTATTTGATACAAACAATTTGGGCAGGATAAATCCCCGGCACGCTTCGATTGGACCAGCACCGGGGTTACCCAAGACCCGGGGACAACGCGATCGGTGTCCGAGGACAGGCTTACGGCAATTCAGAGGTGCAGTGCGGGCAGCGCTTGGCAGCCAGCGGGATTTCTGTGGCGCAGAAGACACAGGCCTTGGTGGTCGGTGCGGCGGCTTCGACTGGTTTTTGCATGCGGTTGATGGCCTTGACAACCAGGAAGATCACGAAGCCAACAATGATGAAATTGATGATGGTGTTGATGAAAGCACCATAGTTCAAAGTTGGGGCACCCAGCTCCTTGGCAGCCGCCAGGGACTCGTAGGTTTTCCCGTCCAGCGGGACGTAGAGTTTGGAAAAATCGACTTTACCCAACAGCATGCCGATGGGCGGCATGATGATGTCATTGACCAATGAAGATACAATCGCGCCAAATGCTCCGCCGATGACCACGCCAATCGCCAGATCGACGACGCTCCCGCGCATGATGAACTTCTTGAATTCGTTTAACATGGGTTCTCCCTCCGTCTGCTGTTGAATATTGGCTTGTCTTTTCATTTTACAGAAGGAAGCTGGAATATTCAACCCGTGCAGGCGGTGGATTTACGGCAGGTCTTCAAAGCTCTGGCAGCGCGGCTCAGCCTGAGTATTCGGGTAAAGGCAAACCACATTCCAACCGTTTTCAAAGCGGATCACCGCTACCGAAATCAAGTATTCCGGACCAGCCGGGCGCGGGATGGCGTAACGGGTGATGCCTTTGTTTTCCCAGGCCAGGGTGTAGCCCGGACCGGCGTTACCGATGAAATCCGCCACACGTGAGGCAGCCAGGGGCGCTGGAAGCTCTTCAGCGCCGGCCGCAGCCAGACCCTGCTGCAGCATGGACTGCGTGCGGACCATTACCGTGCGTCCATCTTCCGGTATCACCTGCCAGTACCCGGCCAATCCGGCAGCAATCACCACCAGCACAGTCAGCCACCAGCGTTCGATGCTCCAGCTATGGCCTTTGCGCAAGGAAACGAGATGATTGACTGCCACCCGCAGCAAAACCGTCAGAATGCAGGCCGCGGCTGTAAACGGCAGCATGAGGAAGATAGCGCCAATGACCGTCGCGCCGGTGTTCAGAAAAGGCATACGGTCCGAGGAAAAGGTTACCCCGATGACCACCGCCGCCCCCAGCGCACCGCTGAGGAGCACGCCGATGAAAGAGTCATCCGTCCAGCAGCAAATCAATCCCATCGCGGCACCGAGCAGCAGTCCGAGCAGGATATTTCCCGCCACCCCGAAAGGCGGCTGGTAAAGCGGCACGCCCGGTAGATAGACATGCGGCAGTACCTGAGAGATTCCCGTAAAAACCAATCCGACGGCTGCCCCGAGCAGAGCGCCTGCGGTTCGGCGATAGGTTTCCTTGTTCATATGCAAATTATACAGCCGACCGCATTGATTTTTTTGGGGATCCTGAAAATCCATTTATACGTCGAAACAATCGGTTTGAGTGATCCGGCCGGCTCTCCCCCGTCCGCAGATTTTTCCAAAACCACGCACAAACGATTGCTTTCCAATATAATTAAGGCAAATTCATCTCCCGAGGTTGCCATGCGCCGAAAATTCCTTCCCGCCCTCATGCTCCTGGTAATGCTCATTCTGGCTGCGTGTGCTTCCAGCTCTGCTGATGGCATCCAGGTGACCGATGCCTGGGCCCGGCCCAGCCCTGCCGGCGAGATGGCTGCCATGGGCGGGGTCAATGGCGGCGCTTTCATGACCATCCGCAACGGATCAAACGAAGCGGATATCCTGCTGGGCGCAGAGAGCCCGGCTGCGCGCGTGGTCGAGATTCATCAGACCGTTATGAACGGCGACGTGATGAGCATGCAGCCGGTCCAATCCCTGGAAATCCCGGCCAGGGGCGAGGTGACACTCAAACCGGGCAGCTACCATGTCATGCTCATCGACCTGCAGCAGGCCTTGAGCGTGGGGGACACGATCGAGGTTACGTTAATATTCCAAAATGCCGGGAGAGTTACCTTCCAGGCCGAAATTCGGGAATAAAACCTAATAAAATTCCTATTTGTATTTTTTGATAATATGACATAAAATATATAAATAATCACATTTCCTTGCAGGCACAGCAGGAATTGTGTATCGTCATCCGTTATCGCGATCTCGGAAGGGGACTCCTAATTTGCAGCGAGAAACTCGGTACCAGTAGAACAGTGTATAACCGCCCATAATTGGGGCGGCGTTTTGTTTTATCCATATCGGCAAATGAGAGGATCAAAATGAAAAGAGTTCTGTTCACGTCAGTCTTTGTTCTTGTTCTTGTGTTCAGTCTGATTGGCACCGCCAGCGCGGTTACCGACGGGTACGAAGACGGCGACGGTCACCCGTACGTCGGGTTAATGGTGGCAAGCATCGGCGGCGCACCGCAGTGGCGCTGCAGCGGCACACTGATCTCCCCCACTCTGTTCCTTACAGCCGGTCACTGTACATTCGGCGCCGATCATGTTGAAATCTGGTTCGACGCGGATGTGACCAACGCAGCGGCGCACGGCTATCCGTTCACTGGCGATGTGGGCGGCACTCCCTACTCTCACCCGAATTACAACGATAGCGCCTTCTTCCTGTTTGACCTGGGCGTTGTGGTCCTGGATGAGCCGGTGATGATGAGCGAATATGGCGTTCTGCCTGGCCTGGACCAGCTGGATGCCCTCAAAACCCAGCGCGGTCAGCAGGATGTGACCTTCACGGCGGTTGGCTACGGTCTTCAAAAATCATTCCCGGATGCTGCCAGTTGGAAGAACTCGGCATTAAGAATTCGGATGGTAGCAGAGCCGCACCTGATCCAGATCAACGGCGGTCTGGTAGGTGACTTCTCAATACTGCTCTCGAATAATGCCAATACCGGCGGCACCTGCTTCGGCGACTCGGGCGGTCCGAACTTTATCGGCAGCTCGAATGTGGTCGGCGGTGTGACCTCTTTCGCGGTGAACGGCAACTGCGCCGGTAGCGGAGGCGTATACCGGATTGACCGGGCCGACGACCTGAACTGGCTGGCGTCTTTCTTCAATTAAATTTTTCTTCCCTGAAATTGAACTACAGAGGCGGCCTGCCGGCCGCCTCTGTAGCTTTGCCAGAGCCTTTCACAACTGCTGCCGGGGAGGTACGGCAGGACAGTTAGGGTCTGTGATTCCTATGCCTTAACCCCCGGCATATCGCCGGGCAGCACTTTGGATTGGGGCACACGCGATGCACTATCATGTGTCCAGCGCTGCCACAACCCGGGCCAGACCAGCAGCACCAGCAGGATCAGGCAGGAGATGGGAGCCAGCGCAAACAATGAGAAGCGTCCCAGCTGACCGGCAGTCACCACCGCCAGCGGGATGCCGACCGCCAGTTCGACCACCGCAGAAGTGATGCCGAGCAGGCGCACCCACTCGCGCGGTGCCAGCAGCAGCGCCACCGTCACCACCGCCCAACCCAGCATGGCCACCCAGTGCAGGCCGTCCACCAGCACAAAGATCGGGGCACCTACTGTGATAATACGGCTGGTGCTGGACACGCCGTTCATGAAGCAGAAGATATAAGCCATGCCGGAACCCAGCCCCAGCAGAATCCGGCTCCAGGGCAGGCGGGCTACCCAGCGCAGCAGCACAAAATAGATCGCCAGATACGGGAAGAACAGCGGAAAATACACCGGCGGCAGGCTGGCAGCCATGAAGGGGATGTTGATGAACCAGCTGCTCAAGAGCGCCAGTACGGTGGCAAGGATGGCCATGAACACCGCCCAGCTCTTCTTGCAGAAAAAGCCGTAAGCACTCACAGCAAAGATGACCGCTGCCAGGATTCCCAGATCCGCCAGCGCCGGATGAATGAATTTGAGCAAGATTTCGCAGCCGGGTTCCGCAGATTCAGCACCCATGCCTGCCACGTACCACTTCTCGAACAGGATAAAATGCCCGACCAGCCCAATGACAGCTGCAATAACGGCCAGTACTCCCCCCAGCTTGAACTTGTCTTTCATAATCCCTTCCCTCCAGTTTGATTGATTTGGCCAGTGGGTATTAACCCCACCCTGCCGGATTAATTTTGACCTTCAGAGGCGTGACAGGAAGCACAGCCTTTGTAATAAACCGCGTTGTTGTGGGCTGCCACCGTGATCTCGCTGCCCTCCTCCACAAGGAAGTCGCAGCCGTCCAGAAAATTGGGCGCGTCCTGCCAGGCGGCGATCTGGATCTCGCAGGCGACATAGACCTTTCCAGCCAGGTGGGCGTTGCACAACGGCCCGCTGAGCACCTGGTCGAAGGCTGCCTGGCTGCCGTAAAGATCCAGCGTACCGCCGACCGCGTCCGCCAACGGCAGCTCCTGCAATACTGCCGCATCCACATATTGAATCGCCCCATCCGGGCAGGCCGGTTCTGCTGGCTGGCAGCCCGCCAGCAGGATAACCACAAGAATCACCCACCATTTCTTCATCAATGAAACTCCCAGGCTGTGATGCGCCAGCCATTATCCACTTACCTCCCCGGCTGGCAGTGCTTTCACCATCATTATCCCCAATCCCGGCCGGGTTCGTCTTTGCTTTTTAGCAAATCCTGCAGACATTCCGCCAAAACCGCTGCATGAAAGCGTTTTTTCAGCTATAGTTAGGGGGTGTGTCTGGTTCTAGCCTGTTCTGCAGCGGCAGAATGGCTTTATAAATCTAATCAATGCAAATAGAAACCGGGTGCAACCGCCCGTTTTGTTCGTGTGGAGGATCAATGTTCCGAGAGATGCGTCGAAAAAAACAATTGCTGCCAAGAGAGGTCACGGACCGAATTTTGGCGGCGGGAAAGGTGGGCGTGCTGGGGGTTTCAGGGGATGATGATTACCCCTATACCGTTCCGGTTAACTTTGTCTATGAAGATGGCAAGCTCTACTTCCACAGCGCCGTCAGCGGGCATAAACTGGACGGCATTCAGAAGAACGAGAAAGTTTCTTTCTGCATCATCGACCAGGATGAGGTTGTCCCCGAAAAATTCACTTCATACTTCCGCAGCGTCATCGTCTTTGGAATTGCCAGAATTGTCACGGACGACGCGGTGAAAATGCACGCATTGCAGATGCTGGTCAATAAATATTCACCCGGTTTTGAAGTGGAGGGTGGTGCGGAAATCCAAAAGGATTGGAACCGCATGAGTGTGGTTGAAATCACCATCCAGCACGTCACCGGCAAAGAAGCCATCGATCTGGTCAATTCGCGCGTAAACCATGGAGACGGCGGATAAGATGCGGGCAGGCAGGTCAGGATTCGAGTTATCCGTTTAAGGGATGGGTGCATTTTTTCGGTTTCTTCATGTTGGCCATCCGGTTTTAGGGAGGGGAATACATGCAGTCCATTGAGCACTTGTTGTTAGAAAACCCGGTTTTTGGCAGCCTGCAGCCCGCCCGGCGGCAACAGTTAGCCAGCCTGGCCGTACCGCGCCGTCTGCAAAAAGGAGAAATCATCAGCTGCGCAGGCGACCTCTGGCCGTACCTGTTCCTGATCGAGAAAGGCAGCGTCAGCGCGCATAAGCAATCGCTGGAGGGCCGCAGCCTGACCGTGACGACCTTTGCCAGCGGAGACATATTCTGGGGGCTGGCATTTTTTTACGAGCATATGCCTCAGCCGGTGACGCTGACCGCCGATTCGCCATCCGTGCTGCTGCAGTGGCGTGCGGAGGACCTGCGCCCGTTCTTCCAGCAGGACCCGGGTCTGGGCTGGGAGCTCGCCAGGCTGATGATTCTTAAAATGAAGGTAGCCAACGAGATCCTGGAGGAACTGGCTTTCCAACCGGTTGTCGGGCGGCTGGCCAAGCTTCTGCTGGAGGTAGGTCCGCAGGGAGCCGGGCAGCAGGTCGTTACCCGCAGCCTCACCCTGGACGAAATGGCAGCCCGCATCGGTTCCACGCGCGAGATGGTCTGCCGCTTTCTGCACCGCTTCGCCGACGACGGCATCATCGAGATCACCCGCACCGAATACCGCATCGCCGACCCGCAGCGCTTGAA
>CAYPJS010000017.1:0-17713 GCA_964411135.1 uncultured Anaerolinea sp.
CGACCGGGGACGGTAATAACCGAAACCTTTCCGCCTTCAGAGACAGCACCAGTTCCTACCATCGAGCCAGGCCAACCCCTGGAGGTGCTGCGTTATGCTCCCGAAGGCGAGATCCCGATCGCGCCGTTCGTATCAATTACCTTCAATCAGCCTATGGTACCGCTGACCACCCTTGAAGACCTGGCAGCTCAGGATGTCCCGGTTCAAATTGAGCCGCAGCTTCAAGGTACGTGGCGCTGGATGGGTACGAAGACGCTGACGTTTGAGTACGACTCTGTTTTGATCGATCGGCTGCCCAAAGCCACGCAGTACACGGTCACAATTCCTGCCGGCACAAAGTCCCTCTCGGGAGGAACCCTGGCTCAAACGGTCACATGGATGTTCAGCACCCCGCCGCCCCGGGTGATGACTTTCTATCCTCAGGACACCCCCCAACCGCTGCACCCTTTGATGTTCGTTGCCTTTGACCAGCAAATTGACGCGGCTGCAGTGCTGGCGACCATTCAGCTTTATGCAGGCGCTACGCGGGCAGATCTGGAACTCGCCTCGGCCGATGAGGTGGCGTCTGATGAAGAAATCAACCGGTATGTCGAAAATGCCCGGGAAGGTCGTTGGCTGGCATTCAAGGCGACAAAACCATTCCCGGAGGATACCCGCATCTCCGTTACCATCGGACCGGGAACGCCTTCAGCCGAAGGTCCGCTGGTAACGACGTCAGCGCAGACATTTGGCTTTTCGACCTATGCACCGCTGCGGGTAACCGACTACGGCTGTTATTGGCGCGACAACCTGTGCCAGCCGCTCAGTCCGTTTTACATCCAGTTTAACAACCCGCTTGACATGGAAGCGAATTCTGAAAATATCGTCAGCATTTCTCCAGAGATCCCCGGCGTGAATATCAACATTAACGGTCCTTCAATCATGATCTCCGGTCAGACCAAAGGGCAGACGACCTATACCGTTACATTATCCTCAAAGCTGAAAGATTCGTTTGGTCAAATCCTTGGCAAGGACACTGACCTGAAGTTTAAAGTCGGAAAAGCCGATCCGACCCTGTACGGTCCGGAGGAGATTTTTATAACCCTGGACCCAGCAGCGAAAAAACCTGCATTATCGGTTTACGCCATCAACTACGCCAAACTGGCGGTAAAGATATATTCGGTTTTACCTTCAGACTGGGATAGCTTTACCTATTACATGCGGGAGTGGCAACGGACGGATCGACCTCCACAGCTGCCAGGGAGCCTGGTATATGATAAAACGATCTCGCTTAACCTTCCAGACGACACCCTTTCCGAAGTCAATATTGAGCTGACCCCTTATCTGAAAGGCGGGTTTGGTCATTTTATTGTAGTGGTTGAACCTCCTGCCGGTATGTTTGTGTCGCAAGATGAAAAGTGGCAGCGGTTTTCTCAGACCGTGCATACCTGGGTTCAGGTTACTCATATCGGTGTGGACGCTTACACCGATTATTCTGATATGGTGGTCTGGACAACAAACCTGAAGGATGGTTCGCCTCTTGGAGAGGTTACGATATCCCCCAGTAAAGGCGGCAGCAGTTTCAGGACTGGGAAGGATGGTACCGCGAGGGTGGATATTCCGACTGGTGCCAGGTACTTGACTGTCAGCAATGGGCAGGATACTGCCATGCTGCTGCATTCCCCGTATGCTTGGGATGATTCTGGCTGGACTGCTGCGGCCCCCAGAGACACTCTGCGCTGGTATGTGTTTGACGACCGTAAAATGTACCGGCCAGGTGAAGAGGTACACATTAAAGGCTGGCTGCGGCAGTTAGGCGGTCGTCAAAATGGAGACGTCAGTCTGGTGGGCGATCTGGTCGATGGGATAAGCTATCGGCTGGTTGATCCGCAGGGGAATGAAATCGGTGCGGGTGAGGCAGACATAAACGCACTGGGCGGATTTGACTTTGCATTTGAAGTTCCGAAAACCGTGAATTTGGGTACTGCGACCTTAAATTTGAGCGCTGTAGGCAGCCTGGGTGGACTGGATACGTATGCTTACTCCCATTACCTTGAAATTCAGGAATTCCGCCGACCGGAGTTCGAAGTTACAGCGCGCAACGAAAGTGAAGGTCCGTTCTTTGCGGGCGGCAGCGCGTTGGTGGCAGTTGAGGCAAAGTATTATTCCGGCGGTGCCTTACCCAATGCCGAGGTAACCTGGCAGGTCTCAACCACCCCCGGGCATTATTCCCCGCCAAATTGGCCTGATTTTATCTTTGGAGAGTGGATTCCCTGGTGGTGGGGTGAGATCAGGTACAGCTATCCCTGGCCGGGTGAAGAAACGAGTTTTGAAACCTTCTCCGGAAAAACAGATGCAACCGGCACCCACTATCTTGAACTGAATTTCGACCAGAAGGGCGAGCCGGATAAAGAACCCAGACCGGTGAGCGTGACCGCACAGGCAACCGTGATGGATGTTAACCGGCAAGCCTGGTCGAGCAGTACCGCGCTGCTGGTACATCCTGCCGATGTGTATATTGGACTGCGCAGCGAACGTTACTTCGTCAATCGCGGTGATCCCCTGAGGGTCGATTTTATTGTGGCTGACTTGGACGGCAACCCGATTGCAGAACGGAGAGTAACCATCACTGCTGCCCGGCTCGAGTGGAAGTTCAATGACGGCGAATGGGGTGAGGTGGAAGTTGATCCACAGTCGTGCGAGAAATTCTCGGCAGTTGATCCCGGGACTTGCGTCTTTGAAACGCCAGTCGGCGGCAGTTACCAGATCACGGCGGTGGTCACCGATGAAACCGGGCGAATAAACCAGACGCGTTTCACCCGCTGGGTCAGCGGTGGGCAGCAGCCGCCAGCCAGGAATATTGAACAGGAAGCGGTGACCCTGGTGCCGGATAAGGAAAGCTATCAACCTGGCGAAACTGCTCAAATCCTGGTCCAGTCACCTTTCAGCCCGGCCGAGGGATTATTGACCGTAAGCCGCAGCGGTTTCCTCTACACCCAGCGTTTCCAGATTGAGGAAGGCTCTGCTACATTGAGCATCCCCATCCAGGAAGCGCATATCCCCGACCTTAATGTTCAGGTCGACCTGGTAGGTGCCGCTCCGCGCACCAGTGACACAGGTGAGATCCTGAAAGGGGTGGAACCTCGTCCAGCTTTTGCCACCGCTCAATTAACCCTCAACATTCCTCCCTTGCAGCGCACATTGTCGCTTGAGGTCAAGCCAGATGAAAATCGAATTGAACCAGGCGGCGAAACTACCCTTGGTGTGCTGGTTACGGATGCGAATAGCAAGCCCGTTTCCGACGCTGAACTGGCTGTGGTTGTGGTGGATGAAGCCATTCTAGCGCTCACCGATTACCAAATGGTCGATCCGCTTAGCGTTTTTTATTCCAACCGCGGATCTGGCGTGTTCAGCAATTATGGGCGCAGCAGTATTGTCCTGGCGAATCCGCTTTCATTACCAAATCGAGAAGACCAAATGGCGTTCGGTGGGGCAGGTGCACCCGTGCCTACCCAGGCGGTCATGATGGAAGCTGCTATGGCGCCTACTGCAGCCGATATGGCCAAAACTCAGCAGGGTCAGCAGACTTCCATTTCTGTACGCAGTGACTTCAACCCGCTGGCTGTTTTTTCTCCCTCTGTCCGCACAGGTGCGAATGGTGAAGCAAGAGTGTTCATCAAACTACCAGATAACCTCACACGCTACCGCATTATGGTTGTGGCGGTGGATGAAAGCGGGCAGCGGTTCGGTCTGGGTGAATCGAACCTTACCGCGCGCCTGCCGTTGATGGTTCGTCCGGCCGCACCGCGTTTCCTAAACTTTGGTGATAAATTCGAACTGCCTGTGGTGCTGCAGAACCAGACAGATGATCCACTGCCAGTTGAGGTGGTGGCACGTGCCTCCAACCTCGAAATAGAGACAGCAGGAATGCGTGTGACCGTACCAGCCAATGATCGGATTGAGGTGCGCTTCCTGGCCAGCACGCTGAAGGCTGGAACTGCCCGCATCCAGGTTGCGGCGATTTCTGGCACCTTTGCGGATGCAGCGGTAGTCGAACTGCCAGTCTACACCCCGGCTACCACAGAAGCCTTTGCGACATACGGGGTGGTCGATGAGGGCGCTATCGCTCAACCGGTACAGTATCCGAACGGAGTGTTTACTCAGTTTGGCGGACTGGAGGTGACGACCTCGTCAACTGCCCTGCAAGCCCTGACGGATGCCGTCCTTTACCTGGTGTCTTATCCCTTCGAGTGCTCGGAACAGTTATCCTCCCGCATCCTGGCAGTAGCTGCGCTGAGAGATGTGCTGACAGCATTCAAGGCGGATGGTCTGCCATCGCCGGAAGAAATGGAGCAGGCAGTCACACGTGATATTGCCAACCTGCAGGGACTGCAGAATTACGATGGCGGGTTCCCCTATTGGCGGCGCGGGTTTACTTCAGTTCCCTTTAACACCATCCATGCTGCCCACGCCTTTGTGCGGGCTGAACAGAAGGGATTCGAAGTGCCCGATGAAATGCATCAAAATTCTTTGACCTATCTGCGCGATATAGAATCGCACTACCCCTACTGGTACACTCAGGAGACGCGCTGGACTTTGAGTGCTTATGCCTTGTATGTGCGCAATCTGGCAGGAGATCGCGACGCAGGCAAAGCCTTGCGGTTATTGAATGAAGCCGGTTTGGATCAGCTTTCAATGGAAGCGATTGGCTGGCTGTGGCCGGTGATCGATGACGAATATCAGCTGGATCAAATCCGGCGCTTTGTTGCCAACCATGTGGTTGAGACAGCCGGAGCTGCAAATTTCACCACTGCATACACCGATCAAACCTACTTGCTGCTCAGTTCAGATCGACGGACAGATGCCATCCTATTGGACGCATTGATGGAAGATAATCCTGACAGTGACCTGATCGTTAAGGTAGTGAACGGGCTGCTGGCTCATCGGGTAAAAGGCCGCTGGGAAAGTACCCAGGAAAATGTGTTTGTCCTGCTGACGCTAGACCGCTATTTCAATACCTACGAAGCTAAGACTCCAGATTTTGTTGCCCGCCTGTGGCTGGGTGATACCTATGCCGGCAGCAGCGAATATCACGGTCGAACCAACGATATTCATGAAACGCTGATTCCAATGACCTATGTACTCTCCGAGACATCCGCAGGAGGCGGATCGGAAGATTTGATCATCAGCAAAGAGGGTGATGGTCGGCTGTATTACCGGCTTGGTTTGAAGTACGCCCCCACCGATCTGAATCTTGATCCAATGGACATGGGCTTTGTGGTGGAGCGCCGTTATGAAGCGATCGATGACCCGGATGATATAAGCCAGGATGCGGCAGGCGTGTGGCATATCCAAGCTGGAGCGCGGGTAAAGGTGCATATTACTCTGGTGGCGGATAACCGCCGAACCCATGTAGCCCTCGTGGATCCGCTGCCGGCTGGACTGGAGATTGTCAATCCAGCATTAGCTGTCTCGCAGAATCTGCCGCAAGATGATCCGCAGATCTTGCCATACGGCTGGTGGTGGTGGGGCACCTGGTACGAGCACCAGAATCTGCGCGACGACCGCGCAGAGGCTTTCACCTCATTATTGTGGGACGGCGTGTACCAGTACACCTACTTTGCTCGAGCAACAACCCCGGGGACCTTCATCGTGCCACCTGCCAAAGCTGAGGAAATGTACTCGCCCGAAGTGTTTGGGCGCAGCGGCAGTGATTGGGTAATTGTCGAATAAGCGCTGATAAGAAATTGTTCGTTAGGCAGCCTGCAGATACTCCTTTAATCCGCAGGCAGCCTAATGATTTAAGTGCCTTTGCGCTGAAAAAGGTTATATATAATTGGTTGTGATCGTCTATAACCCATTAGGAGAAATCTGGTGCTGTAAAAGGTAGACATAAAAAAATGGTTAGGGAAAGTAGAACATGAAGAAATTGACTCCATTCAGCCTGATCCTCTTCATTTTATGGATGAGCGGTTTCTTTGCTGTTATGCCCAGTTCTACCATACAGGCTGTATTTGATGGACAAAATAATCCAGGCGATGCCCCCTATATAAACCCGAGTCCAAGGAGGACAGCCGATCCATCTTCGAATGTCACATCTCGCACCGAACCACCTGGTCCACCATATTCCACACCCACAGTTGTCCTTGAATCTGCGGCTGTCAAGACTCCGTTTTATCAAGCCCAAATAATCGGCTATTCCGTTGAGGGCAACGCAATGTGGGTCTACCAATTTGGGGATGGACCATCAGCAGTGATGATGGTTGCGGGAGTGCATGGCGGCTACGAATGGAATACCGTTGCATTGATGGATCAGATCATTGCACGGCTTAAACGATATCCTGACCTCATACCCGCGGACAATACTCTTTACATCCTACGTGTATTTAATGTGGACGGCTATGTCCGGGATAAGGGGGACGACGGTCGATTAAATTCCAATGGCGTGGACTTAAATCGGAACTGGAAAGCCAACTGGAAAGACAGTTGGGAGGGAACCGAGTGCTGGAGCAGGCGGGTCGTTAGCGCTGGCACGGGTCCCTTTTCCGAACCTGAAAGCCAGGCGCTGCGGGATTTTATCCTTGCGCATGACATCCAGGCACTGATCAATTACCACAGCGCCGCACTGGGGATATTTGCTGGCGGCCCGGATGATCTGGAATCGATCCGTTTCGCGCAAACATTGGCTGAGGTTAGTAACTACCGCTTTCCACCGTATGAGACAGACTGTGAATTTACCGGCCAGTTTGTAGATTGGGCATCCCGGCAGGGAATCGACGCGGTCGATCTTGAATTAACCACCCATTCGCGCACGGACTTTGCAGTAAACCTGATTGTGCTTCAGGAACTGTTGAAATGGGGGAAAGCGGATTAGGATTCCTGTCAAAAGGACAGTCCGCCTGCGCTAGATATGGTAAGTGCGCCTTGCCAGATTTATAGCCAGGTCAGACGCCATCTCACGGGCATCCTGCAGCGTGATAAGGTGACGAGCGGTCAGACCGCCAAGCCAGTTAGCCACGGAACGCCGCCACAGGTCGTGCCGGGCCGGGATGGAACAGAAAGCGCGTGTGTCGTCATTGAAGCCAGCCAGACTTTGGAACCCGGCGTTTTCGACAACCTGCTCCAGATAACGCCGCATCCCGTTCGGGCTGTCATTGAACCACCAGGGTGGTCCTATGCGCATAGCCGGATAATGTCCTGCCAGCGGAGCCAACTCCCTCGCATAACAGGATTCATCGAGCGTAAACAGCACCAGCGTCAGGCGTGGGTCGCTGCCAAATTGGTTCAGCAGTGCGCGCAGGTTGCGGGTGAATTCACAGCGGACAGGGAAATCGCCCCCGATGTCATGTCCATAGCGCTCGAAAAGCGGTAAATCATGATCACGGAAGATTCCGGCATGCAGCTGCATGACCAGTCCATCCTCGATACTCATCCGCGCGCTCTCCATGAGCATGTGACCGCAGAATAGGAGGGTCTCTTTTTGTGTGACTCCACCTCGAAGGGCATGCTGGAAGATTGTTTCCGTTTCACTTGGTGAAAGCTCGACGGTGAAAGGAGTGCGGACGGAGTGATCGGTGGCTACTGCCCCCATTTCTTTGAAAAAGCCCCGGCGTGCTTCAATTGCCCGAATAAAATCACGGAAATTTGCAATCCCAAAACCGACGGCATTTTCCAGTGCAAGAATGTTCTTTTTCCATTCCGGTACGTCCAGGTTAGCGATACCGTCCATTCGTAAACAGGGGATAATCCGGCCGCCCCAGCCAGACCCGAGGATGGCTTTGTGGTGATGCAGGTCGTCAGACGGCGCGTCGGTGGTACACAGCACCTCGATATTGAAACGCTCAAACAGACCGCGCGGTTGAAATTCGGGCAGCGCCAGTTTTGCAGAGAGGGCATCAAACAGGCGATCGGCATTTTGTGAAGTTGGAAGTTCTGGAATATCGAAAATGGTTTCCAACTCATGCTGGATCCACAGGCTGATTGGAGAGCCGCGGAAGATATGGAAATGTTCGCAAAAAATTCGCCAGATATTTCGATGGTCGGTTTCTTTCCAGCCGGCCTGCCGCGAGGAAATGCCAAGGCTCTCAGGCTGAACGCCGGCCGAATACAACCTGCCGATAATATAGTGGTCAGGCAGGATTAACAGGTCTACAGGAGAGCCGAAGGCAGCTTCCGGGTCGCTGAAAAGCCCCGGATTGACATGCCCATGAGGGGACACAATAGGCAGGGCGGAAATATCCGCGTACAAATCGCGGGAAATGGCGCGTACGGCGGGATCTGGGGAAAATAAGGTATCAGGATTTACTGGCATTTACCGGGCCTATTGTGAAATTTATAGGGAGTGGAAGGTCCTGGACTATTTTATTATCGCCTAAATAGGGATCTAATGAGGGATGAAAAACCTTGAATTTCACGCGTAGCTCCTGAGGAAATATAAGGTGTAAAATTGCCCTGGTCCGGCACCATATATTTTATAAGACAAGCCGATCATGCAAAGAGGCGGCAAAGTCACAAGACGGCGCCTGACCCATAAAACAAGGGTAGATCCATTTTTCTCCCAACACTCAATGGAGATTGATAGTGAATACGCTGGTGATCAATTGCGGCAGTTCGTCGATCAGTTTTAAGGTGTACCGGATTGAAAACGGCCTGGAGCCGGTTGCCATCCTGAGTGGAAAAGCCAGGAATGTGGCTACCAAAACCCTGGCGGAATCAAGGATTGATTGGCGGTTAAACGGGGAACCCGGCGGGCTGAAGGTTGACCTGCCCAGCCATCGATTGGCGGCTGAAAAAATCATCGGCGTGCTGAAAGAAAAAGGGGTCGAAATAAATGCAGCCGGACACCGGTTCGTGCACGGAGGCGGGTTTTTTGACCATACAGTACGCATAGATGGGACCGTGATGGAAAAACTGCGCCAGAGTTTTAATTTTGCGCCCATCCATAACCCGAATTCATACAGCGCCATTCAGGTCTGCCAGGAGCAGTATCCGGACGTGCCAGAGTATGCGGTTTTCGACACGTCCTTCCACGCCGCGACGCCGCCAGCATCCAGTCAGTATGCTATCCCTGCGGAAATCGCAGAACGGTATGGTTATCGAAAATACGGTTTTCACGGACTTTCCTACCAGTATATTTCCGGTAGAGCAGCTGAACTGATCGGAAAGCCGCTGGAATCGCTCAAGCTGATCCTGTGCCATCTTGGAACCGGCGGATCGAGTGTCACGGCGGTCAAATACGGCTTGCCGCTGGATAACTCGATGGGCTACTCGCCGTTGGCAGGACTGGTCATGTCCACCCGCTGCGGTGACATCGACGCCGAGGTAGTCCTGTCGCTGATACGCGGCGGGATGAGCGTCGATGAAGTTAGCAATCTCCTCAATAATCGTTCGGGGTTGATCGGGTTGTCCGGTTTTTCATCCAACCTGGATGAAATTATCGCGCAGGCTGAAAAGGGAGATGCCCGCTGTGAACTGGCGTATGAAGTATATGCCCACCGGCTGCAGCTTTACCTGGGGGCCTACACCTGGATTTTGAACGGCGCAGATGCCATCATTTTTACGGATGATGTCGGCATGAGGACCTGGAGCCTTCGCCAGAAAGTTTTGACGGGTGTGGACGGGTTGGGAATACAGATCGATGCTAAAAAAAACCGGAACGCACCCCCTGATTCGGCTTCTTTGGTCAGTTCTGATGGCTCCCGAACCCAGATTTGGTGCGTTCCTACGGATGAGGAAATTGTCATTCTGCGAGAAATCATGGCTGTTTCGGCACCTCGGTAAATTATTAGGCTATCCTGTAAACCTATACGGGGCAGTTCATCTATAATCTAGGTATCCCATCTTGTTCCAAATTAATACTCCGATTGCGTCCGTTGTCGGTTTAGGCCGACCCGTTAATCGCAGTCAATATTCAGGAAAATTTCGAGGCATGCTCATGATGAAGAATCATTCTCTCCCTAACCGTGTTCAATCCGGTACCGCCGGAATCCTTCAGGGCTTGATTGAACTGTACATGGACCTGCATGCGCACCCAGAGTTATCGATGCAGGAGACAGTCACTGCTGAAAAAATGGCGGAACATCTTAAGCGCTGCGGCTTTCAAGTGACCACTGGAATTGGAGAGACGGGTGTGGTGGGAGTGCTCAAAAACGGAGACGGCCCCGTGGTGATGCTGCGTGCCGACATGGATGCATTGCCAGTTCAGGAGGAGACGGAGCTGCCATTCGCCAGCCGCGTGGTCGCAACTGACCGCAGCGGAAATCCCGTGCATGTGATGCACGCCTGCGGGCACGACATCCATATGACCTGCCTGGCGGGCGCGGCACAACTGTTGGCAGACCTGCGCACAGAATGGCACGGTACGCTGATCGCCCTCTTCCAACCTGCCGAGGAGACCAGCGAAGGCGCGCGGGCTATGATCGCGGATAATTTGTTTGGGCGTTTCCCCCGACCGGATGTCATCCTGGGGCAGCATGTAATTAATACGCCAGCTGGTCTGGTCAATGTGCCCATCGGTCCTGCGGCTTCAACCGGTGACAGTCTGCTGATTCGGCTGATTGGGCGCGGAAGCCACGGTGCCATGCCTGAGAATGCGATAGACCCGATTGTGATGGCTGCGTCGACGGTGCTGCGCCTGCAGACGATTGTGTCGCGCGAGGTACCCGCAGATGAATCAGCCATAATTACCATTGGCTCTTTGCAGGCCGGCACGCGTGAGAATATCATCCCGCCGGAGGCCACCCTCAAGGTAAATGTTCGCACCTACGACACGAAGATCCGTCAGCGGGTGCTTTCATCGATCGAGCGCATCGTCAAGGCGGAGGCAGACGCCTCGGGTGCTGTGGTTCCGCCAGAAATTTCGACGATCAACCACTTTTCCCTTGTTCTTAATGAGGCAGATGCTGCAGCCAGAGTAACGTCGGCTTTCCGCCAGTATTTCCCGGCAGAGCAGGTAATTCAGGGCAAACCAACCAAGATGAGCGATGATTTTGGCGAGTTCAGCGACGCCTCGGGCGTACCCGCGGTTTACTGGTTCATTGGCAGCACCAAGCCGGAGGTTTATCAGCAGTTTGCGGCTGAAAACAGGCTGGCCGAACTGCCTGCCAACCATAATCCAAAGTTTGCACCCCTCACGCAGCCGGCGATCGAGCTTGGCGTACAGACGTTGAGTGTGGCTGCTCTGGAATGGTTGAGCTGAACCGGCCGCCAGGCGCGGTGGATTTTCACTGTGAAAAACCCACTTTTCTGCAAACGCCCTAACATTTGTATCACTAGAAATATTACAGAACACACGTTGTCGCAAAGATTGATTGTGCTATACTGATTTGGATTGTTGCTGAAACATTGCAGTTAATTGGTGTTTCAAAGCAATCGAGCCGTTCGGGGCGATCTTTTCTGGAAATTTCAGGTAAGAAACGCCTTATCCCCCCAACCCAAAAATTTTCCAAATTGTCACCCTGGCGTTGATCAAAGCATTCGTCGAGGGGTGGTATTGTTTGTATTTTTGGGAATCCCTATCACCCGACAATTTAATACGGCATACAAAATAGATATGGAATTCAGAAACAAACCGATCAGATAGGTAGAAACCTCATCACCCTCTCATCGCCAAACCGGTTTCCTTCTCTGAATTATTTGTAGATGGTTAATCGTCCCTGAATTTATTTGTATGGATTTTGGCTTTTCTTTACCATTCTTGGTTTTGCGCGGCTTTAACTAGGAGGTAGAAATGACCAATTACCGTCCCGTAGTTGAATTCACCCGTAGGGGAACCTGCGGGTATTTGGGTTAAAGCTGTCTACGAAACAACAGGCTTTATTGGTGAGCCATTTTCCGGTCGAAAAACTATCAATCAAGGAGGTTACATAATAAATTCACTGTTGGAGAATTGGCACCTTTTGCGTAAGTTCACATGGCCGACGAAAACATTGAAATCAATCTTCGCCAGAGGCCAAAAACGTAAGAAAGCCGCATAAAAAAGGAGAGGAAAAATGTATCAGAAGCATAAAGGCATGTTATTTATAATCAGCTCCATTCTCATCATGGTCTTCCTGGTAACAGCCTGCGCTCCGGCTGCCACGGAAGCCCCATCAGCTGAACAGCCCGCTGCCGAGCAACCGGCTGCTGCTGAAAAGGAAGTGGTCAAGATTGCCTTCCTTGGTCCGCTCACCGGGCAGAACGCCGCCATGGGTACCGGCGGCTTGAATTCCGTTTCACTGGCAGTCAAACAGGCCAATGAGAACCCTGATTACAAGTACAGCTACGAAATCGTCCCGATCGATGATGAGTGCAAACCCGAAGTTGCTGTGCAGGCTGCTTTGAAAGCCTCCAGCGATTCAGAGATTATTGCTTCAGCCGGGCACTACTGCTCCATGACTGCCATCGCGACAAACGATACCTGGCACAATAATGGAATGGCAAATATTGTCTGGGGTGCTGTACTGCCTGCCATTACCTACGGCAATGATTACATTGAAATTTCCCGTGTAAATGGAACCCAGGTAGAGCAGAACCAGGCGAATGCCAAGTTCATGGCTGAAACCCTCGGAGCCAAGACGATCTCAATTATTTACGATACCTCTGACTATGGCAAGGGCCACCTGGAATGGATCAAGCACTGGGCACCTGAATTCGGCCTGACGGTCCTCTCAGAGCAGGGTGTGACAACTGACCAGACCGACTTCACAACCGAGCTCACCAAAATTAAGGCAGAGAACCCCGATATTCTGTACGTCGGCCTGCTGACAGATGTTGGTGTTCCCATCCGAACCCAGATGGTTAAATTGGGAATGACGGATATCCCGCTGGAAGGCACTTCCGGAATTAAGACCGATGCCTTCATCGAAGGCGTTGGTGCAGAAAATGCTGAAGGCGTGGTTGCCTGGTTGGATGGTCCTCCTCTGGAAGCTCTACCTGGCGGTCCGGCTTTCAAGGAAGCCTATACCACCGCAGGTTTTGCTGAACCTCCTGAAGCCTATGGTCCGTTCGCTTATGTGGCGGCCCAAATCATCATCACTGCGATCGAAGCTGTTGGCCCTGACCGTGTCAAGGTTGCAGAATACATCAATACTACCGACCTGACAGACACCATCATCGGACCGGTAAAATTCAATGAATACGGACAGAATGAAATCCCGCTTGCCAGTCCTTATGTTGTGCAGGACGGCAAATGGGTTTACTGGCCAAACTCCGAATATGCCTCCGGTGTGAGGAAGATGCCGGGTGCTGAATAGAATTTTTGGGTAAACAAGTGAGCGTTGTGGTCCGTAAGGGCCACAACGCTCAGCCTATAATGGCTGCAAACACCCCAGCAACCGGGATAATGCAGGGTCGCCATTCTTAAGAACGTACGCGGTAGGCTTAAGAATAATAATCGGAAGGAGAGAGTTTTATGTCCGGTTTCGAATTGTTTCTCCAGCAAATGATTAACGGCTTAATGCTGGGCATGATGTACGCGCTGGTTGCGGTTGGTTTCACCCTTTACTTTGGTGTGTTGGACCTGATTAATTTCAGTCATGGCGATTTCTTTATGGTCGGCGGATTTATGGCGCTGATTGTGTACTCAATCGCGGAATCTCTGGGTTGGGTAGAGAACGCCACATGGCTGGTTCTTTTGATATTTATCGGATCCATGGTCCTTACGGCTGTTATTGCGGTGGGCACAGAACGTCTGGCCGTCAGGCCTGTAATGAAAGCCCCCATGATTATCAGCCTGCTGGTGACCCTTGGATTGGGCATCGCTGTTCGCGAAGCCGTCCGCTTGCTCTACCCGCTAGGCGCCAATCCCCAATTCTTTCCAACACTGCTGCCTCAGGGAAATTTTATGATCGGAAATGTGACCATCCGCTATGAAAACATCATCATTCTAGCGGTTGGGGTCATCACAATCCTCGCGGTTTACCTGTTGATTAACAAAACCAAAATGGGTATGGCCATTCGGGCTGTTGCCCAGGATGATGAAGCCGCGAAAATGATGGGTGTGAATTTCAATCGAACGATTGATACGACCTTCATGATCGGCGCAGCGGTGGCTGCCATCGCAGGTATTTTAAACGGTTTTTATTATGGCCGTGTGCAGTTTAATATGGGCGCCATCATGGGTGTCATCGGTTTTTCTGCCTCCGTCATTGGCGGTCTTGGCAATGTGTTCGGCGCAATTGTTGGCGGCATCTTATTCGGTTTGATGGAAACAATTTCCGCTGCAGTCCTCCCGTTCGGCTCTGAAAATAAGCGCGTGTTTGCATTTTTCGTGGTTATTTTGTTCCTGATCTTCAGACCGAATGGCATCCTCGGCGAGAAAATGTCTGAGCGGGTTTAGAGAGGAGAGATGCAGATGGATGCTAAAAAGACTAATTCAATGGCCGGGCCATTGGGAATTCCAGTTGTTCTGCTGATCGAGGCCGCAATATTCATGCTCGTCATGGCTTTGTTCATGATTGAGGCTGGCTGGATCATGATTGCCGATCTGGCTATTGGTGCACTTGTGTTGATCTTGTTATACAAGGTCCCAGCCTGCAAAAATGCCATGCGCGACGCTTTTGGGAGCCATCGGTCAGTGAAATGGGTCGGCGCAGTGATCTTGCTCCTGCTGCCTCCCTTCTTGCTCATGAAAAGTCCTTACTGGCTATTCGTGATCATCAATGCTTTGATTTTTGTGATCGCATGTCTGGGCCTTAATCTGCAGTTAGGCAGCACGGGTATGATGAACCTGGCAGGTGCCGCTTTCATGGCCTTTGGCGCATACACAGCCGGTTTGCTGGCTTTGAATGCCGGGTGGCCGTCCTGGGCTACGCTGCTGGCGGGAATGATTTCCACCGGAATTTTTTCAGTGTTGCTGTTCATTCCGGTTCTAAAAACGAAGGGGCATTATCTGGCACTTGTGACGATTGCCTTCCAATTCATGGTGGTCATCCTGTGCGAGAATATGGAGTTCACCGGCGGTCCGCAAGGCCTGAAGAATATCCCCTACCTGACCTTCTTTGGTTATTCATTCAACGATGCGATCAACCTGGGGTCAATTGTGCTGCATAAATACGCCAACTACTACTACCTGGGGTTAGCCCTGGCATTCGTGGTTGCCTTGATCTGCTCCCGGGTGCATCACTCGTGGGTTGGCATTACCACAGCAACGATCCGTGATGACGAAGTCGCTGCCCGCACAAACGGCGTAAGGATTAACTACTGGAAGCTGATCATCTTCGTCCTGGGTAACTGCTTCATTGGTTTATCCGGAGCGTTTTTTGCGCATCTGATTGGCTTTATTTCACCTCCAAACTTTGTCTTCGACCGCTCGCTGGTCATGGTGTCTATCGTCATTCTTGGCGGTATGGACAATATTTACGGTATCGTGTTGGGTGCCATTCTTTTGATCACCATGCCAGAAAAACTCAGAGTGATCCAGGAATACCGCTACCTTATCTACGGTTTGCTGCTGGTGGTCATGTTGATCTTCAAACCCAAGGGCTTGATCCCATTTGTACCTCGGGATTATAAAGATTTACTTGCCAGGGCAAGGAAGAAATTAACTACCCCGGCTGATGCAAAAACCGGAGGTGACTGAAATGACCCTCGAAAACGGTACCATCCTAGAAACCAGAGATTTAACCATTAAGTTTGGCGGTTTGGTGGCGGTCGATCACGTTAATATGCACATTAAACGGAATTCGGTCATGGGGCTGATCGGTCCCAATGGTTCCGGTAAGACCACCATCTTCAACCTGCTGACGGGACTTTATATCCCCACAGAAGGCGACTTCCTGTTCGAAGGGGAATCGCTGCTCAAACATTCTGCAACAGATATCGCTCGTAAGGGAATCGCCCGTACCTTCCAATCCAGCCGGCTTTGCCTGGACCTGTCCATCATGGACAATGTTTTCCTTGGTATGCATTCCCGCCAGAAACAATGGCTTGGAGGCGCAGTTTTCAACCGCGGAAAGCTGGCCGATGAAGTGCTGGAAGCCTATGAAAAAGCCATGTACCTGCTGAATATTTTCAACCCGGACCTCGTCAAGAAGGCAGATCAGCCAGCTGGAAGTCTTGCGCAGATTGATCGACGCCGGGTGGAAATTTGCCGCGCCATGGCAATGGACCCAAAGCTATTGTTATTGGACGAGCCATCAGCGGGAATGATTCCGGAGGAGATTTCGGCCCTCATGGAGGATATCCAGAAGGCCAAATCAGAATCCAAGGACATCACAATCGTGATCGTGGAGCATGTGATGAGAGTGATCAAAATGATCACCGAGCATGTATTTGTCATCAACTTCGGCAGAAAGATTGCTGAAGGCTCTTACGCCGAAGTCTCCAAAGATCCGGGCGTAATATCGGCATATCTTGGCAAGCATGGAGCGGCATAATGGATAACGCGCTTCTAAGATTCGAAAATGTGACCACCGTCTACGGACGGAATGAAATGCTGCGAAATATCAACCTCGAAGTAACTGAAGGCACGGTTACCTGCCTGCTTGGATCAAACGGCGCCGGTAAATCCACGCTGATTAAGTCCATCCTGGGACTGGTAAAAATTACCAAAGGTAAAATTTTCTTCGATGGGAAGGATATTACCGGCACTCCCACGCATAAGGTTGTCGATCTGGGAATCTCAATCGTACCCGAGGGAAAACACATATTCCCCAAGATGACGGTACGTGAAAACTTGAATATGGGCGCTTATCTTGAGAAGGATAAAGCCAAGATCGAAAAACGCATGGAAGATGTATTTGTGCTTTATCCCCGCCTGAAGGAACGTATCAAGCAGGTGGCAGGCACTCTTTCTGGCGGTGAGCAGTCCATGCTGGCGATCGGGCGGGGTCTGATGAGCGAACCCAAGCTGCTCATCTTTGATGAACCTTCGCTGGGTCTGGCGCCTATCCTGGTGGAGCAAAACTTCGATACGATCCGGGAGATTAACTCCAAAGGTACCACGGTCTTCCTGGTCGAGCAAAACGTGCATCTTACGCTGGAGTATGCATCCAGAGGCTACGTTCTGGAACAGGGCGAGGTAATTGCTGCGGGTACGGTCGATGAACTGCGGCAAACTGACGTTCTCAAGAACGCATATCTCGAATAGAGCCAGCCTGGAACGCCGCGGCTAGTTAGCACTCCATTGCCAGAAAAGAATCTGGTAATGGAGTGTAGGCGGCTTTCTATTGCCAATGGGATGGTGGGTAAAAAAGGGGAGACGTTGATGGCAAAAGTGGTGAATATCAATCATATCGGTGTGGTCGTACAGAGTAATGACCAATCCTTGAAGTTCTGGCGGGATATTCTGGGTATCCAACTGGACCGTTTTGAGCATGTTCCCAGCATGAACATCAATCTGGCGTGGATGCCAGTCAATCAAGGTTTTATTGAACTGCTGGAGCCGACCACAACCGAAGGAAACGAGTATCAAGACTTTTTGTCGTCCCATGGCCCGGGGGTTCATCATGTCTGTGTGGAAGTGGACGATATCGAGGCGATGGCGGATAAATTGAGGGAAAATCATATCAAAATCAAGGATGATGCCGTCCTATCGCTGCCGGGGCGTAAGCTGGCATTTCTTGATCCGACAAGTTGCGACGGGGTTGTGGTTGAATTGTATGAATTAGAGAAAAAGGTTCAAGAGCCCCTGGTCCAGCCGGTTGTAAAACGGAAGCGGAAAAAGCAACTGCAGATCGCATAACAATGGCAGGGGATTGTTTTATTCAACAGAATCCGTGATCCCCGGTCTATCAATCCGATCAGAACCAGAAGA
>CAYPJS010000018.1:0-22072 GCA_964411135.1 uncultured Anaerolinea sp.
GTGAGGTCCGTAAATCCAGAATCTCGCCCGGCGACTTTGCGGTCATGTACCGAACCAATGCGCAATCCCGCCTGCTTGAAGAAGCATTTTTACGCGCGAACATGCCCTACCGGCTGGTCGGCGCGCAGCGTTTTTACGGACGGCGCGAGGTCAAAGACCTGATCGCCTACCTGCGACTGGTGCACAACGCGCGCGACGAGGTATCCCTCGACCGCGTCATTAATGTCCCGCCGCGCGGCATCGGCGACAAGACCATCCTCACGCTCAAGGTGACCGCCAGAAACGCCGGTTACGCCCCGGGCGATTTCCTGCTGCAACTGGCGAATCCAACAAAAGAGGAACAACACCTTGCTGCGCTTGGCGCCCGGAGCGCCGGGCTGCTGGCGGATTTCGGGCGCCGGCTGTCTGCCTGGGTTGCCGATTATGATTCCAGCGCCGCGCTGCCGGCCTTGTTCGACCGCATCATCGCGGATACCGGCTACCAGGATTACATCGTGGACGGCAGCGAGGAAGGCGACGAGCGCTGGGAGAACGTGCAGGAACTGCGTAGGCTGGCGTATGAGTACTCCGGCAAAGGGTTGACAGAGTTCCTGGAAAACCTGGCGTTGGTTTCGGATCAGGATACCCTGCCAGAGGAGGTCGCTGCCAATGCGCCTACCCTGCTGACCCTGCATGCCGCCAAAGGTCTGGAATTCCCACAGGTATTTATCACCGGCCTCGACGACGGCTTGCTGCCACATTCGCGCGCGAAAGAAGACGTGGAAGAAATGGCCGAGGAACGCCGCCTGCTGTACGTGGGCATCACCCGTGCCAAGGATAAGGTGTATCTGGTGCGCGCCAACCGCCGCAGTCAGTACGGCGGCTATGACGACCAGCTGCCTTCGCCGTTCCTGGAGGATATCCCCGAGAAGCTGGTCAAACGCCAGGGACAGCGCCGCTCCAGCCAAGATTCAGTCTGGGGGCAAAACTACCGCCCCAAGACCTGGTACGTCAACAGCAACGGGATCAGCGGCAAGCCGGCTGCCAGCTCAGCTCCGCCTGTCGAACAGCGCTATCATCCTTCGGATCATGTACGCCATCCCATCTGGGGCGAAGGCATCGTCATGGACAGCCGCATCCAGGACAGCGATGAGACGGTGGATGTCTATTTCGAGAGCGTCGGTTTCAAGCGCGTGGCAGCCTCGCTGGCAAAGCTGGAAATCCTGCCAAAAAAGGGATAATCCCTGCGGGTTAAAGAAACATTGGAAAAAAGGGTGGATCTAGGATGGTTCGGTCTTTCAGCCAGGTACCCGCCCCCATCCGTCGCATAATTTTCGAACCAGCTTTCCAATAGCTGAGCCCTTCCTCGGAGTTGTGGGCTGCCCTACCGAGAAGCAAAAGTACTGCTGCCTCCTCCAGAATACGGCCCAACCGTCGCGCAAGGTCCAGGCTTTCCAGCAATAGTGGCTCCTGTTCATCAATCGGAAGGAAATCCGCCAGGCAGCGCAGAACCAATTGATAAAAAACGGGCGGCTTGTTATTATCCTGGCACCACTGATTCACCATCTGTCCATCTGAAAGGGCAATATCCAACCTTCCCAAAGCTTTATAACATTGTCCCATCCACAAATAGTTCAGGTAGTAACTGTAACGGGAACCCCGTTTCTCAAAATACGGGATGCTGGCTTTTAGTTCTTCTAGTGCGGGTTCAATCTGGCCCTGATAAAACAATATTTTAGGTAAATTCCGTTTACCGCGGTTCAGTTCTGTAATGAAGTTAAGCCTTTTTGAATGGTCAATATGCTCCAGAACGAGGTTCAGAGCCTTGGCTAGATTGCCGCGGGCAAAATATGTGAGCCCTAGATTTCCGATATCATAGGTCGCCAGTTGTTCAGAGCCTGTCCGATGGTAGAAATCAATCGCCCGGGTCAATGCTTTTTCCGCGTTGTCCAATTCGCCGATATTCCAGTAAACCAGCCCGAGGTTTGAGTACAACGATTCGGAATTAAAATGATCCCCTGCCTTTGCGTAGAGTTCAATCGCAAATTGTAAATCGGAGACCGCCGATTGATATTGTGCCGTTTCCCACCGCAAGGTTGAGCGGAAAGTCACAAGTTCTGCTGTCAGTGCCTGATCCTTTGAGCCTTCACGTTGATCCAACCAGATTAATTGATCAACAAGTTCAAGCCCTTCTTCCAACTTTCCCTGCTCACGCATGCATTCCAGGCGCAGCATTTTGTACATTATCCAGGCTTGCGCGATCTCGGTGGTGACCTCCGTCGGATCCAGGTCGCCCTTGAAGATCTCATTTGTTTCAACCATCAACTGATCAGCCTTGTAATGCAAACCGGTCGATCGGTATCCGTTAAATAGAATTTTCAATGCCCTTGCGGCTAGAATGAGCGGAATAGTTCCGAGGTGGATAACAACTTCCGCCTGCCGGATGGCATCTTCAAACCGGCCGACGGGCATGTAAATTTCAGCCAGGTCGCAGCGATATTCGGCTTGAAGGTTCACGTTGCCTGTGTCAAGATTGGTCAGGGCAAAATCGAGCTCGACCGCCCAAAAACTGCCCCAACCCCAGCGGATTGGCAGGGGGTTCAACTGCTTAATTAACCGGAGAATGTCCGGTTTTAACACAGCATAATGGTGCGCCTCGCGCAGTAAAGTTAATAAGCTTTGTCCATGACATTGGACTTCCTCGGATGATGCGCTTTTTACAAGCTCCGCAGCACGGACTAACTGCAATTGCAGCTGGTCAATATAGCGGATTCTCCAGTCAACATCCTCGGAGGATTGGAGTGAGTGCGATTGGTCCATTTGTTAAAATGACTACCAACGCTTCAAGATGTCAGTTTGCAGGAAAGTAACCGTCAGGCGGTGCAGCCTGTAGAGCGGGCGAACGATATCGCCGCCAACCTCTAATAGCGAGAATTGATCCAGCTCTTGCAGTGCAGAATAGAATTGATCACCTGACAGCCCGCTCATTGTAAGCAGATAATCCAGGTCCTCGCCTTCCGGATTAGCTGGCAGGAAAGTTAATAGCAGCCTACGGCCTGAGTCACTCAGGTTTTGCCAGGTCTGCCGGTAAAGGAAGTGGAATAAACCATCGATGCCGTGGCAGGCCCCGCGGATGCTTTCGATCAATTCCTGAAGGGGATGCAGGGTTAGCTGAGAAGCAGCCAGCTTGAGCGCCAACGGGATACCCCCAATCGTCTCGTACAATTGTGAGAATTGCTCAAGGTCGATGGTGGAGGAACGTCCCCGCCGCTCGAGTTCGCTTTTCAAGAAGTCGAATGCCACCTCGCGGGTCATCTCATTTAGCGGTATGACCCTTACGTAAGGAAAACTCCTCAGCGTTTGCCTTGTGGTGACCAGAAACCGGCTTGAACCAGCCAGTTTTGCCAGCGCTGGAATCAGTTGTTTATATTCATTGACCGTTTCTAGATTATCGATCACCACCAGAGCCCGTTTATTGGTCAATGCGATTGCAAGACCGTCCAGCCGCTCAACGACTGTTTTACCTTGAAGATTGAACAGGTTTAGCTGTTCAGCCAGACGCAGACTGATATCTTCCAAAGTCATAGCCGGGTCATCTGCCGGGATCACCCTGCCATCATCTGTCAGCGAAGTCTGACGTGCACTTACCCACAAAATGGTTGGCCATGATAAAGCAACTTCCGGCAAGGCTACAAAGGTGCGTGCCAGGGCAGTTTTCCCGATTCCACCGATGCCTTCCAGGCTGACCATCCGCGGGCCATCAGGATCACTGTACAAGCTTTTCAATTGATTAAGGAATACCGCTATCCCTACCACCTTAATCGTTTCTGGAAGCGGCAGGTGGCGCTTTCCTTCGCTAAACGGCGGATTGGAAGTCAGTGCCTTTTGCTGAAGTGTTCGCAGTAATAGCGCCAGCCCTAAATTCAAGCGACGTCTTAATTGCTGCGGCACTACATTGGCTGCCCTCGCAAGATCATCCACACTGGCATTGATGGTCGCAATATAGCGGTAGTACAGCACACTCCAGGCTTCAAGGTCTGCATTGCCACGTGCATAATCTTCAGCAATTTGTCGAAAGGCTTCAATCTTAATTTCAGCCAGATTTTCGCTCAGACCTTCATGCCTACGGGAATCGAGGTAGTTTTTCCGGATGACCTGTTCCAGCCGGTCAGATAAAATTACCGACCGCTGCTCTGGCGTGTCAATTCCAGGGTCAAAAAATTCATCTACCTCCAGCAAAACATTACCGCCGGGACTGCCACTCCGAAGCGCCCGCAAAAATGATTCTACGTGCTCGGCGTTGATATCGAAGAATCTCATAGTTCGATTTTTGTGCGAATGGTGTTCGATCTTAATTGAATTTCCAACCCTATTCCAAATATTATATATCAATAGAATAAACGCATCAGCGATTGATGTGTAAGCTTAAGGGCGAGATTGAAGGGGTAAATCTCGCCCTTAATATTTCTCTTAAGCAAATCCCTCAATAAATCTGAATTGACGTTTCCCGGGAATTATAGCAACCGGATGATTAGAGGAACCAGGATAGCAGTGATTGCCAGCATTAGAATCACGCCGCCAAACAGCATGTAGCGTTTTCCGTAATTCCGGACCAGGGATGAATCATAATATTTGTCAATCTGATTATCGACATACATGGCAATCAGCCCATTCAAGAGTCGTTCGCGGGTTCTGCGTCCGACCATCAAGCCGTTTATGGCGATGGTATTAACGACAATCGTCATGACCATCAGAACACCCAGAATTAAATCATCCCCGATTTCGGGTTCAAACTGATCCGCAAAACCAGAGTTAATCCCAAGCGCGACCAGGTTGAACAGCACCGCCACGACGATAAAAATGGTATCCGTTCGGCTGCTCTGCCCCAACTCGTTAACCATGTGTTCGTGAAGCCGCTCCAACATTTCCACCTCCATACCCAAATTTACCCATTCCAATAAAATCCAGCAAGTTGACCGGCATTGTTCCAGCGTAATCCCGTTGATCTTTCTATAATAGGGTTAATCACCTGAATTTTTCAAGGAGCATTTCCATGAAGGTCCTGTTCATCGGCGGCACCGGTATCATCAGTTCTGGCAGCACTGCGTTGGCAGTCGAACGCGGCATCGACCTGACCCTGCTAAACCGCGGGCAATCCTTCCGAACCACCCCCCACAGGGTGGAAATCCTCTCCGCGGACTTCCATGACCGTGCAGCCGTCCGGCAGGCACTTGGCAGCCGTGAATTTGACGTGGTTGCGGATTTCATCGCCTTCACCCCCGAGCAGGTCCAGGTGGATATCGACCTGTTTGCAGGCCGCACCGGGCAGTACGTTTTTATCAGTTCTGCCTCGGCTTATCAGACGCCGCCAGCCAACCTGCCCATCCGCGAATCAACACCGCTGGACAATCCGGTCTGGGTCTACTCGCGCAACAAGATTGCCTGCGAGGAGCTTCTGCTGCACGCTTACCGCGAAAGGAAATTCCCTTTCACGGTCGTGCGCCCCTCGCACACCTACGCGCCGGGCTACCTGCCAACACCGGGCGGCTACACCGTACTGCACCGCATGCTGCACGATAAACCGGTTATAGTTCACGGTGACGGCAGCTCAATCTGGACATTGACCCATACCCGCGATTTTGCTGTCGGGTTCATCGGTCTGCTGGGCAACGCCCGGGCAATAGGTGAGACCTTCCACATCACCAACGACGAATGGCTCACCTGGAACCAGATCTATCAGTTGATCGGGCGCGCAGCCGGGGTGGAACCGCAGGTCGTGCATGTGCCGTCAGATTTAATCGCGGCATATGACCAGACCCTTGGCGACAGTCTGCTAGGTGATAAAACCCACAGTGCCATTTTCGACAACAGCAAGATCAAGCAGGTCGTGCCGGACTTCAATCCCGCAATCTCCTTTGCCCAGGGTGCACGCGAGATGGTGGACTGGTACCTGGCGAACCCGGACCGCGGGAAGGTGGATACTGCCTTTAATGAACTCTGCGACCGCATTCTGGGCAATTACCGCAAAGCCTGGCCTGAATAATCGCCACCACCTTAATTCCGCCTCGCCGCCAGCTGGGTAGTTGACAAACCTGGATTTTGTGTGTATTATAAATATACGTGAGAGCGCTCTCACACTAAACGTGCAATCGCTCTCAATACACTCACTACCCGCCCGATCCCCATTTTATGTCAGAATTGACGCTTGAGGACATTGCGAAGCTCGTTGGAGTCCATCGCTCCACTGTATCGCGCGTGATTAATGGGTCTGCCAGTGTCAGCCCGGATGTCAGGCAGCGCGTTCTGGAAACGATTCGCGAAACTGGCTACCACCCCAATGCAGCTGCCCGCTCGCTGGCTTCTCAGCGTTCCAGTATGATCGGCCTTGTCCTGGCGCACAGCGTGAGTTCTTTCTTCACCGATCCATACTTCCCGCATCTCACCCAGGGCATTGCCTTCGGCTGTAACAAACACGACCTGACCCTATCGCTGTTCCTCCTCGACACCCGGGAAGAGGAAGAGAAAATTACTCCGCGCCTTTCACGCAGCGGCATGCTGGATGGACTTCTGATCCAATCCGGGCAGCCGGATGACGTTCTGATCCAGCGCATGCTGCGCTCGAATGTCCCCACTGTCATTTTAGGCCGCCCAAATGAGCCAGACGGCGTCAATTACATCGATGTGGACAATCAGAAAGCCGCCGCTTCAGCCACCAGCCATTTGATTCGGCTGGGCTACCGGCGTATCGCCACCATCACTGGCAATAAGGGCAGCACCGTAACTGCCGACCGGCTGATCGGCTATAAAAAAGCCCTGACGGACGCCGGGCTGCCTGTTGATGCAAGTTTGATTGCTGAGGGCTCTTTCACTGAAGCCAGCGGTTACAGTGCCATGCAGCGTTTATTCCCTGCCAGACCCGATGCGGTTTTTGCCGCCTCGGATATCATGGCCTCAGGCGCCATGCGGGCCGTCCAGGAGGCAGGTTTGGGTATCCCGGACGATATTGCCTTCATCGGCTTCGACGATGTCCCTCTGGCAGCTCTCACAAAAATCCAGTTGACCACCATTCGGCAGCCAATCCTTAAATTCGGGATTACGGCAGTCGAATTCCTGATCGACTTGATTGAAAAAGGTACCACTCCGGCAAGAAGTATCATCCTTGATACTGAGTTAATCATCCGCGATTCTTGTGGAGCGATCAAAAAAGGAGCGTACTCAGCAGCCATGTAGTTTTTTTGGTTGAATTAGAGAGCGCTCTCATTGTTTTCTTTTGCAATCATTAAGGAGGTGAAGAAAACAACCAGAACGATTGTAATCAGTGCACAAAATTGCATTCGAACCCAAATCTTAAGGAGAAAAGAAAGAAATGAAACGTCTGAGTATCGTTTTATCCATTCTAATCCTCGCCAGCATGCTGCTCGCCGCCTGCGGCACCCCTGCCACTGAAGCACCTGTGGTGGAAGAACCCACCAAAGCTCCAGAGGCTGCACCAACCGATGCGCCTACTGCTGAAGTACCCGAAGCGGGCAAAACCGTCCTGAATGTATGGTCCTTCACCAATGAGATCCTGACCATGGCTGTAGCCTTCGAAAAAACCCATCCCGATGTGGATGTGGTTTACACCATGATCCCGATGACCAATGGTGAATATCAGACCAAACTGATGGCCACCCTCGGCACCGACGCAGTACCCGATGTGGTTGCGCTAGAAGCCGCCTTCGTGAAATCCTACGTCGAGAGCGATTTCCTGGCCGACCTTGGCGACCTGATGCCCTACGCCGAAGAACTCAAGATGTACCCCTTCGTGTATGAAGTTGGTACCTATGAAGGCGTTACCAAAGCCTACGCTTACCAGGCCACCCCGGGCGCTTTGTTCTACCGCCGCAGCCTGGCCATCGAATACTTCGGCACCGACGATCCTGTACAGATGCAGGAAATCCTCGGCGACATGGACAAATACACCGAAGCAGCTGGCGTTGTGAAGGAAAAATCCGGTGGCAACACCTACATGGTGGCTTCCAATGGCGATTTCATGAACCTGTTCTATGCCAACCGCGAGCAGCCGTGGGTCGTTGATGATACCCTGACCGTCGACCCGATGGTTGACAAGATGGTCGAGACCGTAAAGATCTTCCGTGATAACGGCTACGAAGCCAAAGCAACCCAGTGGCAAGAAGGCTGGTTCGCTGGCATGAACGACACCCTGACCGACGCCGAAGGCAACCCCAAGAAAGTCTTCTCCTACTTCCTGCCGACCTGGGGTCTGCCCTATGTTCTGGCCCCCAACGCCACCTCATCTGACGGCGCCTCCACCACCGTGGGCGACTGGGCTGTCATCACCGGCCCGCTCCCCTATCAGTGGGGCGGTACCTGGCTGGGCGTTATGAAAGACACCAAGCAGATGGAACTGGCGAAGGAATTCGTCCGCTTCTGCACCCTGGACGAGGAAAACCTGACCAACTGGGCAACCGGTGTGTACACCAATGAATACCTGAAAGCCATCGATCCTGAGGTCCCGGAAGATCAATACCAGGCCGCTGGCGACTTCGTTGGCAGCCAGGTTGTAGTTGAGAAGATCACCGCCAGCTTCGATGATTCAGAGCTGAGCAAGTTCCTTGGCGGTCAGAACTCCTACGGCGGCTTCGCGGCTGCTGCTCCGACCGTCAATGCCCGCCTCATGCAGGGCTCTGACGACGCGATCCAGCGCGCTTTGAATGATCCTCTGAACTCCTACCTCGAAGGTACGGTTACCCTTGAGGAAATGTGGACGCTCTGGAAGGACGCCGTCCGCAACGAGTTCCCCGATCTGATCATTCCCTAATCACCTGAACCATTTTTAATGAATGAGTCAGTGTAATGTATATACAATATATATACATGCACTGACTCATTTTGAAGGGAGGGAGAAGAGGATGCATTCTAAAGTGCGGAAAAATTATTACGGGTATTTCTTCATTGCACCTTTCATCATCGGTTTTCTAGTCTTTGGTCTTTATCCTGTCTACAACACCATTGCACTGGGTTTCACCGACACCACCATGATGAAAGCCCACGGCACCTTCATTGGCTTGAAAAATTTTGAACGCCTGTTTGCCGACAGCACATTCCTGACCGCCATTAAAAACACCTGGACCCTGTGGCTGATGAACTTCATCCCCCAGTTGGGTATTGCGATGCTGCTTTCGGTATGGTTCACCAGCACCCGCCTCAAAATCAAGGGGGGTGGTTTCTGGCGCATGTTGTTCTACCTGCCGAATCTGATGATGCCCTCTGCGATCGCTGCGCTGTTTTTCAGCCTGTTCTCCTTCTATGGACCGGTCAACCAGTTCCTGGTACGGTCTGACTTCCTCCCGGAAGCTGTCGATTTCATCCGCAGTCCGGCAGTCATGCGCGGATTGGTGGTTTTCATCCAATGGTGGATGTGGTTCGGTCAGACCACCATTTTATTGATGGCCGCCATGACCTCGATCTCGGTGGCAGTGTATGAAGCCGCCACGATCGATGGGGCAACCATGAGCCAAATGTTCCGCTTTATCACCCTACCGTTGATCAAACCGGTGATGATCTACATCCTGGTCACATCGCTGGTCGGCGGCATGCAGATGTTTGACATCCCATTCCTGCTCACCGACGGTCGCGGCAGCCCTGCCAACTCCATCCTGACCAACAACATCCTGATGTACATGAAGTTCCGCAGCAGTCAGGGTCATATCGGTGCTGCTTCATCGGTCGGCGTGGTCGTCTTCCTCATGACCACAATCGTCGCTCTCTTGATCTTTTATCTCCTGCGAGAGAAACCGGTTAAAGAATATAAGGAGATAAACTGATGAACCGTAATTGGACACTTTCCACCAATATCTATCGTGCCCTAATCTACCTCGTGCTGGTTATTATCCTGGTTGTCACTATTGTGCCGGTCTGGATGATGATCGTCAACGCCACACGGTCAACGGTTGAAATTCAACAGGGCATCAGCTTGCTGCCCAGCAAATATTTAATCACCAACTACAAGATCCTGCTCAGCAAAGGCCTCGACCTGCCGCGCGGGTTCTTCAACAGTCTCATCATTTCTGCCGCTACCACGGTCGTCTCGGTCTATTTCTCCATGCTGACAGCCTACGGCATCGTGGTATATAACTTCAAAGGCAAGCAATTCCTGTACAACTTCATCCTGGTGCTGGTCATGATCCCGACGCAGCTCTCGATCATCGGCTTTTACCAGTACATGGTCAAAATCGGACTGGATGACAATTATTTGTCGCTGATCTTGCCAAGCATAGCCTCTGCCGGCGGGGTATTCTTCTCCAAACAATACCTTGAATCGATCATGCTGCACGAACTGATCGACGCCGGCCGCATCGACGGCTGCAGCGAGCTGGGCATATTCCACCGCATCATGTTCCCCATTGCGGTGCCGGGAGCCTTCACCCTCGGCATTTTTGCCTTTGTCGCTGCCTGGAACAACTTCTTCAATGCCTTCATTCTGATCACCTCGCGCGACAAGTACACCCTGCCCATGCTCATCCAGACCTTACGCGGTGATGTTTACCGGCACGAGTACGGCGCCATCTACCTGGGGCTGGCAGCCTCCGTCGTACCCATCATCATCATGTACTTCCTGTTCTCACGCTATATCGTCAACGGCATTTCGCTGGGAGCCGTCAAAGAATAGCTCAAAGCAGCTTTTTCAGTTCATATTCACATCAATCCCATCGGCATAAGATGGGCTGGATGCACCTTTAATATCTTTCAGACGATCGAGGTACTCTCTTGCGGTTTGGACATTTTGACGACGCACGACTTGAATATTGCATTAACCGACCGGATACCCCGATCCCCTGGATCAATTACCTCGGCACGGAAGCCTACTTCGGCATAATCTCGAATACCGCAGGCGGATACTCGTTTTACCGCGATGCCCGCCTGCGGCGCCTGACGCGCTACCGCTACAACAACGCTCCGCTGGATGAGAACGGGCGCTATATTTATCTGCGCGATGACGATGCCAGTCAACCCGAGTTTTGGTCGCCGGCCTGGCAGCCCGTCCGCGCTCCGCTGGATGCCTATGAATGCCGGCATGGGCTGGGCTACACCCGCATCCGCTCGGAACGCGCCGGTATTGCCAGCGAAACCACCTATTTCGTGCCGCTCAGTCAGAACCTTGAGATCTGGTCATTGACTCTGACCAATTTGCGACCGCAGCCGGCGAACCTTTCGGTGTTTTCCGCAGTCGAGTTCTGCCTGTGGGACGCACTGGACGATGCCAACAACTTCCAGCGCAATTACTCCATCGGCGAGGTGGAGGTGCAGGACAGCGTGATTTACCACAAGTCGGAATACCGCGAGCGGCGGGATCATTTTGCCTTTTTTGCCTGCTCAGAACCCCTGGCGGGTTTTGACACCCAACGCGAATCATTTCTGGGTCCTTACCGCGGCTGGAACGCGCCGCTGGCAGTTGAACAAGGCACGGCTGGCAATTCGGTTGCCCTGGGCTGGCAGCCGGTCGGTGCCCATCATCTAAAAGTGGCGCTCCAGCCCGGTGAGGCAAAACGCATTATTTTCCTGCTGGGATATCACGAGAACCCCGTCAGCAGCAAATTTGACCCGCCCGGTTCGCAAACCATCAACAAGCGGACAGTTCTGCCCATTATTCAAAATTACCTGCGCCCTGAGACGGTTGACACCGCATTTGAAGACCTGCGTACCTACTGGCAGGAATTGCTGGGCCGGTTCACCGTTGACGTGCCGGACGTCCACACCAACCGCATGGTTAACATCTGGAACGCGTACCAGATGATGGTTACCTTCAACTTTTCACGCTCGGCTTCCTACTTCGAATCCGGCATCGGGCGCGGCATGGGCTTCCGCGACTCGAACCAGGACCTGCTGGGGTTCATGCATCTGGTACCGGAACGCGCCCGCGAGCGTATCCTGGATTTGGCTGCCACCCAGCTGCCGAGCGGCGGAGCCTATCACCAGTACCAGCCGATGACCAAACTTGGCAACAACGACATCGGCGGCAACTTCAACGACGACCCGCTGTGGTTGGTGCTTTCGGTGTGCGCTTATGTCAAGGAGACCGGCAATGGATCCATCCTGGACACGATGGTGCCATTCGACAACCGCCCCGGCAGCGAAGAAACCCTTTTTGCTCACTTGCAGCGTTCCATCCAATACACCCTCGACCGGCTGGGACCGCACGGTCTGCCCTTGATCGGACGCGCGGATTGGAATGACTGTCTCAACCTGAACTGCTTCTCTGACACGCCGGGGCAATCCTTCCAGACCACCACCAGTGCTGACGGTAAGACTGCCGAGAGCGTATTCATTGGCGGGCTGTTCGTACTGGCCTGTCAGGAAATGGAAGCGCTGACCGCACGATATAAATCTGCAGACACTGCCCTTCCCTACCGCAATGCACGCCTGAAAATGGAGGCTGCCGTAAGCTCAGCTGGCTGGGACGGCGCCTGGTTCCGCCGTGCCTACGACAACTTCGGTAATCCGGTCGGGGCAAGCCAGTGCGAGGAAGGCCAAATCTTCATTGAGCCGCAGGGTATGTGCGTCATGGCGGGCATCGGAATGGCTGATGGTAAAGCTGAGCAGGCTTTGAATGCCGTTGCTGAGCGGCTGGCTACCCCGCACGGTATTGTTTTACTGCACCCGGCTTATCGCCAGTATTACCTGCACCTGGGCGAGATTTCGTCCTATCCCCCCGGTTATAAAGAGAACGGCAGCGTTTTTTGTCACACCAATCCCTGGATTATGATCGCTGAAGCCAAAATCGGCCGCGGCGACCGCGCCTTTGACTATTACAGCCGCATCAATCCGTCCAAGCGCGAAGACCTTAGCGAGGTTCATCGCTGTGAACCATATGTGTACGCCCAGATGATTGCAGGTAAAGAAGCGCTTAAACCCGGGGAAGCCAAGAACTCCTGGTTGACCGGCACGGCTGCCTGGAATTTTGTTGCCATTACCCAGTGGATCCTGGGCATCCGGCCTGATTATGATGGACTGGTCGTCAATCCGGTCATTCCAGCCGGGTGGCAGGGCTTTACCGCGCGGCGGCTCTTCCGCGGGGTCCTTTTTGACATCACGGTGGAACGCCGCGGTCACGACAGTATGGCACGTCTGGAAGTGGACGGCAAGCCCATCGACGGCACGCTGGTTCCGCTGCCGCCAGCCGGTATTAAATTCGTTTCGGTTCGGGTTTTCCTGGATTAATTGCTCATGCAACCCTGTGAGATTTATTAATGCGCCGCCAATCGATTGCCATCTTATTGTTGTGTGGGATGCTTTCGGCGTGCACCCCTGCAGCTCCTGCCGAAACAAACCTCGAAACAATTCGACCGATCGCTGATGAAGCAACATCCACCGAAACAGTTGCGCCGGACAGTACAGAAGTCTCTTTCGTCGAAGACCTCCTTTCGCAAATGACATTGGATGAGAAAATCGGTCAAATGACCCAGGTTGAGATGTACAGCCTGAAACCCGGCGTTGTGGAGAAGTATTTTCTCGGTTCCATCATCAGCGGGGGCGGGTCTGTTCCAACGGCAGGCGACATTAAGGAGTGGAAAAAAATATTCAGTCCGCCATCCATTCCGCAAACCCGCCTTGGCATTCCGGTGCTGTACGCAGTGGACGCCATCCACGGCATCGGCGCGCTCTACGGCGCGACCATTTTTCCCCAGCCGGTTGGTCTGGGTGCCGCCAATGACCCGGTCCTGATGGAGCAGATTGGGCAAGCCGCCGCCGCGGAACTGCGCGCTGTCAGCATCCCCTGGAATTTCGCTCCGATTGTAGCAGTGCCGCAGGATATCCGCTGGGGACGCACCTATGAAGCCTACAGCGAAGATACCGGGCGCGTGACCACGCTTGCTACAGCCTACCTCAAAGGATTGCAGACCTTGCCGCAGGGTTACCAGGCAGCCGAAGGCCAGACCCTCTTCACGCTGGCAACTCCCAAACATTTCCTGGGAGATGGCGGCACCACCTACGGTACCTCAACCCAGTACATATTTACCCAATATTTGCTCGACCAGGGCGATATGCTGTACGACGAGACGGCTGTGCGCGAACTCTTCCTGCCGCCGTACCGTGCAGCACTCGAGAATGGCGCCATGAGCGTTATGGTTTCCTTCAGCAGTTGGAACGGCGTTAAGATGCATGCGCAGAAGTACTGGATCACGGATGTGCTGAAGGGCGAGCTCGGATTCGAGGGTTTTGTGGTCTCAGATTGGGGCGGCATCGATCAGATCAGCGAAAACTATTACGACTCGGTCGTCACAGCCATCAACGCCGGCATCGATATGAATATGGTGCCGTACGACTATGAGAAATTCATCAATGACGTGAAACGTGCCGTTATGAAGGACGATATCAGTCTCGAACGCATTGACGACGCTGTGCGCCGTATCCTTACCGTCAAATACCGGCTGGGTCTGTTTAACAATGACCCGTCTACTTTTTCCCTGGATGTCATAGGCTCGGACGAGCACCGCACTCTTGCCCGTCAGGCTGTGCGCAAATCGCTGGTGCTGCTCAAGAACGATGACAACTTGCTTCCCCTCAACGCTGATGTTTCCTCAATCTATGTGGCAGGTAAAGCGGCCGATGACATGGGATTACAGTGCGGCGGCTGGACCACCGAATGGCAGGGCGAGTCCGGCGATGTGCAGGTCGGCACCACCATACTGGAAGCGCTTCAGACAGCCGTCTCAAGCTCGACAGAGATCGTATACAATCCAGCCGGCACGTTCGATGGCACAGCCGAAATTGGCATCGCTGTCATTGGCGAACAACCTTACGCTGAGGGTGTTGGCGATGCCAGCAGCCTGTCGCTTGCTCAGGATGATGTTCAGGCCATCACCAACCTGAGGGCACACAGCCAAAAATTAGTCGTGATCCTCATATCCGGCCGCCCGCTGGTCATCACCGACCAGTATCCTGTGGCAGATGCCTGGGTAGCCGCCTGGCTGCCCGGCAGCGAAGGCGGCGGTGTGACCGATGTGCTCTTCGGCGGCTACCCCTTCAGCGGGACGCTACCTTACACCTGGCCGCGTTTCAACCAGCAGCTGCCCATGAATATCCACAACGTACAGCACTCCGCAGGCTGCGATGCTCCGCTTTTCCCCTTCGGCTACGGTCTGGGTGAAGGCGGAAGCCAGCCAATCGAATGGATTGATTGTCCTTAAGCTTTACTCATTATATTTATCAGGAGCAAGTTCAAGAATGGAAACCGTCGAAATCAAATCATTCAGTGGGCAGGGGTATAAAGCGCTGGTGTCGTATGGAGCCTGGCGCGCAGCTGTCCTGCGCTACCTTGATGAAATGCAGCCCAACAATATTCACCGCATGGAACGCCATACCCTGACCGATGAAGTCTTCATCCTGACCGCCGGGCGGGCCAGCCTGCTCATTGGCGGCAACCAGCCGAACCTGAGTGAAATCGAAATAATCAGTATGAAGACCGGCGATTTCTATAATGTCAAACAGAATACCTGGCACGCAGTATTGATGAGCCCCGATGCCAATATCGTGATTGTCGAGAACGACGATACCAGCTCCGAAAACACGGAATTCCACCTTTTATCCAACAACCATTTACAATCACTGCATCGGCTGGCGCAGGAATTTTACGGGAACGAAAAGTCTATATAACCCATCATTTACGCACTAGGAGACCAGAGATGACTGCTTATACCCCCAAACCTGAACATAAATTCACTTTCGGCCTGTGGACGGTCGGGTCGACTGGCCGCGACCCATTTGGCGGTCCGGTACGCGAACCCAAGACTCCCGCAGAGCTGGTTTATCTGCTGGGCGAGGTCGGCGCTTACGGCGTCAATTACCACGACAACGACTTCATTCCCATCGACGCCACCCCATCCGAAGCCGAAGCCATTAAACGTGATTTCCGCAAAGCCCTGCAGGATACGGGCTTGGTAGTACCTATGGCAACCACCAACCTGGCCTTCGACCCGATCTTTAAGGACGGAGCCTTCACTGCCAACGACCCCAAGGTACGTGCTTTCGCGTTACAAAAGGCAATGAGAGCCATCGACCTCGGCGTTGAGTTTGGCGCTAAGATCTACGTCTTTTGGGGCGGGCGTGAGGGCGTCGAGACCGACTCGAGCAAGAGCGCGGTGGACGGCTTGCGCCGCTACCGAGATGGGCTGAACTTCCTGTCGGAGTATGTGCTCGACAACGGCTACGATCTGAAGTTTGCACTGGAAGCCAAACCCAACGAGCCGCGCGGCGATATTTACCTCTCCACCACCGGTCACATGCTGGCTTTCATTGAAACCCTGGATCACCCCGAAATGGTGGGGGTCAACCCCGAGGTAGCGCACGAGCACATGGCAGGCATCAACTACATGCACGGCATCGCCCAGGCCTGGGATGCCGGTAAACTCTGGCACGTGGACCTGAACGACCAGTATCCCGGGCGCTATGACCAGGACCTGCGCTTTGGCTCACGCGATATTAAAGCCGCCTTCTTCCTGGTCAAGTTCCTTGAGGACGTCGGCTACACCGGTTCGCGCCACTTCGATGCGCATGCCTACCGAACCGAGGATTACGAAGGAGTCAAGGACTTTGCCCGCGGCTGCATCCGCACCTATCTAATCCTAAAAGATAAAGCCGCCCAATTCAACGCCGACCCCGAAGTCCAGGCGCTGCTGGCAGAAATCAAGGCCGAGGATCCGCAGATGGAACTCTTCTTCGGCAAGTATTCCAGCGATAAGGCAAAGGCCCTCAAGGGACACCATTTTGACCGCAAGGGAATTGCTGCCCGCGGCTTGAAATACGAACGTCTCGACCAGTTGACCATTGATATTCTGCTCGGCACCCGCTAAACCTGGTGCCAGGCGTTAGGAGGAGCATGACTGCCAGATCTAGCCTCGACCGGATCAAGCAGCAGGTGAAAGACCTGTTGTCGCAAATGACCCTGGATGAAAAGCTCGCCCAGCTGCAGGGATACTGGGTGTACGAACTGCAATCGCAGGGGTCACTCGACCCTCACAAGATGGCAGAGATGCTCAAACTCGGCATCGGGCAGATTACCCGCAACGCCGGTGCCAATTATGTACTGCCGCACGAAGCCGCCCGCTCAGCCAACACCCTGCAGCGCTTCCTCAAGGAACAGACGCGGCTGGGCATCCCGGCTATCATCCATGAGGAGTGCTGCGCTGGAGCCATGCTGCCCGGCGCCAGCATCTACCCGGAAATGATCGGGCTTGCCAGCACCTTCCAGCCCGAACTGGCAGGCCAGATGACCGCTCAAATTGCCCGACAGCTGCGTGCCGTTGGAGCACAGCAGGGACTGGCGCCCGTGCTGGACGTGGCGCGCGACCCGCGCTGGGGGCGAATCGAGGAAACCTTCGGTGAAGATCCCACCCTGGTTAGTCAGTTTGGGGTACAGTACATTAAAGGTTTGCAGGGTGACGACCTTTCGCAGGGCGTGATGGCTACAGGCAAGCACTTCGTGGGGCACGCCTTCTCGCAGGGCGGATTGAACTGCGGGCCGGTTCATCTGGGTCATCGCGATCTTTGGGATATCTACCTCGCACCGTTCCAGGCTGCCATCCGCGACGCCGGGCTGGCATCCATGATGAACGCCTATCCCGAGCTTGACGGAGAGGTGGTGGCTGCCTCGCGCCGTATCCTGACGGATTTGCTGCGCGGCACTCTCGGCTTCGACGGCGTGGTTGTTTCCGATTACGAAGCCGTGGTGATGATCCACAATTACCACCGGTCTGCCGAAACCCGGCGCGCTGCCGCGGTCGCAGCCCTGACTGCCGGCATCGATGTTGAGCTGCCTTCAGTTGCCTGCTACGGCGTTGATTTGATGCAAGCCATCGCGGCAGGCGAGGTTTCGCTTGAAACGCTCGACACCGCCGTCGGCCGCCACCTGCAAAAGAAATTCGAACTGGGTCTGTTTGAGAATCCATACGTTCCTGAGGACACGGTGCTCGAGGTCTTCGAAACCTCGGAAAATCGCAAGTTAGCCTATCAGATTGCCGCAAAAAGTCTGGTGCTGCTCAAAAATGACGGCAGCCTACCCCTGCGCAAGTCCATTGGTAAACTGGCGGTCATTGGCCCGAACGCTGATTCAGCACGCTGTCTGATGGGCGATTACTCCTTCACAGCCACCGCAGAGCTGCTGACCTACGCCCCCCCGCCCGGATCAGCTTTCGAGAACCTCAGCCAGCAGGAAATCCAAAAAACGCACGTGTCCATGCCTACCATCCTGGATGCGATCAAAAATACCATTCTGGCATCCACCCAGCTGGTGGTCGCCCGCGGCTGCGATATTAATTCCGAGGACGAGAGCGGCTTTGACGAAGCTGTAAAGGCTGCCCGCGAGTCGGATGCAGTCATCCTGGTCATGGGCAACCTCTCCGGCCTGGCCCCGCACTGTACCACCGGCGAATTCCGAGACACCACCGACCTGCGCCTGCCAGGCGTGCAGGAAAAACTGGTCAAGGCCGTACAGGCAGCCGGTAAGCCAGTTGTGCTGGTGCTTGTTTCCGGACGCCCGGTCGATATTTCAGCCGTCGTGGAGCAAACCAGCGCCATTCTGATGGCCTGGGTGCCCGGCGAGGAAGGCGGGCGCGCCGTGGCGGATGCTCTCTTCGGCGAGGTCAACCCGGGCGGCAAGCTGCCAGTGAGTTTCCCGCGTTCTGCCGGGCAGGTACCGGTTTTCTACAATTACAAGCCGTCGGGTATGCGCTCGAATATATACGGCGATTACACCAACGAACCGGTCACGCCGCTCTTCTGGTTTGGGCACGGCTTGAGCTACACCGATTTCAACTACGACAAGCTGGTCATCACCCCATCCAGTACAGCTGCCGGGGGAATTATCAAGATTTCGCTGACGGTCAAAAACATCGGTGCGCTGCCCGGCGACGAAGTGGTGCAGCTGTATATCCGTGACGAATATGCCAGCCTGCCGCGCCCGGTCAAAGAATTGAAGGGCTTTACCCGCATCAACCTGCAGGGCGGAGAGGCTAAAACGGTCACCTTCCATCTGCCGGTAGATATGCTGGCATATTACGATCAGGACCTGCGCCTGGCGCTCGAACCCGGCCGGTTTTTAGTAATGGTTGGCAGCTCTTCCGACGATATCCGGCTGCAGGGCGAGTTTGAACTGAGCGGTAAACAATCAGTTGAGGTCAAGGAACGCGTTTTTGTTTGTCCGGTGGAGGTCCACTAACCGGGCATTTCTGGATTGGGAGGATTTTCGCAGATGACAGCCTTCATGGGTATCGACGTCTCCACCACCGGCAGCAAAGCACTGCTCATCGATGAAACCGGCGCTGTCCTGGCTGTTGCTTCCTCTCCGCATACGCTGTCCACGCCCCGCCCGTTATGGTCGGAGCAGAATCCCGAAGAATGGTGGCAGGCAACCCTTTCCAGCATCCGTGAGGTATTGCAAAAGGCAGCCATCCCGCCCGCCGCGATCAAGGCGATCGGTCTGACCGGGCAAATGCACGGCCTGGTGCTGCTGGATGCAGATGGCAAGGTGCTGCGCCCGGCGATCCTGTGGAACGACCAGCGCACCCAGGCACAGTGCGACGAAATCCATGCCCGAATCGGCAGAGAACGCTTCATCCAGATCAGCGGCAACCTGGCACTGACCGGCTTTACCGCGCCCAAGATCCTGTGGGTGGCTGAGAACGAACCTGATATCTATGCGCAAGCCAGGCACATACTGCTGCCCAAGGATTACATCCGCTACAAACTGACCGGCGTATTCGCCATGGATAAGGCCGACGGCGCCGGCACGGTACTGTTCGACCTGCGCAATCGTGACTGGTCGGACGCACTCCTATCCGAATTGGGTATTCCGCGCAGCTGGATGCCCCCCACGTATGAGGGCCCGGAATTTACCGGCATTGTGACTCTCGAAGCAGCAAAAGCCACCGGTCTGGCTGTCGGCACACCTGTGGCTGCCGGCGGCGGTGATCAGGCTGCCGGGGCGGTAGGGGTGGGTGCCGTCGAGCCGGGTATCATCGGCCTGACGGTAGGTACCAGCGGGGTGGTCTTTGCCGCTACGCCCGCCCCCTTGATTGAACCGGAGGGCCGCCTCCACGCCTTCTGCCATGCGGTGCCGGGTATGTGGCACTTTATGGGCGTCATGCTTTCAGCAGCCGGCAGCCTGCAGTGGTACCGCGACACGCTGGCATCCGACATGAGCTTTGATGCGCTGCTGACAGAAGCCGAACTGGTGCCTGCAGGCAGCGAGGGATTGCTCTTTTTACCGTATTTGAGCGGCGAGCGCACCCCGCACCCCGACCCCCGGGCACGCGGTGCCTTTGTAGGTCTCACGCTGCGGCATACCCGCGGGCACATGACCCGCGCCGTGCTCGAGGGTGTAGCCTTTGGGCTCAAGGACGGCTTTACTCTGATCCAGAAAGCCGGGCTGGAAAGCATAACTCAGGTGCGGGCTTCCGGCGGCGGAACCAAAGGGGCTCTGTGGCGGCAGATCCTGGCTTCCGTGCTGGAAAGTGAGCTGGTCACGGTTAATACCGCCGAAGGCGGCGCCTTTGGTGCGGCTTTACTAGCAGGAGTCAGCGCCGGTGCATGGAGTGATGTTGCCAGCGCCTGCCGCGAGACGATCAAACTCACCGGACAGACTCAGCCCGTCCCGGACCAGGTCCGCGTTTATCAGCATACTTACCAACTCTACCGCGATCTATACCCGGCGCTTAAACCAGCCTTCGATCGCATGTCCGCTTAGAAAAATTCACCTGATTCATCGAGGTTTTATGTCTACCTTCATCCCTTTCCCCGACAACTTCCAGTGGGGCGCAGCAACCGCCGCCTATCAGATCGAGGGTGCTGTCCATGAGGACGGAAAGACCGATTCGATTTGGGATGTTTTTGCCCACACCCCCGGCAAGACCCTCAACGGCGACAACGGCGACCTGGCGTGCGACCATTACCACCGCTGGAAGGATGACGTGGCTTTGATGAAGCGACTGGGGCTAAAGACCTACCGCTTTTCAATTTCCTGGCCGCGAATATTGCCAGAAGGCAGCGGCAGAGTAAACCAGGCCGGCCTGGACTTCTACGCACGCCTGGTGGATGAACTGCTGGCTGCCGGCATCCGGCCGATGGCAACCCTGTACCACTGGGACCTGCCCGCCAGCGTGACCAATGGTTGGCTGGAACGCTCCACCGCGCATGCCTTTGCCGAACTGGCAGGCGTGTGTGCGCGCAGCCTGGGCGACCGGGTCAAGGATTGGGTTACCATTAATGAGCCCTGGTGCGCCAGCATTCTCAGCTATACCATCGGCGAGCACGCCCCGGGTCTACACGATGCCTTCAGCGGTCTTAAAGCCGGTCATCATTTGCTGCTAGCGCACGGCCTGGCTGTGCCGGTAATCCGGCAGGCGTGCCCGGACGCGCGTGTGGGTATTGCCCTCAACCTGTCACCGCAGTACACGCCGGGCAGCACACTGGCAGACCGTCACGCAGTGCGACACGCCGACGGCGCTTTCAACCGCTGGTTCCTCGATCCCGTACATGGGCGCGGCTACCCGGCTGACATTCTTGCGGACTATGTGCAAATGGGGGTGCTGCCCTCCACCACCCCGGATTTCATCCAGCCGGGTGATTTCGATAGGATCGCAGCCGCCACCGACTTCCTGGCCATCAACTACTATTCGCGCAGCATGGTCAAAGCAGCCGATTCACAGCATTTCGACCCGGCAGCCATCGAGCGCCTGCCGGCCCCGCACAGCAACCAGACCGAAATGGGCTGGGAGATCTTCCCGTTCGGGTTGTATGAACTGCTTTCACGCGTTTACTGGGAATACAAACCAGCCGAGTTGATCATCTCGGAAAACGGCGCCAGTTACTCCGACGGTCCGGACGCCGCGGGCAGAATCTGCGACGTGCGGCGTACCGCCTACCTGCACAGCCATATCGTGGCGGTCGGGCGCGCCATACAATCCGGCGTGCCCGTAACCGGCTACTACCAGTGGTCTTTAATGGATAACTTTGAGTGGGCATTCGGCTATACCCAGCGCTTCGGCATGGTGTACGTCGATTTTGAGACTCAGCAGCGCCTGCCTAAGGACAGCGC
>CAYPJS010000019.1:0-33176 GCA_964411135.1 uncultured Anaerolinea sp.
AGCCGATCCAGAGTTCGCGTCAGATCGGAAACGGTACCAATAATCGGAACGCCATGGATTTGCTGCTTCAGCTTACTGGGATTGTCATCCAGGAAACCTACTGGAACCAGGTTAATTTGTGGATTCTTCTGAAGTTCACGAACGACCATAGCGCCGGCATCCCCTGCGCCAATAATCAGCACACGTTTTGACCGGTTGGTGCTCGGAAGCGGTGTCTGCTGGTTTTTGCTCATTTCCGCGACCAGACGTAATACGAAGCGCAACCCGCCCACGGTGATCAGAGACAACAGCAAGTCGATGACAAATACCGACCGGAGGTAGGCACCAACGACATTCAGTGAATACAACAGGAGCATGACAAGCGCCAGGACAACCGAAGCCACAGCGACTGCGGCTGTAATGAGCTTCAATTCCTGGATGCTGGCATACAACCAGAGCCGACGGTAAAGCCCGAAGAAATAATACACCACAGGTTTGGTGATTAAAGCGGCCAGAATCATCCAGTAAGCAAAGGGCAAGTAATGGAAAAATAACGCCCCGAGTTCAAACCGAAGGACGAACGTCCCAAGAACGGCGATTGGAATCAGGATGAGGTCCCCAAGCAAAATATAGCGGTTGCGAATGTTAATTTTTCCACGCATAATTAGCGGCCTCGTAATCCAATCACGTTCCCCACCGTGCGGATCATGATGTTGATATCCAGCAACAGATTGCGGTGCTTGATGTAATACAGGTCATATTCCAATTTTATAGCATTGGTTTCGTAATCATTTGCGTAGCCATAGTTCACTTGGGCCCAGCCTGTCAAACCGGGTTTTACGAACAAACGGGCACGATAAAAGGGAACATGCTGCTGCAAATCCGTTACGAGTTCCGGGCGTTCTGCCCGCGGCCCAACAAGGCTCATCTCGCCCTTGAGGATGTTGACAAATTGGGGCAATTCATCCAGGTGACTCTTCCGCAAGATCCGACCAATAAAGGTTGTGCGTGAGTCGTGCTCATCGGCTGCACGGGCAACACCATCTTTTTCAGCATCCTGCACCATGCTGCGGTATTTAACCATCTCATAAGGCCGCCCATTTTTACCCAGGCGGGTTTGTTTATAAAATATCGGAAATCCTGATTCAAGCAGGATGGCTATCCCAATGAAAGGCAGGGATACCGCCAGCATTAGTGTGCCAACCAGCCCGCCGACAATGTCCATCAACCGCTTCATTAATTCATAAAAGCCGCCTACATGAGCCTGGTCTACAAACGAACGCAGTACCCAATCAGACCGTAATAGAAAAATCGGAACACGCCCGAGTAGTTCTTCATAAACCACTGGCATGGTTGTCACCTCGATGCCCTTCTCTTCCGCATCGAGCACTTTTTCAAAGGTGTCAGGTTCCATTTCACCTGAAATGGCGAAGACGAGATCGGTTGCGTTGTGCTGCCTTACCAGATCGAACAGTTCTTTTGTCGAACCCAGGACTTTATACCCGGATAATTCAAGCCCGAGCTTATCCGGCGCATCATCCACCAGACCAATCGTATAAAACGGAGGAGGCCAGGATTCCTTGACAATTTTTGCCAGTTCGCTGCCGGAACGCCCCGCCCCCACTATGATTACCCTTCTGGAAAAACGCGCGCCAGCAAATAAGCTGATAAACACCAGGCGCCACAGCATCGTGAGGATGAAAACGAATATGATAAAGAAAATTACCCCACGCCGATTCAAAGGGTCGTCAGAAATGAAAAAGATTACCAGATAGAGACCCAGTCCAACACCGGCCGCCAGACTGATTTCTTTAAGGGATTCCAAACGCGCGGTCGAGCGCCGAAGGTCATAGGATTCGATCAACAGGATCAGCCAGAACACTGGCATCAGGTAAAACCAGATCGGTACCCGCTCATTTAGAAATTGCCAAGAGAACTTAAGCCATTCGTCTCCCTGCGCCCAAAAATACAGGGCTAACAGCAGCGCAATGATGGCTACAAATAAATCCCCAAAAAATAATGTCCCGCGTTTTTCAGCAGCTCTAAGACGTAAGGCCGGCCGGGTGATGGGTTCGCCTGTTTCCATAAATATTAGGTATCCACTTTATTTGCGACCATTGAAAATACTGACGAGAAAACCGGTTCCCCAGGAATAGTGCATGGTTGCAATCGCCAGGGGGAACCCAAGAAGTATGGGTAAGGTATTATACCGTCTGGCAGGCGAAATGGCTGCACAAACCAGGATCATCCAATAGAAAACCATCCCGGCTGCCAATAACCAGGCTGCCGCAGAAAACCAAATCGAGAGGACAAGGAGGACAATTGTCCCGAGTACCAGCACCGGGGGCAGTGCCTGCCGCCAACGCAGGGTATCCGGGTACCGCTTCAACATCCGCCACTTCCAGTATCCGTAACGGAAATACTGGCGTGCCAGGTCAGTCAGCCTTGGACGTGCGAAATAATCCACCTTGATGGCCGGGTCAAAATAAATCTTGCCGCCATTTTTTCGAATTCGAGTATTAAGTTCGTAATCCTCATTGACCCGCAAAGATTCATCATACAATCCGACCCGTTCGAACACACTCCGGTGGTATGCCCCGAATGGAACCGTATCCACCTCACCTGGCGTGTTTGAATAGCGGTAACGCGCATCGCCTGCACCAATTGGATGACCTGCTGCTGCCGCGATGGATTGGGCGATCCAACCTTGTGCGCCAGGTTTGATCTTCCAGACACCGCCAACATTATCGCCCCTGCCTGCTCTAAGATTCTCAACGCAGCGCTGAACGTAATGCTCGTCCGGGACCGAATGGGCATCCAGGCGGATGATGATATCCCCTGCAGAGGATTGGATGGCCAGGTTGAGTGCAGCAGGGATAATCCGGCGCTCGTTTTGGATGACAATAATTTTGAGCTCTGGGTGATGCTGTTGAAATTCGGATGCTACTGACAGAGTGTTATCACTGGATTTACCATCCGCGAGAACAACTTCCAGCTGGTCAAGCGGAAAAGTTTGGCGCAGAATCGCTTCCAGCAAAAGACCAATCGTCTTCTCCTCATTGTAGCAGGGCACAATGATCGATACGAGTTCAGGTTTGTTCATGAACCCGCAATATCCTGCGCACCCACTGGAGGCATATGAGCCAGTTTCAGACTGGTTGTCCAAAAATTGGAGATTGGCATCTCAGGCAATAAACGAATCAGTCCGCATGCTCCTGGCACGGGACAATAGCAACCGCTTCAATTTCTATTTTCGCGCCCTTTGGCAGCCCTGCAACTTGAACTGCCGAACGGGCAGGGCAAATTCCCGTAAAAAATTCAGCATAAATAGAATTCATGACTGCAAAATCATTCATATCCATCAAGAAAACGGTAGTTTTAACCACCTGATCCAGGGATGAACCAGCTTCCTCAAGGATCCCCTGTAAATTTTTTAAAGCCCTGCGAGTTTCAGCCTCAATCCCGCCTGTTACCATCACACCCGACTCAGGTTCCAATCCAATCTGTCCGGCTGTATATACAAAATGCCCGGCTTTAATTCCCGCTGAATAAGGCCCAATCGCTTTAGGGGCTTTATCCGTCGCCACCACATGCTTCTCATGGCAATGACCCATTTCGACCTCCTGAGGATAGATACGATTTGATTTTAAACGAACTGACCTGAATGGTAAAGCAACCCACCCGGGTGGGTTGCTTTACCAGCAAATCATGATTGAGGATTAGTAATGCAAATCTCCCGGATCAGCGGTAATCCGTTTTCGGAACACCCAGTAACTCCAGGCTTGATAAGCCAGTACGAGCGGTACAAAAATCAAGGCAACGATGGACATGATACGCAAGGTGGTCGGCCCCGATGCGGTGTTATAGATGGTTAAGCTAAAAGCCGGGTCCAGAGTCGAGATCAATACACGCGGGTGCAGGATCAAAAATACGGTGGCAGTTGTCAATACAATCGCCAGCGAGTTAATCGTAAACGCCCACCCGTCGCGCTTCTGCCTGATGAACCAACCCACTACCAAAACGGCGGCAACGGCAAAGATTGGAACCGCACCAGGGTTGATACCCAGCTTGGTCAGGATATCGGTATAAAAGTAAGTTGCCACGATCGCAGCGAACTGGACGATAACTGTAACAATCCACATCCTGCCCGCAACCTTACGGGCAATAGATTGAATCGGGTCAGCAGTTTTGATCGAAAGAAACAACGCTCCCTGCAGCATAAAGCCGGATAAAGTTACCAGCCCACCCAGCAGGGTGTAAATATTGATCAAATCCCAGAATGAGCCAACGAAATTCTGTCTTCCATCAATCGGGACGCCATGCACAAAGTTCGCGAATGCCACGCCCCACAATAGCGCTGGCAGGAAACTGCCAATACAGATTGCCCAGTCCCAGAACGAACGCCAGCGAGGATTGTCGTCCTTGCTGCGGAACTCAAGCGCAACACCTCTGAATATCAATGCCAGAACGATCAACAAAAGCGGCAGGTAGAACCCGCTGAATAGGCTGGCGTACCAACCCGGGAACGCCGCAAACATAGCTCCACCTGCTGTGATCAGCCAAACCTCGTTGCCATCCCAATGCGGTCCGATGGTGTTGATGATCATTCGCCTGTGCTGGTCGGATTTTCCGAGGAAAGGCAGCCAGATACCAACCCCAAAATCAAAGCCTTCGAGGACGAAATAACCGATAAACAACACTCCGATGAGAATAAACCACAAATTGTTCAGGTCCATTTTTTGCTCCTATTCCCATTCGGTATGTTCGTCAACCGCGGGTTCAACTCCGGATGGATCAATCCCGGCGCGGGCATATTTGGACAAAAGATAAATATCTGCTGCCATCAATGCGCCATAAACCAGAGTAAATGCAACCAGGCTGGTAATTACCATCCCATTGGTTAAGTTAGGTGAAACTGCATCAGCTGTGAGCATTATGTTGTAGACAACCCAGGGTTGGCGTCCCATTTCAGTTAAAATCCAACCACTGCTGTTGGCAACATAGGGGAAAAATATGGCGAATGGGAAGATCCCAAATAGCCAGGTTTTCCTGGTTAACTGCCCCCGCATCGTCCGGAGTAATCCATATGCCGCCATTAAGAACATCAACATGCCCAGCCCCACCATGACCCGAAATGCCCAGTAGGTCATGAAGATGGATGGGACGTAATTTCCCGGACCATGCTCAGATTCAAATTGAGCTTTTAATTCATTCACCCCTTTGACTTCGCCTGATGGTCGGTTATATGCGAGGATACTCAACGCATAGGGCAAACGAAGACTCAATTTTTCCGTCATGGTTTTCTGGTCGATGACGGTAAGAATTGAAAATGAAGCCGGGTCTTCTGACTCCAGCAAACCCTCAGCCGCAGCGATTTTCATAGGTTGAAGCTGGACCATTCGTTGCGCTTGCGTATGCCCAACCAACCCCACCATCAGCACTCCGATCATCCCAACAACTGCTGCAATCTGGAAAGAGCGTGTAAATAGCTCAACCTGATTCTTGCGCAGGATGTGATAAGCGCTAATCCCAAGCATGAAGAATGCCCCGGTGGTGAGGCCGGAGAAAATGGTATGCGGGAATTGCCCCCATACATAGGGGTTCGCCAACAGTGCCCCGAAGTTTTGCATAACCAGCCTGCCGCTCACCTCAGCATAGCCCACCGGCGACTGCATGAAGGAGTTGGCAACCAGGATCCAGAATGCGGACAGCAAGGAAGCAATGGAAACCAGCCAGATGGCTGCCAAATGCAGCCCTTTGGACAGTTTATCCCATCCAAAAATCCACAGTCCGAGGAACGTCGATTCGAGGAAAAAAGCCAGCAGCGCTTCAATTGCCAGGGGAGCCCCGAAAATATCACCGACATAACGTGCGTATTCAGACCAGTTCATGCCGAATTGAAATTCTTGCACGATGCCAGTAACCACGCCCATAGCAAAATTGATCACGAATAATTTCCCCCAGAATTTTGCCAGACGTTTGTAATCGTCCTGACCTGTGCGTACATACATTGTCTCAATGATGGCAACCAGAACGCCAAGTCCAAGCGTTAAGGGGACGAAGAAGAAATGATAGACTGAGGTTATTGCAAATTGCCACTGGGAAAGAATTCCGGTTGATGGATCCATACCTGCTCCTAATTCCAGGCTAATGCAAAAAATGGTTTAATCAAAATTGAGCGCCCGCGATTTAACCTATTTCCATACCAGTAATTGTTTGGGATATTTTTGGAACACAAAGACAAAACCAGCCAACCGCTGGAAGAGGCACCTCCCAGGGTTGTCCTATAGAATAATACTCACCCCACCGTGAAAACTTACACAAAGTTTAGCATTAGTTCATGCCTGTGGCAAGGAAAAATAAAACGTGCTTCCCTCGCCGGGCATGCTTTTTGCCCAAATTTTACCTTGATGTGCTTCAACAATGTGTCGGGCAATGGACAATCCCAGACCGGTGCCGCCGCCTGAGCGGGATTGATCAGCCTTATAAAACCGCTCGAAAATTCTTGGTAAATCCTGCGGTGCAATACCCACACCGGTATCCATTACGGAAAATACTACATTTCCAGCCTCAGCCCAGGCACTAACCGTGATTTTTCCCCCAGGTTCGGTAAACTTGATGGCATTATGAAGCAAATTTACTAGCACCGACTCGATTCTGGCAGCATCGGCGAGCACTTCAGGGTTCGAACCAGACCCTTTTATTTCAATGGTCAACCCGCCGCGCTCCGCCTGGTGTTGCATCCGCTCAATAGCATTGGTGATTAATTCCAGAGGTACCGCCGGCTTTTTGGCAAATGGGACCCGCCCGGACTCGATACGGGACAACTCAAGTAATTCCTGGACGGTCTGGGTCAGGTTGTCGATTTCCACTTCCATCCGGTGCAGGAAACGGGCGGCAGCCGGGGGTTCATTAATCGCTCCCCCCTGCAGGGTCTCAACCAATGCCTTAAGACTTGCCAGCGGCGTGCGCAGCTCATGGGAGACATTGGAAATAAAATCCTGACGTATCGTCTCAAGACGGCGCACTCTTGTCAGGTCCTGGAAAACCAACAGGGTGCTTCCAGGAAGGCTGCTCTCAAGCGGGGTTGCAATCGCCTGCACAAACAACCGGTCAGGACTGGTTTCAAGAGTGGTAACCTGCTGTTTCTTTGTTTCCACTGAGTTTTTCCACAGATCAACAAGCTGAAACTGACGCACCACTTCGACCAGTGAGCTGTTCAAAGCCTGCTCCAGGCTGAGGTTGAATAAACGCTCTGCTGCCGGATTGATGAGACTGACCTGTCCATCCGTATCCACGATTAAAACAGCATCGGTCATATGGCGCAGGACAGCTTCCAATTTTCCCCGTTCTTCGCGGAAATCTTCCACCTGTAAATTTAGTTGATCCGCCACCTCGGCAATGGAATGGGATAACTGCCCAATTTCATCGCGTCTATTTGAGGATAGATCAATATGCGTGTTTCCTTCGCGGATCAGGTTTACGTTTTTTGCCAATTTCCGCAGGGGCTGCAGCGAGTTTTCAGCAATCAAATAGGCTAACAGAACCGTGATAAGGATAATGCCTGCCCCCAGGCCAAATATTTGACGATGGATCTGAGCAACTGCGCCTTCGATGTCCGTCAGGTCACGCGCAAAGCGAACAACAGCTGTAATTTGCCCGTCTGATTTGACCGGTACCGCCAGGTAAAAGAAACGACGCTTAAGCGTATCGCTAAAGCGGATTTCAACCCCTTCCTGGTCTGTTAAAGCTGTCTGGAACTCCGGCCGGCCGAGGTGATTATCCATAGCCGCCGGATTTGCTTCCGAATCAATGGTGACCACACCGTCACGGCGGATAAAGGTTACACGGGCATTGGTTTGTTCAGCATAAATATTTATTAAAGGCTGCAAGTCATCATAAGACCTGCCAAGTTCAAAATCTTCCGCCGCATCATACGCCAATAAACGTGCCGCTGTCGCCAGACCTGCATGCACGTTCGACATGTACTGGTTTTCTATATAATTGGAATAATAGAGGCTGATCCCGCCCACCGAGAGGAGGACGAGGACAATAATGGGGGCTGCTATCCGCCATACGAGTGATTGACGCATTTTCTACCCTTCAAAACGATAACCTGCCCCACGAACCGTAATAATCCTTCGAGGCTGGCCTGGATTTTCTTCGATCTTCTCCCTGAGCCAGCGGATATGCACATCCACGGTTCGGCTGTCGCCAATGTATTCCCACCCCCAAACTTTTTCCAGAACAAATTCCCGTGATAAAACCTGTCCCCGGTGGAGAGCGATGAAGTGCAGCAATTCGAACTCCTTCGGCTTCAAGGCCAGGATGTTCCCCTGTTTTTTCACTTCCCGTCGGGATACATCAATCACCAAATCTTCGAGTGTGATCACCTGGTCCTGGACTACCGCCCCAATCGCGACAGTTTCTTCCCGTACCAGGCGAACCCTGCGCAGCATAGCTTTAACGCGTGCCATCAATTCACGCATGGAAAATGGCTTGGTAATGTAGTCATCTGCGCCAACTTCAAGGCCAACCACGCGATCGATCTCATCATCACGTGCGGTAAGCATCAAAACAGGTGTCGACATCTCCTGGCGCAGGATGCGGCACACCTCGAACCCATCCATCCCGGGCAGCATCAGATCCAAAACAATCAAGTCTGGTCGCATCTCCCGTGCTTTATTAAGCGCGGTCAGACCGTCCCCCACAGCCTCAACGTCATATCCAAGTTTGTGCAGGTTGTAGGTTAGGGTTTCCTGTAACGACAGCTCGTCCTCGACGACCAAAATTTTTTCAGCCACTTCTCACCTTACCATTTCTTCAATGATGCGGGAAAATTGATGAGAAAACGTATTTCGATTGTAACGCTGTTCGATCGCTTTTCGACCAGCGGCACCCATCTCACACGCCAGTGCCGGGTTGTCTGCAAGATATCGAATCGCGTTCGCCATTGCCGCTGGATCACCCGGGGTCACGGCAATTCCAGCCTTTTCGCCTTTTACCACATCACTAACCACCCCGCCAATTGCCAGTACGACCGCTTTCCCAGCAGCCATATAATCAAACACTTTGTTAGGGTATGTGGTTCGGTACAATTCGATGGGTTTAAGGACGGCGATACAAACATCGGCTGATCCAAGAACATCAGCCATACGATTCTTTGGCTGGGACGGCAGAAACGTGACATTGTCGAGCTGCAAGGCATCTGCCCTGGTCATTAGCCCAGCTTTCTCTTTTCCATCTCCAACGAAGACGATTTGAATATCCTTACGGTCTTTCAGCTGGGCAGCTGCCTCAAGGACGACGCCCAGGTCATTCGACAACCCGTGCGCCCCGGCATACATTGCAACAAACTTCTCGTTCAGATTGTAAGGTTTAAGGAAACCACGGTCATCGCTGGATGGACGGAACATTGCCGGATCAGCACCGTTTGGAATTAAGACAACTTTTCTACCGCCGCGCTGGCTGACATGCTGTATGAATCCTGGTGAATTGACTACCATCTGATCTGCATGGCGGTAAAGGAAACGTTCCAGCCATTCGGATAGACGGATCAGGATTTTATTGTTCAGCACTCCAACTGCAATGGCAAAAGCAGGCCAAAGATCACGTACTTCAAACAGAAAAGGAACACCTTTGAGACGTGCCAACAACCAGGCAGTCGCTCCCTGAAAAATTGGCGGTGAAGTCCCCCAGACGAGATCCACTTTGCGGATCGAAAGTCCGGTAAAAAAGGAAGAGACCATGAAACTGATAAAACTGAACACGCGGTGGACAAAGCTTTTGTGAAGCGCAGAGTATGTGTAAGTGCGGTATATGGAAATTCCCGGTTCCGGGTCTTCTCGAGTTCGCCAGGGAATTTTTGACGAACCGGATGATCCAGTCAGATAACTGACCGGGCTGGCAATAATGGTTACTCTATGACCACAGCCAACCAAAAACTGAGACATTTCATGATGGCGTGTCCCCCCAGCCTCGTCGATGGCTGCGAAGGCCTGATGAATCAACAGGATATGCATAGCGTCATTTTAATGCAGAATCAACAGCTGATTGTAGGGAAACCGACCTCGATGAGGTCCAAATCAGTTTTTTTCGATATCGATGATCGATTTTATGGTCAGGGTAGTCTCAAACACAACTGTTGCGCGATATGCAACAGCTGGAATACGGTTTAAATAAGTTGGCGAGTACCACCCCTCATTTTCGGCTGCTGGGTCTTCTCCATAAATCAATTTTCCAGCCCGGACGATACGGTGACTTATTCTAGGGGGAATTGATGTGGGTTCCGCCACAACCATAATGGATAAATTAATACCGTCCGCAGCCAGAGAAAATGCGTCCTTTTCAAACTGCGCTTGACCATCGCATGTTATCCAGTTGACATCGATGGAATGTTTTCCCCTTTTCATACAGAGCCGGTCGGTTACCTCCCATTGACCGGGCCTTATCCATTCCAAAGACCGCTGGTGCGAGATACCGAAACGCTTATAGCCATCATGCTCTGCCTTCAACATCCTGGCAGATTCCTCACCGTCCATCTTCCACCTTGCCTGATCCCACTTGAGCCACAGGAAGCGCCCTGCCCGCAGCATAGGCTGCAGGCCGTCGATGGTCAGGCAGGTATGATACTGACTACCAACCAGGCTGTTATCCCAGGGAGCAGCCAGATTGTAGGAAAAGGTGCCGGGGTCTAGCAGGAAATTACGCCCGTTGAACCATAACTCGATTTGCAGCTGGTCCGCATGGGCCGGGCGAGAGCGGAATTGCACAGCTCGCAGGGTTGCCCATTCGGTGCGATTGCCCATACGCCTAACGGCTGGGCTGGCAATCTCAACTGGCTGCTGTGGGTGGCTGCCAATCGGGTTGCCGACCCAGGCTGCAAGCTCATCCCACGGGCCCGGCGGCAGGACAGCCTGACCGAGGAAAACTGCCGCGGCAGCTTGCGCAATCGGGCGGTGATCGCGGAAAGAACCCACCGCCAGCGGTAAGATGTTTGCACCGTCGTTGCTGCCCAGGTTTGGCGCATTCCCGGATATCGAATCCACCTGAGCGATCAACCAGCGGGTGGCTGCAGCAAGCTTCTCGCTTACCTGGGCCGAAAATGCATCGCCCGTCAGACTGGCCGATAACCGTGCTAACAAGGCCAGGTGCAGCACCATCCGGTGATAATTCATGCTGTGTTGGACATAGGTGCCGTCTGACGCAATTTGCGCAGTTAATGCATGGTTTAATCCCTTCCATCCCAATTGTTTCCAGGAAGGTGCTTGCGGGTGATCCGGCAGGGAAACACCCGCCATAAACAGACCGCAGGTTTCGCTGATCAAGTGATTGTTGTTCTGCGCCCGGGCGTAGATTAATGTGGCTGGGATCCTTTCAGCATGTTGACCGATTGCATTTAACAGCGCTTGCATCCTTTGCGGGGTGCTGTGCGGTGAAACTTTGAAGACCTGTGCCGCAAATATCCAGGCGATCAGACGCAGCGCCACCTCTTGACCAGATTCCCAGTTTGGGCCGCAATTAACCGGATTCGCAAGCATGAATGTTTGCCAGTACTGCCAGAAGCTGTGCGCATATCGTTCATCGGCTGTTGCAAGGTAAGCCCTGCCAAGTGTGAACGCCCAGCCAAACCGTGCCGGTTCCCAGGTCAGCTTGATGTCCTGCCCGGGCAAGGTTTTTACCTCAGTCCAGTGTTTGGCGGCGTCTTTTGGAGCGAGGTCAAGCTTTACGGCCGCTCCCCCAAAAATGCGGTAATATCCGTTTACGATTTCGTCCGCTTCGGCAATGAGTTCTGAAAGGTGCTCACCCATTGAATTTAGTAAAGCAGCCCTCTCGGGAAGGGTGAATATCGGAGTCAATTTCAAGGAGAATTCTGTCGGTCTCGTTGGAACGGGTGTTAATCGTCGGAAATGGCCGGCAGCCAGCCCCAGGCGGTACAACCCGTAGAAAGCCACCTCTCTCCATCCAAGCTCTTTGAGCGCGAACCATCCAATTTTTATGCTTCTCAACATGCTATTAACCGTGTCGACTCGAGGGTTGGATCATTGCCTGCCGTGTCCAGGATTGGGTATGGCTTGATCTAGGAAATCGGCCATAAACGCCATCCCCTGGAAAATGCCATTAAATGCCTCTTTTACGTCACCCTCACATTCAAGGTTGTGGTTGGCTCCCGGGGCGATAAATGCGCTCGCCAAAGGTTTTTCAGCCAGGATCTTCTCGAGGGTTTTCGGAACAAAGGTTGGGTCTGCGCTTCCGCACAAAAACAGCTGCGGACCTTCAGCTTGCATTGCCGCTTGATTAACCACCTCCCATTTGAAAAGCGGGGTGATCCAGAGCAGGATGGTCGGCAGAAGTGCTTCAGCTTGTTCAAGGGCGCCAGCAATGGACAGGGTCCCAATCGACTTGCCCGCGAGGATAACCCCCTGGTAATTGCCCTGGGAAAGGCCTACACCTAAACCCGAAATCATATCCGCTTTTAACCACGCCAGCTGAGCCTCCTGTGTTGCATTTTGGAAACTGCCTGAGCGGGTGTTCGGGTTCAAATTCAAGACATCGATCCCCCGCTGCATCAGCAGGCGCCGGGTGAAATACATCAGCGGCATATCATGAGTGTAGTTTAACCCAGGGAGAAGGATCGCCAGCCAATTATTGGGATGCTCCGCCGGCCAAAACTGATTGGGAAGCGGAACACCGTTAAACGCAGGGATATTTAGCTGCTTCAGGTCAGGCACTTTTGCCTCCCGAATTATATTTTTTCGACCTTGCCAGAAAGCAATGACTCTCCGGCTGCAAAGACAGCCCTTGCCCCACCAAACAATTGGTCATAAGGAACTGGCGGGGTGCTGCCAGTCCGGACTGCACTTAAAAATGCCTGCCACCCGGCAAGATGTCCCTTGTCCTGCCGTAATTGTGATTTGAAGGATTGCCTGCGACCGTCTTGGACAAGTTCGAGGGATCGATAATCGTCCAAAATCGCCACGCGGCCCTGGCAAAATACCTCCAGGTATTCTTTGGGTACGGATTTATCGCCGTTCGCCAGATACGTAACTGTACCGATTGAACCATCTATAAAAGTAAAGTTCATCACGACGTTATCCCCATGATACCTTCCTGCATTCGGTAATGCAGCCGTGTACACACTTTGTGGTACCGACCCAACCAGGGATATTAAGTAGTCAATAAAATGACAGCCTTCGCCGAGGATACGTCCCCCTCCGACGGTTGGGTTATGCAGCCAATGCGTATCCGGCAGAAAACCGGCATTTACCCGGTAATGGAGGACCATGGGTTCAGAGCGGTTTGCAAAGAATGCGGCTATCTTTTGGGAGAATGGTGCAAAACGCCGATTGTACCCAACCATTAATAATGGAGCCTTTTCAACCGTGGCAGCTCGCTGAACTTCTTCCAATTCATTTCGTGTAAGAGCCAGTGGCTTCTCACAGAAAATTGCTTTCCCATGCTGCAGTCCAAGAACGATCTGACGGGCATGCTGATTGTGGCGAGTCAGGACAGCAATCAGGTTTATCTTTTCATCCATCAGGATTTCCTGCTCATCGGAAGTCGCGTAGCTGAATCCGTAACGCTGCGCCGCATTGCGGGCAGACAAACCAGCAGCAGAAGCAATTCCCGCCAGACTCACGCCGCCAGCCTTCTTTACCGCAGGCAGGAAAGTAGCAGAGGCATAGTTTCCTGCCCCCAGCACACCAAGGGTCAACCCCACTTGAACTGGTGCTTTAGTCACTTCAGGCTGGATCTCAACCCGGCTGACCAGGCTCGCAGGTTCATTTTCTGCATAAGTGATCACTACCCCAAGGAAATGTTCGGTTGCCTTGCCAGAAATCATTTCATACGCCTTCGCCGCTGATTCTATTGGAAAGCGATGCGTAATCAACGATTGAACATCCAACTTGCCCGAACCGATAAGCTCGACGACGGCTTCAAGATTGCGGCCTTCTGTCCAGCGTATATAGCCAAACGGATAATCTTGTCCGTTTTCTTCATAAGCCGGATCGTAACGTCCCGGGCCATAGGATCGGGAGATCAGCAGTGGAATTTCTTTTTCGTAATAAATTTTCCGTGGAATCTCAAGTCCCACTGCTCCAACCGCAACAACCGTCCCGCGATCACGGGCAAGTTGACCTGCCAATTCAATAGGATCGTTGGAAGCGGTGTCAGCACAAATTAGAACGGTGTCAAACCCTCTCCCCTGGCTAAAGCCGCGGCCAGCTTCTTCGGCTCCATCACGGCTGACCGCCTGCGCACCCATTTGCTGTGCCAGCTTTACCCGGACAGGATCCAAATCGATTCCGAAAACCGAGCAGCCTGCTGCCCGGGCAATGCCCACACTCAGTAATCCCAGCAGCCCCAGGCCGATAATGGCAACCCGCTCGCCAACCTGAGGCTGTGCCAGCCGAAAACCATGCAGAGCGATTGCTCCCAAAGTAGCAAAAGCTGCCGACTCAAAATCCACATTGTCAGGGATTTTTGCCATCAGGTTCTGCGGAACAAGCTCGTATTCGGCATGGACAGCGTAACCGCCGCCTGCGCAGGCCACCCGATCGCCAGGTTTGAATCCATCCAAACCTTCGCCAACCGCAATCACTGTCCCAGCGGATGAATAGCCAAGTGCCATAGGCTGGTCAAGGCGGTTAAAGGTAGCCTCAATGGTGGATAAAACGCCTTCGCGGCGCGCTTTATCCACAATCTGACGTACCAGATCAGGGCGGGATTGTGCTTTACCCAGTAATCCTTTTTCGGCAAACTCAACCACCATGCGCTCGGTTCCAACTGAAACGAGGGATGCACCCGTTTTGATTAATGCCATTCCAGGTCTGACAGATGGGACTGGAACGTCAGCAATCAATGTTTGCCCATCATTGATATTTTTCAGAACTTGTTTCATGAAGATTTCCTGGGAAAGAATTTTTGGGATTGTCAGGGCGTACAGAGTACCAAAATCGGACTCACACTTCGCGGTCTTGCAAGGCCGGGGAACTCGTGCGGTAAGCGTGGATATTCATTAATCAGCATTTGCTGAATAAATTATAAAAGCATTTATAGTTTTGGTCACGCCTGAACGATATTCGGGGTACCATCACAAATCCTAAGGGCACCATTGAGTAGGTGCCCTTAAGATGACAAGCAATAAATTGGTGACAGACAAAGCTGAAAATTTTATTACCGCCTAGCGTGCGAACTCGACAGCCCGCGTCTCGCGGATAACCGTTACCTTAATCTGGCCCGGGTACTGCATGGTCTCTTCGATTTTCTTGGCAATGTCGCGAGCTAAGCGCGTCGAAGCCAGATCATCCACATCTTCAGGTCTGACAATAATGCGGACTTCACGTCCAGCCTGGATAGCATAACTCTGGTTGACGCCCTTGAATGAATTGGCAATTTCTTCCAAAGCGCGCAGTCGTTTGATGTACTGTTCAAGATCTTCGCGTCGAGCCCCAGGGCGGGCACCGGAAATTGCATCTGCAGACTCAACGATTACTGCCTCGATGGTTTCCTGCTCCACTTCATGGTGGTGAGCAGCGATGATATTGACCACCTTGGCAGGTACACCATAACGTTTCGCGAACTCGGCCCCAATCATTGCATGGGTTCCGTCAGTGTTATGATCCATGGCTTTGCCAAGATCGTGCAGCAAACCGCCCATGCGGGAAGATTCGGGGTCTGCCCCGAGCTCTGCCGCAAGAATCGCTGAGAGACGCGCGACCTCAACTGCATGCGATAGTTGATTTTGCCCGTAAGAAGTACGGTATTTCAAGCGGCCAAGGACTTTGAGTACCTCAGGGTGTAAGCCAGCCACACCAGCATCATAGGCAGCCTCTTCAGCCGCTTCGATGATGGCTTTATCAACTTCTTTTTGTTCCTCAGCCAGGATTTTTTCAATATGCGCCGGATGGATACGGCCATCCATGATCAGACGAGACAATGAGCGGCGGGCAACCTCACGGCGGATTGGATCGAAGCAGGAGATGGTTACTGCCTCAGGGGTATCGTCAACAATGACATCCACGCCTGCAGCCTGCTCGAAGGCGCGGATATTGCGCCCATTACGTCCAACGATACGCCCCTTCATTTCTTCATTAGGCAGCGTCACGACTGAGGTGGTCACACTGACCACATGGTCTGAAGCAACGCGCTGAATCGAATCTGCGACCAGTTCGCGGGCACGTTTTTCGCCCTCAGACCGGGCTTCAGCTTCAATCTGGCGTATGATGCGGGCCATGTCTCCGCGTGCCTCTTTTTCTGCTTCCTGAAGCAGCTGCGCACGGGCATCTTCAATCGTCATCTGGCCAATACGCTGCAGCTCAGCAACGTGTTGATCGTACATTTTTTCCAGATCGTTAATCCGCTTATCCAGCGCACTCTGACGTTTATTTAGCGTCTGTTCGCGCTGTTCAAGGCGTTCGACCCGCGCATCCAACTCTGTCCGGCGTTTCTGCAGCCGATCCTCTTCGCGCGAAAGCTCTGTTCGGCGGCGGTTGATATCGGTATCCGCTTCCTGCAGCGCTTTCATGGCTTTGTCTTTGGCTTCAAGCTCTATCTCACGAGCTTTTTCATTTGCAGCCAGTAATACTGTCTCCGCTTTTGTTTCCTGATCCTTACGGAACCGGTTCGCAAAATAACGTGTCAGCAGGTAGAACGCGAGCCCTAGAAGTACAAGGTCAGCTAAAACAATTACCAAGATCCAAATCCAAATTTGTCCCATAGGTTCCAATTCCTCTTTCCAGAGTCAGGTTTATTGCTCCTCGGAATGGGATTCCTCCCAGATTTTTCGGACAATCGGAGCGATGGTTCCGTAAGAAAAGCCTCTGCGCCCAAGATAGGCACTCAACCGTTTGCGAAACAACTCCCATTCATTTCCGGCTAATCGGCGGGAATAATGGGTGCCGGCCTGATATGCCAGTCCCGATTCATCCCCGGCTTCCGCGAGAGCCTGTTGAATTAATGATTCCTCCACTCCTTTTTGGCGCAATTCGTAACGCAGCATTCTGTGACTGCGGGGGCGAAAAGTCGATCGATTATCAACCCAGGTTTTAGCAAATTGATCATCGCCCAGGATTCGAGCTTTGATTAACCTGTTTACCACAGCCTCAATTACATCCTGCTGAGCACCTTTTTCGGCCAACTTCTTTCGAACTTCGGCTTCCGACCGTGGTCGATACGAAATGAAATTCAGAGCTTGCTGGTAGGCAACTTCACTGGCATCCTGGGCTTGAAGTGCAGCTATTTTCGTATCGCTTAGTTCAGCACCTACCTTCAGCCAGGCCGCAACAATTCTTGCCAACCCGAATGCAAATTCTCCATCCAGGTACACATTGACCCGGTCAGGGTTGCGTTTTTGAACTCGCAAAGCTGTAATCTTACCCATAGACGCCAATGAATACCAGCGTCCCAGTCCTTGCTTCGGCTGTTCGATTGTGTCGTTTGGATTTTTTGGGCGATTTTACAATGATTTCTATAAAAACCCGCGGAATAAATCGGTTTGTGGATCGGTATCCTACCGATTTACAGCTATCACAGTTCCAAGGGTCAAATGGTTATTCAAATTCATTGACATTTGGTTCATCCATATCTCTCGTGATAGGATAAAAGTTCCCCTGCTCCTGTGATGTGGGCTCCAGGTGCCCATTTAAATTTTTATCGAAACCTCCCGCAGGAGGGAATACGCCCAGCATTTCCCAGACGATCGTACGGCCAAAGATTAAAACCGCTCAAGGCTTGAAACGCCAAAAGGGTTAGAAATTCTTTAAGATATTATACTAGATTTTTTAACAGTTTGTACCATTTCGTTAACTATTTACCCTGGCAAAACCTTAAAAGTTAATGAATTCCAACACATCTTTTAATGCAGCCGTGAAAACCTCATCCATAATCTCGGAGGATACCTGATAATGGCCGCCAAACATCCCATCGCCGTACAGCTCCCGCGATTCGACCGCGCTATACAACCCATCGACCCTGGGCGGGATTTTGACAGTATCCGGCAGTTCAGAAACAATGGTAAATGGAAAAGCTTCCATCCATGAGGCATGCGAGGTTTTAAGATCGTGTGCCATGGCTACCGCCTCGATGCTGTGTGATTCCCACCAGGAATACCAGAATATTTTCAAATCGGACAGGTCATTGGCCAGTTCAAATAAGGTTGTGCGCACGCTTGAATTTCCGCCGTGTCCATTCATCACAAATACTTTGCGGAACCCTGCCCCATAAAGTGAGCGGATAATATCCTCGACCACCCCAAGAAAAGTCGACGTGCGCAGGCTGATGGTACCCGGATACGAAAGGAAATAAGGCGAAACACCAAAATTCAACGCAGGCGCAACCAGAACTCCCGTCTGCTCACTGGCTGCGTCAGCCAACGCCTGGGGAATTTTTACATCCGTCAACAGGCTCAAATATCCGTGCTGTTCGCATGCGCCCAGCACCAGGATAATCCGGTCGTCCTGTTTCAGGTATTCTTCGACATCCATCCAGTTTAATTCATCCAGGCGCATGGTACCCTCTCGTTCCGGTTTTCCAGAATTCTAATGCTCAATAGTTATTTCAAACCATTAGCAACGATCAAAACACCTTTCAATGAATGAGAGGATGGCCTCAAGATCATCCTCTCATATCCATTAATGCCTACCGCTCAGATAACAATATTGATCAATCTGCCGGGAACATAGATTATCTGGCGGGGGAGTTTCCCTTCCAGATGTTTCTGGATAACCGGAGACTCCAAAGTCCGTGCCTTGGCTTCTGCCTCGCTAATTCCAGCGGGCAGCAGGATGCGGTCCCGCACCTTGCCGTTGATCTGAACTACCAGGGTGATCTGGTCATCTGCCGCAGCCTCATCATCTACTTTTGGCCAGGACTGAAGGTGGATGGAATAAGGCTTTCCTAACCGCTGCCAGAGTTCCTCAGTGATGTGCGGACTTACAGGCGCCAGCATGAGCAGATAAAGCTCAACCGCTTCCTTCCAGGCAGGTGAATTGAATACTCCAGATTGCTTGGCTCTGGCCATGTCATTCAGCAGTTCCATCAGGCTCGACACAATTGTGTTGAACTCGAATTTTTCAAAGTCGTTGGTCACCGACCGCAGAGTCTGATGAACTTTCCGGCGCAGGTTCCGAACCACCGCCTCGTCTTTCGAACCCTCTGGACCAGGTTCAGTAATTACTGCCCAGACGCGCCGTAACCAGCGATTGACACCTTCGATACCGCCCGAGCTCCAGGGTCCACCCTGATCCCAGCGGGAGAAGAACATCAGGTAAGCGCGTACTGCATCCGCACCATAAGATTGCACCAATGTATCCGGAGCCAGGACATTCCCTCGACTCTTGGACATTTTCTCAAAGTCTTCACCCAGGACCATTCCCTGATTACGCAGCTGCAGCATCGGTTCGTCGCCTTTAACGACACCCATATCTCGGCAGGCTTTGTGGAAAAAGCGGGTATAGATCAAATGCATGGTTGCATGCTCGATACCGCCCGTATAGGTATCAACGGGCATCCAGTAGTCGTATTCTTCTGGATCGAAAGGACCCTTGTCGTATTGGGGGCTCAAGTATCGCAAATGGTACCAGGAGGAACACATAAAAGTGTCCATGGTGTCGGTTTCGCGTTCTGCAGGACCGCCACAGATTGGGCAGGTCGTTTTGCGCCAGGTAGGGTGCAGCTTTAACGGGGATTCTCCTGTGGGCTTCCACGCGACATCATCCGGCAGCAGGACGGGCAGCTGATCATCGGGAACAGACACCGCACCGTGTTCCGGGCAGTATATGATCGGAATCGGAGCTCCCCAGTACCGCTGGCGCGATATCAGCCAGTCCCGCAGGCGGTAATTGACAGTCGCCTTTCCTTTGCCGTTCTTCTCCAGCCACTGCGAGATTTCATGTTTGGCAACATCGCCCGGCGTCCCCGTAAAAACTCCTGAATTGATCATGGTGCCATAATCGGAATGGAACAGGGTGTCTCTGTAAAATTCGCAGCCCCATAACATTTCCATGAGCGTACGAGTATGGCTAATCTCCGGTTCCAATACCTTGCAATGAGCTAATATCTTTTCTCCCGATTCAACAGAATTCCAGGTTTCCAGACCGTCCTCAAAGATAAACAGCCATTGCGCCCCAACGATTTCATTCCAGCATCCGTGGTTCAGGTGTTCGCGGGCAATCTTGACATACGAATCGACTTTTTCGACAGGCAGCCTGACCAGTATGTTTCCGTTTTCTTCCGAATAATCAATGCCAGCAGCTTGAAGCGCAGCCGTGAAACCGAAGCGCATGGTTTTCCCAGGCACAAAAGATTTTGCAGCGCCATCCGTGCGGTCGATAACAGGCAGGATCGGCAGGCCGAATTTGATCGCGAAAGCGAAATCACGTTCATCGTGCGCCGGCACAGCCATAATTGCCCCGGTGCCATAGGTAATGAGAACATAATCGGCAATCCAAACCGGGATCTTGTGACCATTGATCGGGTTGATTGCATAACCACCGGTAAATACGCCTGTTTTATCTTTATCGGCGGCCTCGCGCTGGATATCAGATTGACGCATCGTTTCCTGCACATATGCATCGACCAGGTTTTTCTGTTCGGGAGTGGTCAACCTGGCAACCAGCGGATGTTCTGGGGCCAGCACCATGAAAGTGGCCCCCCACAGCGTATCCGGACGGGTAGTGAATACTTCCAATTGATCACCCATCTCAGTGGTAAATATGACGGAGGCACCCTCCGATCGCCCGATCCAGTTCGTTTCCAGTGTTCGGACGCGTTCGGGCCAGTCGATAGCATCGAAATTCAGCAATTCATCCGCGTAAGAAGTGGTCTTGAAAAACCACTGCTCCAGTTTCTTCTTAATAACTGGCGTTCCACAGCGTTCGCAGTGGCGGTCTTCACCCCAAACCTGTTCGCGGGCCAGAGTAGTATTGCAGTTCGGGCACCAATCAACCTGAGATAACTTCCGATACGCCAGGTCATGCTCATACAGCTGGGTAAAGAACCATTGCGTCCAGCGGTAATAGGAGGGATCAGCGCTGATTGCCATACGCCGCCAATCGAACATAGCTCCCAGACTGCGGAACTGCTTGATCATTCGTTCAATATTGCGGAATGTCCATTGTTTGGGATGGATATTGTTCTTGATTGCAGCATTTTCGGCTGGGAGCCCGAAAGCATCAAAGCCCATTGGGAACAGGACGTTATAACCCTGCATCCGCTTGAACCGCGCCCGAGCATCAGGTGGTGTCATAGCAAACCAGTGACCGATGTGCAGGTCTCCGGAGGGATACGGGAGCATGGTGAGCGCATAGTGCTTGGGTTTTGACCTGTCAATATTCGAATGATAGAGCTTGTCAGCATCCCATCTATCTTGCCATTTTCCTTCGATCTCAGCCGGGTTGTAGTTAGGATTCTGGTTATTTGCCATTGTTTCCTCCAACAGGTTCCTGCGTGCCTATAAAAAAATCCTTCGCCCAAACAGGGACGAAGGATGAACTCCGCGGTACCACCCTGGTTGTCTGGAACCGTTTCCAGACCACCTCAATCGCGATAACGGGCTTACCCGGCTCTGGCTACTGCAATTTCACCAGAACAGCCTGCCTTTTTTAAGGCGAACAGGCGAGTTCAATCTTCGTGTTCCGTAAACACCATTACCGGGCTCGCACCTCGCTCTCCCGATTCGCTGACGGATGATTTACTACTCCTGTTAAGGCTTTTCAAAAAACGAGTCAGAAATGGTTTTTGACTCGTTTCTGAGTGGACCCAGAGGGATTCGAACCCTCGGCCTCCTCAATGCCATTGAGGCGCGCTCCCAGCTGCGCTATGGGCCCATATTTTCCATCCAATTGGTAACGTCCGCTCGAGCTTTGTCGACCTTAGGGCGAGTGCCCCCAGTGGACCTGAGGGGATTCGAACCCCTGACCTCTTCAGTGCGATTGAAGCGCGCTCCCAGCTGCGCTACAGGCCCTTTCTCGAGGGTACGCGTATTTTACTGCGAAGGGGTTTCAATGTCAAGGACAAGGTATTGGACCGGTCGATGGTTTAATGGTCCAAGTGACTGACGTAGAGCGAATGGTAACGCTGCTTTCTGGCGTATAATTCGCGCAGGAGGATACCTGAATGAACGCTAATCGTCTGGAAAGATTATCCCATCTTATAAAACAGGCCGGTCTGGATGCTGTGGTTATTAACCCGGGACCGAGTCTTTTGTATCTCACCGACTTGAATTTCCATTTAATGGAACGTCCAACAACACTGATCGTTGTACCGGATCGTGACCCCGGGTTGGTCATTCCAGAGTTGGAACTCGGAAAACTCAAGACAGCGCGCTTGAAGATCCTTTCCTTCCCCTTTGGCGATAATCCCAGATTATGGGATGAGGCATTTTTTCAGGCAACTGCTGAATTTTCTTTAAACGGAAAAAAGATAGGCGTGGAACCAACCCGTCTGCGCTACCTTGAACTTTCTTATCTGCAAAAAGCTGCACCGTTGGCAGAATTCGTTTCAGCGCAATCGGTCTTAGGACAACTTCGCCTGCAAAAGGATGCAGAAGAAATCCGATCGATGCGGAAAGCTGCCGAAATTGCCCAGGCGGCTCTGGATACCACACTCCCTATTGTTAAACCTGGTATTTCAGAGCGCGAGATCGCTTCGGAGTTGTCTGTAAATTTGCTGCGCTGCGGGTCGGAATCCGAGCTGCCTTTCCCGCCGATTGTTGCAAGTGGTCCTAACACCGCCAACCCACATGCTGTTCCATCCGATCGCAAGCTTCAAGCCGGCGATTTGCTCCTCTTCGATTGGGGAGCTTCATACCAGGGCTATTTCTCAGATATTACACGGACGTTTGCCATCCGACATCTGAGTGAGGAACTAGGCAAAGTCTATCAGGCTGTAAAGGATGCCAACAAAGCCGGAAAGACTGCCGGAAAGCCAGGTGTCCGCGCAGGAGATGTCGACCATGCGGCACGCGGTGTCATCCAGCAGGCAGGGTATGAACCTTACTTCACCCATCGTACGGGTCATGGACTGGGGATGGAAAGTCATGAAGAGCCGTATATGTTTTCCGAAAATGACCTGCTCCTGCAAGAGGGTATGGTTTTTACCGTTGAACCCGGCATCTATCTCCCCGGAGTGGGTGGTGTTCGCATCGAAGATGACATCCTGATCACCCCTGAGGGCCACGCAAGCCTGACGGATTATCCGCGCGAATTGACAATCCTTTAGGTTAAACCGGATGCGATGACACTGGAAATCCACACTTACCCGCTCGGACCGCTTGCGACGAATACGTATGTGCTGGTAGATCCAATCAGCAAATTGGCTGTAGTGATCGATCCAACTTTTAACAGCCGCTATGTGGTGAAAGCCATCCATGAAGGCGGCTGGAAACCATTCCAGGTTTGGTTAACGCATGCTCACTTCGATCACACTGCAGGGGTACAAGCCATATGTGAGTTGGTAGAGCCCCCCTTGCCAATTGGCATCCATCCAGATGACCTGCCGCTCTACCATGATGGCGGCGGTGCCCATCATTTTGGTATACATATGCCTCCACTGCCAGAGCCTACCCTCTTGTTTAATCACGGACAAATCTTAAAAATCGGTGAGGAAATGATCGAGGTGCGCCACACTCCGGGACACTCCCCCGGACATGTGATTTTCTATATTCCACAGGCCAAAACTGCGATCACTGGAGACTTGATTTTCAAACAAGGCGTTGGCCGTACAGACCTGGACGGTGGCAGTCACACGAAATTATTGAAAAGTATATCCACAAGCGTTCTGAGCCTGCCTCGTGAAACGCGGCTGCTATCCGGGCACGGGCCAGCGACGACAGTCGGCGAGGAGATCGATACCAACCCATACCTGATGGATTGACCCTATACGGCATGAAGGTCATCCATTGGAAATCGCTCCAACGACGTCGTTAAGATCCCCGACAAACCAGCAGCTTTGTTTTAGCCAGAGAGTGTATATCGATTATCAGCGGCAGCTGGAAGCTTTCTAAAACCGGCTGTGGTGTCACGTCCAACCCAGGTGGGGGAAAAGGTTCCTCGGTAGGACCTGGCGGTTCCAGAGTAGGAAAATTGATGGTCGGGACAAGTGTGTAAACCCCCGAAGGCATTGGCGTAGGCGTTGCAGGGATGGGTGTGGGAGGAACAGCAGTTGTAGGAACAGCTGTTGTAGGAACCGCTGTTGTCGGTACTCCGGTGGTTGGAACAGCCGTTGTCGGTACTCGGGTGGTTGGAACAGCCGTTGTCGGTACCCTGGTGGTCGGTATGGCAGTCGTGGGTACCGGCGTGGTAGGCACACGCGTTGTTGGCACCGGTGTTGTCGGAACAGCAGTTGTGGGAATAGAAGTAGTCGGCACCCTGGTGGTCGCAACCGGGGTGGTTGGTGTAAGGGTCCCAGCAGGAGTCTGAGGGGTCGGCGTAAAAGGAACCGTTGGTGCCTGCGTGGTTGAAGCCGGGGTTTCGGTTTGACCCACTGAGGTAGCGGTGATGGTTCCTGAAGGAGGCATAGATGTAGATGTACCACCGGGGGCTGTGGTCTGGGTAGGAATCACCTGCCCGATTGCCGGCTGGGTTGGCTCAAGAATTGGAGTGGGAATCAAATACGCATCGTCCTGCTCGATGTCTTCCAGGATGTCAGGTGAAATCGGTGCAAGATATAATTTCTCATCCACACCATAATCGGCAGCAGAATTTGCCGCCACTCGCACCTGGAGAAAATTATCCTCAGAAGCGGATGTGGCAATCATATAGAAAATCTGAAACCCGAGGCAGCCAGTAATAAAGAGAAGAACGATCACCAGGCGAAGATATCGTCTTCCGCGGTGGGTAGGATTTTCATAATCACCCAATAATACTGGCGTGCTCATTTCACTCAGAATCCCTGATCGGGTCCCTCAATAGATCGGGTTTGATTAGATCCGGGAATACCAGCCGGATGACATTCCAGAAAACATCCACAACTTGCGCATCGAACATCCTGTCCTTTTCGGCAAAAATGTATTCGATGACTTCCTGGCGGTCCATCGCCTTCCGGTAAGGCCGATCGCTTGTCATGGCATCCCAAACATCCACCACCGAGAAAATTCGGGCAGCCAACGGGATTTCTTCGCCAGCCAGCCCACGAGGATACCCCGTGCCATCCCAACGTTCATGGTGACAATAAGGAATCTCCAAAGCCGGACGCAGGTAGTTGATGGGATATAAAACGGTATAAGCCACGACTGGATGAAGGCGCATTTCATCCCACTCTACGGGGGTTAACCGGTCTGCCTTCTTGAGAATACGGTCTGGGACGCTCATTTTCCCAATGTCGTGCAGCAATGCCCCGCGGCGGACCTGCACCAATTCCTCCTCCGAAAGCCCAAAGCGGCGGGCGACATCGATTGTTAGTTCCATCACACGCCGAGTATGCCCTTCGGTGTCCTGGTCACGCTGGTCAAGCATGGTCGCCCAACCTGAAATGGTTTCGTCATAAGCCTGGATCAAATCGATTTGCGATTTCTCCAGATTGGCAATCATCATATTGAAGGCGTTAGTCAGGTAGCCGACCTCATCATCACTGGTATTGGGTAAACGGATATTCAAGTTGCCTGATGCAACCAGTGAGGAAGCCGTCACGAGCCCTTGAATGGGGATGGTGATACGGTCAGCAATTTCTACCCCGACCACAAAAACCAGGAAAACCAGCAAGATGACCAGGCCGATCATCTGAACCCGGGTGGGAGTACTGGCCGTAACCCAGTACTTGTTTACCATGGATGCCCCTAGCAATCCGATCACCTGGTTGCTGCGAACTCTCCAGGTCCCTAATAATTCGGTGTAATTCATGTCTAATATACTGAATGAGCGCTGATCACTGAGGGTGCGCTTCATGCTGGTCGTATCCATTCCAGCTATCAATCGGGCAGCATCAACCCCTTCCAGGGGTTGTGGTTCGGATAAAGTGGTTGCCAACAGCTTTCCGCTGGTGTCATACAATGAAACCTGGGCGAGCGTTTCTTCGCGAAGCTGCGCCACGATTGTATTCAGCGATTTACCGACCAGAGCTACCCCCACCAGGCGGTCCTGTGAATCCCGGATCGGCCCGCTGACATAGAAGACGTATTTTTCATTGTGGAAGGCAAGGCCGCTGAATTTATCCCCGCTGTCATCGGCCTTACCCTCCATTACAGATTTTACGAATGGGAGCTCAGAAAATACGGTACCATTCGCATACTGCAATTCATAACCAACCTGGGAGTCAGTGATATTTTTCTTGATGCCCAGAACGACCTCTCCCTGAGTGTTCAGGAAGATGACCTCTTCCTCAGCCTGGGCGGCAGCAACCCCGATAGCCAGGTCGGTCAGGCCTTGCGCATCTTCGATGTTTAGCACGTCTGACACGCCTTCCGTGAAAGCCAGCATACGGTAGGTTTTAAGCAGGCGGTTTTCCTCGCGCACCATCCATTCCGAACAGAGTTTTTCTGTTTCGATAAGCTGGTTCGAGAAACGCTCCTCGGCTGTATCAAATATGATCCGCATTACAACATAGCCTGCCCCAACAGCCAGACCGATTGCCAATACCAAATATGGGATCGTAATCTTCGCTCGGAGCGGGAAACGCACTCGCGCACGCGAAGAATTGGCAGGTGTTTTATGCGTTGATAAGGTTTCGGCGGTCAATGTTTTCCCTGAAATAACCTTACAGATTTGTAAAGAATATGTGTGCAACTTTCGGGCCATACAGCCTGGCACGGCTATAATGATTAATATTCCTCTGGATCGGAACCCCAAATTGCTAAAATACCGCCCGATTGAATGGAAAAATGGATGCCTTGTGCTGCTTGACCAGCGCCAGATCCCTCATGCCGAGGTTTATCTGACCTTGCAAACAGCGGAAGGCGTCGTCACAGCCATTCAAGAGATGGTAGTGAGGGGTGCACCTGCAATAGGAATAGCAGCCGCATACGGCATGGTACTGGCTGCCCAGAAAGCCGCAGAGGGAGTTGATTTTAATTTTTCGAACCTTGAGGAAGCTGCCAGGAAATTGATCGCGTCGCGCCCAACCGCCGTAAACCTCGCCTGGGCGGTGAATCAGATCCTGGAGGTGGCCAGGACACTGGTCGGGCATGATTTGAATACGCTTCAGGCAGGAGTATTAAAGGCGGCCCACGAAATTGCTGCCCGTGAGAGTGCCAACAACCTCCAAATCGGAGTAAACGCCCTGCCATTGTGGGGTGAAAAAGTCACGTTCATCCATCATTGCAACACTGGCGCTCTTGCAACCGGCGAGTATGGAACTGCGCTGGGTGTGATCCGGGCTGCTCATGAAAATGGCAAAAAGGTTTTTGTGTTTGTTGACGAAACCCGGCCGCGTTTACAGGGTTCCCGCCTGACAGCCTGGGAACTTGAACGCCTGGGCATTCCCTACAAAATCATTGTGGATGGAGCTTCCGGTCAAGTAATGCGCTGCTGCGGTGTGGATGCTGTTACCGTCGGCTGCGACCGCGTGGCAGCCAATGGCGACACCGCCAACAAAATAGGCACCTACAACCTGGCGATTGCTGCCAGGGCGCATAATATTCCGTTTTATGTGGTTGGCCCAACCTCTACAGTGGATCTCAATACACCCGATGGAGATAGTATTCCAATCGAGGAACGTGCTGAAGAAGAAATTACCAGGCTGGGGAAAACTTCGATCTCTCCTGAAAACGCCCCGGCCTACAATCCGGCCTTCGATGTAACGCCGGCAGATTTCATTACCGCCATCATCACCGAGCAAGGGATCGCGTACCCTCCGTTCGAGCAGTCACTACGCGATATGGTCGCAAAAGCGAAACTCAGCTTTAGCGCTTGATTAATGGCAAATATACGTAATATTCAGTAATTTTCCCGGTAAAGTAAACCGTGTCGGTAGTTGAGGCTGGCTGTCCATTTACAGTTCCATTTACTTCGGCAGTCCGAGTGTTGACACCCAGATTCACAGTTTCTGTTGCTGCACAGGTCATTTTCTCATCCGTAACCAGAATCGTTTTCGGACAGGTAATTTCATTCCCGGCATTATCCGTTACGGTTATATCGACCATCTGGTAATTGCTGGTGTTGGTAACTTCATAGGTCAGTAATGCCAGCGAATCCACTGGAATTTCGATGCCGGGAGAAACCGGCGATGGATCACCATTTACTTTAACCTCGAGCGTAACGCCGACAGTGATTCCATAATAGTAGCTGGTTGCTTCCGCGCTAAATGGATTGATCCCGCCAGGAGGTTGACCGGTCACGCTGCCTTTATTAGTGTAGGTTCCTGCTTGAACCTTCCCGCTCGCCGTACAGGTCATACTCTCACCAAGCGTAAGCTGGCTTTTGGGGCAACTGACCTGGACTCCCTTATCATCGGTGACCTGGATGCCTGTAACCGCCACATTGGAAGTGTTTGTGATGTTGTAGGTCCAACTTACAGGATTGTCAAAGGGTAAAAGTAATGCTAACGGTGAGGATGGATCCTGACCATTGGTGAGTTTATCAATCGTCAACCCGGGAGTCACGCCAAACGCATAACTGGTATTGGCTGCCTCGACATCGACTGTGTCGATGATTCCGGTGACCAGGGTGCTCCGTGTATTTTGGCCTTGATTGATCGTCCACTGCCGTGAACAAGTTTCTGATCCGCCGGGGCTGATCGATTCAATCGTGCAAATCGAAATATCGTCCGAAGCATCCGCCGGAGTGTTGTTAGTGTCCATTATTTCCACGTCCTGCAAAATACCAGGGGAAAGATTCGAAACTGTATAAAGAATATCCGCCGGAATTGAAGTGTGTACATACACGCCGGGTTGCGTACCGGCAGGTTTTCCGTTTATGGTCACGCTCACACCGATCAACTGCCCTGCGGTATACCCGAAGTAATGAGCCACATCGCTGTCGGAGAAGACCTGGTCATTAACTAAGACAGAAGCAAGAGCAGTGTTGAGGTACTGACCCACGCTGGCGAAATCTGTCTGATTACAGGTGGAAGAATTCCCAGGTCCTAATTCACCATGTCCTGGAATCATGCAGTGATAATCGTCACTCGAATCCAGCGGCGTACCGTTGTCATCTGTTATCGTTATCCCCGTCAGCGGTATATTGCTCGTATTGGTCACGACATATTCCCACTCCACCGCGTGACCTGCTTCGATGAATGGTCCAGGCGCATCGTTCGCGTCCAGCCAAATATTGCCATCCAAGGAAACAAATTTTTCCAGGGTCAAGGAAACCTGGGCCCCAAAATAATGAGAAGTGTCCTGATGCTCAAGCGGAAGGCCAACCGGGAATTCTCCAATTTTGGGTTGGGTGCTAACGGTCCCAGTGTTTCCATACTGACCTGCAACCGCAATCCCTGTCTTTGAACATACTTGCGACCCTGCAACAGGCAGTATAGATTGATCACAAACAGCGTCGAAATCATCCGAGGTTATAGCAGGGGTTCCATTATCGTCCGAGACATTGATTGCTGTAAGCGGTACATTTCCTGTGTTAGTGATCTCGTATGTCCACGTAACTTGATCGCCAACCAGAATATAAGGCCCAGGTTCTGTATTTGCATCCAAACCGTTTGTATTCTTGGTTATTGATACACCAGGTGCCGCGCCAAAATAATGGGTTTGGTCACTGTCGGCGGGCGTTGCGGTGTGACCGGCAGTGTCAAGGTAAGCTGCGCTGGCTGAGGCTGTGAAACTGACCTGGCCGGAAGCCCAAGTACCAGTGACAATGCAGACGACCGGCTCTGCGGATGGGGTCAATGAGCCTGGCAGCGAACATGAGGTAAGGTTCAACCCGGGATCATTCCAGGCCAGGGTGGAAACATCAACGTTCCCGGTGTTATCCAGCACCAATTTGAATTGCAGGTTGCTGCCTGACAGCAAGTACGGCCCCGGAGTCGAGTCTGCGTCCTGCCAGGTAGCACCGCCATCACCCGAGACAAATTCCTCAAGATCAATCTGAGGGATCGCCCCGAAATAATAGGCCGAATTATCGGAAGAAACAATTCGTTGTGTTCCAGCTGTATCTGTATATGTGGAGGATGCCTGGGCAGTATTTAAACGGCTGCCAGGAGCCCAAACACCGGTCACGGTGCACTGGCGCGATAAACCCGCCGCTATGACGCCCGTGCTGCATTCTGGCGGCAGCGTGAGGGCGGGATCCGAAATCGTGGCTGGCAGGTCAACGTTTCCGGAATTTGTCAGGGTCAGGCGGTATTGTGGTGCCACAATCCCATTTAGCAGATACGGCCCCGGTGCTGAATCGGCCGGCAGCCAGTTACCCCCTCCGTCCACTGAAACGTCTTTGGAAAGGTTCAGGCCTGGTGCAGCACCAAAATAATTGACATCATCCGCCAGATTTGATGTCCATAAATTACCTGATGAGTCTGTAAAGGAAGCCGCCGAAGAAACGGAATAATGGTGCTGACCACTGCTCCAGGTTTTTGTAACCGTACAAGATGTTTGGGCTCCAGCATTGAGCGAAATTGGCACATCGCAGCCTGTTAGAGGCAGTTCGTCGTCAATGGCCAGGATGTTTTCAATACGAACATTGCCAGAATTGGTAAGGGTCAGCCGGTACTGCGGGTTTGTTCCACTAAGCAGAGATGGCCCTGGTGCAGAATCTGCCGGGATCCAGGTTGTCCCGCCATTAATCGAGACCTCCAACTCCATGCTAAGCATCGGACTCGCACCGAAGTAGCTTGCCGACTCGGTGATAGTAATTGGGCTTGCGTGACCGGCATCATCGGAAAATGAGGAGGTTGCTGTGGCAGTGTTTGTACGCGTACCGGCTGCCCAAGCGGCGGTCGTTTCACACACGCGTTGGTCGCTCCCCCCCGGGGTCAGATCATCCGGTTGCAAAATTCCGGATTTACAAATACCAGGCAGGCTAACGGTTGGATCATTCAGCGCGACATCCAGGGGGACATTCCCGGTATTCTGCAGGGTAATCCGGTATTTCGGGGCAAAGCCTGTACTGAGCAGCGTCAAACCGCCGGGAGTATCCGCATCCAGCCAGGTTACCCCATTATCCAGCGAGATTTCTTTGAGGATCGTCAAACCTGTCTGCACGCCAAAATAAGACGCCGAGTTGGAATCGCTCACCTGCTGGGTATTCCCAAACGTATCGGTGTAACTTGCAGAAACGCTGGCCGTATTATCATTCTGCCCAGGAGTCCATGGAATGGAAATAATACAGGAAGTCACAGCATCTTTAATAAGAGATGTACTGAAGGTGCAGGTACTCAGATCAAGGTCCGCGTCTGTCACCATAATATTCGAGAGGTTCGTATCCCCGTTGTTGGTTACCGTGATGCGGTAATTCGGGTTGTAACCTGACAATAATTTTGGAGATGGTGCGGCATCCGCCAATAACCAGGAAGTGCCCCCATCCAGAGAAATATCCTTGGTGATCATAATGTCTGGTCCGACGCCGTGATAGTAATCAGACTCCGAGTCTGAGACTGACGGCAGCGAATCTGGCGGGGTGGCGGTGACCGTAGCCGTGTTTGAATAATTCCCACCCACCGCAATACCCTGGGCATTGCAGGTCATCATTTCTTCAGCCGCAAGGGTTGTTTTCGGGCAAACGACTGTCAGGGATTCATCGCTGTCAGATACCAAGACACTGCCCAAAGAGACATTCCCCGAATTGGTTACCTCATACGTCCAATTGACCGTGCTTCCGACCAGAATATCCTGTCCGGGCTGGGTTGAATCCACCCCGTTGGTCTTTTTAACAATGCTAATGGAGGGCAGCGCACCAAAGTAATGGCTTGGGTCGCTGTCGCTAACCATTGGTCCCACCGGCGGAACCGCCTGGACGCTGCCGATATTACTGTATTGACCTGCGATGGCGGTACCCGTTGCGGTGCAGGTCATCGATTCACCGACTGCCAGCGAACTCTTTGGGCAAATTGGCACCACAAGGGGGTCATTATCATCCACTGCCACCTGAGACAAGGTGACCGGCCCGGTGTTGAGAATCAAATAAGTCCAGTTGACCATTCCGCCATAAAGTATGGTCGGGCCAGGCGCCAGGTCAGCATCTGCAGTGTTGGTATGCTTTTCGATGACGATGCTGGGAATCGGCCCGATGGACATTTTCGCCAGGTACCCATCCTGGGAGCCGGCAAGGAGAGTGTCGTATGCACCAGGCGTGGTGGGAAAATCGCTGGAGGTTGTTGTGCCCGCGATGTAAGAGTACCCGTACAGGTCAACCTCGATGGCGCGGGCTTGATCATCGCTTGAACCACCTAAGTAACTTAAATAGTCTAGATGCCCTGGTTCGGTGCCACTTAGATCATACCTTCCAACGAATGCATCCGATGTACCACCTAATGATTCCTGAAATGCATCAGAAGTGACCGGGAAATCAACGGAATTGGTAATCCCGACCAATTGGATCCCGTGATCAAAATCCTGTGAAACGCCAAATGCTCTATCATTCCCGGTTCCACCCAGGTACGTCACATATTCCCAAGCAGTACCTTCAGGATTTAACACAGCTACTAGGGCATCATTAGAACCCTTATAAACACCTTCATTTACTGGTAGATCAGGCGAATTTGTGGAGCCAACAATAACCGATCGTCCAGTGGAGTCAACCGAAATTGCATCCCCCCTGTCGAATTGGGTACCGCCAATCATAAACCCGAATAATTTATTGCCTACTGGCCCGAGCTTGACCACATAGGCATCATCAATGTCTTTCACAGGATTCGTCCCACCGCCCAAATCCGGAGAATCCGATTCGCCCGTAATATAAGCATTCCCTCCACTGACGCTAATAGCATAAGCAGCATCTGCAAATCGACCACCAAATACACTACCATAAAGCCGGTTCCCGCTTGAGTCGAATTTCGCCGCAAACCCTTTCATCGATTTTGTATACCCACCTGGAATATCACTTGAAAATGTAGTTCCGGTTATATAGGCAAAACCGGATTCAACATCAATCCCATAACCAAAATCATCATCTGTACCACCATGAAGCTTCGAATATATCATATCGGTTACTGTTGAATTTAGAGCCACAAAAAAGGCATCATTTGCCCCAATTCTCCCTCCGGTTAAAGGGAAATCATCAGAATATGTATTTCCCACCACAAAAGCCATATCACCCTGGACTGCTATACCATTTGCTTCATCAATATTCGATCCGCCAAGAAAAGTTGCGTATTTTAAG
>CAYPJS010000020.1:0-22191 GCA_964411135.1 uncultured Anaerolinea sp.
ACAAAGGTCCGATTGGATAAGTTGGTGAACATCTCGATCGGGCGATTAAAAAACCCCGCCTGATACAACCAGTCAAAGATATCCTGCCCTCTGTACCTCCTGGGCACCCGCGGTGAACCACCGGTAGCCAGGAAAACTTTTCGACCCGCCTGGTATAACTCCTCGGTGATCTGCGCTCCGGATTGGGCTGACCCGACGACCAGGACAGCTCCCGGGGGCAGGCTCTGAGGGTTGCGGTAGGCATCAGAATGCACCTGGGTGATTGAGGAAGGAATTTTCTGGCTGAATCCCGGTATTTTTCCGCCTCGAAACCAGCCGTTCGCCACTACAACATTTTGGGCCAAGAATTCGCCATGGGATGTTTGAACCATGTATTTACCGTTATTATCTGCACGGCGGACAGCCTCTACGGTTACACCCAATGAAACCGGCAGTTGGTTATTCTCGATGTAATTTTCGAAACGCTGCAAAATCTCAGCCCGTCCCATATATCCATGAGGGTCAGAGTCTGAATATTCAGCTCCTGGCAGCCGGAATGCCGAGTTAGGTGTGACCAGCGTAAACGAATCCCAGCGCTGGCTGCGCCAGGAGTCGGCGGCTTGGGGGGCCTTGTCCAGGATGAGATGTTCGCGCCCCGCTTGCCTGAGAAAATAACTGACCGCCAGCCCCGATTGTCCGCCGCCGACGATTATCGTGCGAATAGATTGTGGCATGCCTGCCCTCCCAAAGCTGTTCATCCCGCGTCATAATTATTACAATAATTATCAACAATAAATATACATCCATCCATGCGTGGTTGGATTAACTAATACTAAGAAAATCCCACTGAAAATGGTTTCAATGGATTTGCTGAAGGACCAGGTTGGTTCTGGGTTAATAACTCGAAGGTTTGAAATGCGACCTGGAATAACGCAGGTTGGAAAAAGCCAGAGGTGTTTCACCCCGCAGCCGAACATTCAAAGTGAGGCGGAGAGGGCGGGATTCGAACCCGCGATACCTTGCGGTATACGCGCTTTCCAGGCGCGCGCGTTAGGCCAACTACGCTACCTCTCCGAAAACTGGTGCGTCTGCCGCACCAAGCGTGCGGATTATACCATAACTCCACATACGGAAAGCGGTGAATCTTGCGATCTTGACGCGCAGCACGGAGGCTTCAAGTTCTTGCAAAACACTCCACCTTCGGTTATAATTTCGACCGTTAGAATTTGGGCGGTTAGCTCAGTTGGTTAGAGCGTTGCGTTGACATCGCAGAGGTCGTAGGTTCGAGTCCTATACCGCCCACCATTCGCCGGCTTGATGCCGGCTTTTTGTTTAACCGCTGAGTCCGAGAATTTGAGAAATATGGATTACAATTGTCAACATTAGCAGGAGGCAGATAAGGCTGCAAGCCCATCATCCTTACTGTTTTTGTTTGTTGACTGGCCTATCTCTGGCGGAAATTGAGGACCTGAAATGGCTGAAGACGATAATCTCGATGAAGAGACCCTGGATCCCCAGGATTGGCACGCAATGCGCCACCTTGGACACAGAATGGTGGATGACATGATGGATTATCTGCAGGGTGTTCGTGAGCGTCCGGTCTGGCATCCCATCTCCACGATGGACAAAGACTCTTTGAACCAGCCGCTGCCGCTTGACCCGCAGCCGGTTGAGGAAGTGTATTCGGAATTTCTGGAGCATATCCTCCCTAACCCGATGGGAAATATTCATCCCCGGTTCTGGGGCTGGGTGATTGGGACCGGGTCGGCAACCGGTATGCTGGCAGAAATGCTGGCTTCCGCGATGAACCCGAACGTCGGAGGCGGCGACCATATTGCCAATTATGTCGAGAAGCAGGTAGTTGAATGGATGCGCGAACTAGTCGGACTCCCAGAGGGAACCTCAGGACTGCTGGTAACCGGCGGTTCAATGGCCAATCTGGTTGGTCTGGCAGTAGCGCGGTCTGCCAAAGCTGGTTTTGATGTCCGGAAGGAGGGCCTGCAATGCGGTTCCAGCTGCATGACTGTCTATGCTTCGGTCGAGACCCATTCCTGCATCAAAAAAGGCGTTGAACTGTTGGGATTGGGCAGCCAGGCGCTTCGCACCATTCCAGTTAATGACCGGTTTGAAATTGACATTCAAGCGCTCGAGGCGATTGTCAAACAGGATCGCGCGGATGGGATGAAACCAATCCTGGTGGTGGGTAATGCAGGCACGGTGAATACCGGCGCCATTGATGACCTCCAGGCTCTGGCAGACTTCTGCCAACGCGAAGACTTATGGTTCCATGTCGACGGCGCTATTGGTGGGGTCGCGTCTGCTTCGGAAAAACTACGCCCCTTGTTTACTGGAATGGAGCGGGCTGATTCGGTCGCGATCGATATGCATAAGTGGATGTATATGCCCTATGAGATTGGGTGTGCTTTGGTGCGCGATCCACAGCTGCACCGCAATGCTTTCGCAGAAACCCCGGAGTACCTGGCCCATGCAGACCGAGGGCTGGCAGGCGGTGCTTTGTGGTTCTCGGATCTCGGCGTGCAGCTTTCACGCGGCTTCCGATCGCTCAAAGCCTGGATGATGCTGAAGGAACAGGGCATCCGCAAGTTCGGCCGAATGATGGACCAGAATGTCACCCAGGTGCGGTATTTGGTGGAACTCATTAATCGGGAACCGCTGCTTGAAATGATCGCCCCCGCACCATTAAACATAGCCTGTTTCCGCTATAATCCAGGCGGAATGGACCTGGAAACTTTGAATACACTCAACCGGGAGCTGCTGATTCGGATTCATGAGAGCGGCGTGGCCGTTCCATCGTACACCACGCTCAACAGCATTTATGGATTACGGGTGGCAAACACCAATCAGCGCAGCCGCAAAGAGGATATGGATATATTTGCTGAAGCGGTGCTGCGGCTGGGCAGGCAGATCCAGAAGGAAATGCAGGCAGCCGGGAACTGAGGGTTGAATTTGCTTCAACAGGTGGCTATAATCATTAATTAATTAAACGCACTGACCAGGACGAGTAACTGGGAAAAGGCTAACAGAGAGCAGGATGCAAGGCTGAAAATCCTGCAGTGCCAAAACCTGCGAAAACCACCTGCGAGCGGCAACCTGAAAGAAAGGCATCCTCCTTCTTAGGGAACACGGCAGACACCGTTATCCGTCACCACGAGATCGCTGCCCACGGCAGCGAACCTGGGTGGAACCGCGAGCCGAAACGCTTGCCCCAGTGAGGGCAGGCGTTTTTTTATTCTTGGATCTCTGCATCAAGATCGATGGAGGTAATTATGGCAGACATAGATAAATCATTCGAGTACCGGCAATCCTTGCTATACCGGATTCGCCATTCATGTGCACATGTTATGGCTGAAGCGGTATTGCAGCATTTTCCGGATGCAAAAATTGCCATTGGTCCGCCGATTGAGGATGGCTTCTACTATGACTTTGACCTGCCGCGCCCCTTACTGCCTGAAGATCTGGACGAGATTGAAAAACGAATGCGCAGCATCCTCGCCAGCGGCGCAGCTTTTATTAAAAAGAGCGTTTCTGCCGGTCAAGCCCGCGATATCTTTTCAGACCAGCCTTACAAGCTGGAATTAATTGATGGACTTGAGCGGGGGAACGTCGATGAAGATGGCAACCCGATTGGTGAACTGCCTGAAATTTCAATTTATGAGTCGGACGATTTTGTTGACCTGTGCCGCGGACCGCATATTGAGAATATGTCTCAGATCAATCCCCAGGCGGTACGCCTACTAAATATCGCGGGTGCGTACTGGCGCGGCGACGAGAAGCGGCCCATGCTGCAGCGGATCTATGGCACAGCCTGGACCTCGAAGGAAGAATTGGATGCATACCTGTGGCGGCTGGAGGAAGCACGGCGGCGCGATCATCGTAAGCTGGGCCGTGACCTTGACCTTTTCTCCATCAATTCAGAGGTAGGCCCTGGCTTGGTGCTGTGGCACCCAAATGGCGCCATGGTTCGTCACTTGGCCGAGGAATATTGCAAGAATGAACATCTCAAACACGGCTACGTATTTGCTTATTCACCGCATATCGGCCGGGCTGCGCTGTGGCAGATCAGCGGGCATCTGAACTGGTTCAAGGATAATATGTACGCGCCCATGCAAATTGATGATGAAGCGTATTATGCTAGGCCGATGAATTGCCCGTTCCATATTGAGATTTATAAGAGCAAGACACATTCGTACCGCGAACTACCTATTCGCATAGCTGAATGGGGTACAGTTTACCGGTATGAACGCTCGGGCGTGCTCCATGGATTGCTGCGGGTTCGCGGATTCACGCAGGACGACGCGCACATTTTCTGCAGACCAGACCAGATGCCTGAGGAGATTGATCGGACGCTTAATTTTTGCCTGCATATTTTGCGTCACTTTGGGTTGGAAAAATTCCATGCTTACCTTTCAACCCGTGATCCGAATAAGTTTGCGGGGGAGGTGGAAGATTGGGATGCCGCTACCGATGCACTGAGCCAGGCTTTACAGCGGGCAGGTTTACCTTATGACCTGGATGAGGGCGGAGCAGCTTTTTACGGGCCAAAAATCGATTTGAAAATGATCGATGGCCTGGGACGTGAATGGCAGTTGAGCACGATTCAATTTGACTTCAATCTTTCAGAGAGGTTTGGCCTGGAGTATATCGGTGAGGATGGTCAGGCGCACCGGCCTTATATGGTGCATCGGGCATTGCTTGGTTCAATGGAGCGTTTTATGGGCGTGCTGATTGAGCATTATGCGGGTGCTTTTCCGGTTTGGCTGGCACCTGTACAGGCTGTCGTGATTCCGATTGCTGACAGGCATCTGGATTATGCCGCCGTGGTTAAGGCAAAATTGCAAGAAGCCGGCCTGCGGGTTGACCTTGACGAACGCAATGAGCGCATGCAGGCAAAAATCCGTGATGCGCAAAACCTGAAGATCCCTTTCATGCTGATCATTGGGGACAAAGAGGTGGACAGCGGGATGGTATCCGTAAGGGCGCGGTCAGGCGAGAATCTGGGAAACCTCACCCTGGGGGAATTCTTTACCCGGGCGCGGAAAGAGGTTGAAAATTTAATATAAAAATAGTAGGGGTGCAGCGCTGCACCCCAACTCGAGGTTAATTTCTGTTGCTTGTCGAAATTACGGCGAAACAAAATTCAAGGGGTTGACTTTGCCGAATACATCGCTGCGCATTTCGAAGTGCAGGTGCGGTCCGGTCGAATTACCGGTCGAACCCATCAGGCCGATCAGATCTCCCTGATAAACCGATTGCCCGCAGCCTACATTGAGCGAACTCAAGTGCGCGTAATACGTTTGCCAGCCGGTGCCGTGGTCAATTACGATCAGGTAGCCGTAACCAAAATCGTTCCATCCGGAGTACACTACCACGCCACTGTCTGAGGCATAGATACCCACTCCCACTGAACCACCGATGTCAATGGCCAGGTGGTTGATGTCGGGATCGTATGTATAACCTGAGATATACGTGGTAGCTGCAGGCCAGACAAACGTGTTCGAGCCCATGGCACCGTCATAAACGGTACCGCAGTACCCCGGGCCAAAGGACCTGGCGGCTGCCGGGTTTTCACGCGTCACGCCGGACAATGTCGAGTTGACGAACTGGCCAATCCCGCCGGGAACGAAAATCATGGTGCCCGGCTCGATTTTCGGATTTGATAAATCCCCCACCGATTCAACCGTCATACTGTTACCCGGCCAATCGATGATATCCTGCGGGGAAACTTGATAGAACTCAGCCACGCCGTTCAGGCCGTCGCCTTCATGCCATTCATAAACCACGCCGTCCACCGGCGGGATCTCCAGTTCCATACCGGGCTGTATCAGCTTGGCATCTGGAATTTTGGTTGGGTTGCTCCACATCAATGAACGAGGATTGAGGTCGAAGCGGTCGGCAATATCGTAAATATTGTCGCCTTTTTGCACCACGTAGGTGCTCATCTCGAAACGCGGACGGGAAGGCAGAGTCGTATGCAGTTCAACTTCACGTACAATGCCATTGACGTTGGCAACCGCGTTCGGTGCTTCGAACATGGGCGGTTTGACCACCGGTGTGGGGGTTGGTTCGTTCGAGGCTGCAGCGCTGGTCTGTGGAGATTTTACAGACCCTTTCAGGTAGAACGTATTCATTACCCAAACAACCATTAAGATGAGGGCAATCGATGCCAGACCTGCGCCGATCCGCAGCGCGATCTCACCAAAACCCATGTGTACAATCCGATCCCAAACCTCAAACGCACTGCGCCGGGGTTTCTCTGACAGCGCTTCAGGTGTTTCCGCTAAATTTTCCGGGTCACTCGGGAACGGAAATTTCGTTTCCGATGAATCACTCATGCTTAAATTTCCTCAAAAGTCAATATAACATGACACATAATTACGGTCAACCCACGCTATTCCTACGCGACAACGGTGATTTGGGTTTGTCTGAAAGCGGTAGGTTAGTGGACTTCGGGCGTATGCTCGGTATCCTGAGACTTATAATGCAGTGGAACGAGCAATAAGAAACCCAAAGCAATTACCGCCTGACCAATTTCGACTCCAAGTGCCTGCCATGCGCCGAAGTAGGGCACACCCGGAAAGGGGTGGCTGCCGAAACCAAAAATATCCGCCATGGCAGCAAAAACTGCAATCACATAGCCGGTGGCAACAAGCCGCAAGCCGATATCGGCTGAAATGCTGGTCTGCCGGTCTCGCCAGAGTGCCATCAGGCTGATGTAACCGCCCAGGCAGACCCCTGCCAGACCTACAAGGAAAACTGCAATTTGAATAAACCCAATAACCGGGCTGCGATCCAGGCCGAATATACCGGGACGTGCACCGATTAAGAAAATTACCAAACCGCTCAGGGTGAGTGCCAGTCCGGTGCGAATGCGGCGTGGCGAAATGGGTGGTTTAGCCGGCGTTTTCCAGGCGGGTTGGGGTACTACGGTTGGCTTAACATTACTGGTCAAGGTCATGCGGGTAAGGTCTGCTCCAACAGCCGCTGCCAATTGCGGTAGAAGATGTCGTCGATGTCTAGCTCAGAGTATCCGCGTTCCATCAAAGGCTCACTCAATTTTTGCAGGTCTGCAATCGTATTCAATTCCAACGGGATGGCAGGCCAGCCAAAACCGCCATCATAATCGGTGCCCAGTCCAACGTGTTTTGCGTCGCCAGCCAGCTGACAAACATGATCGATGTGATCCACCACCATCTTCAACCTGACAAGCTCTCGTGAGTCGGTATTTTTCCAACCAGAAAGCAAGAAACGGTTGAATGGTACGATGCCGATCACCCCATCCCGCTCCACCAGACGCTGAATTACGTCATCCGGCAGGTGGCGGTGCGTAGGGTCTTCTTTCAATAAGGCTCTTGCATTGGAATGACTTGCGATAATGGCGCCCGGATAACGGTCCAATGCCTGGAGTGCAGCTTCTTCCCGCATATGGGCGATATCCAGAGTATAGCCCAATTCCGCCATATTTTCTAGCAGTTGAAAACCCTCAGAAGTAAACTTGCCGCCTTCATAGGTTCCGCCGCAGTATCTTGTGCCTGCCCAAACAGGACCCATCAGGCGCAGGCCTTCACTCCACCATTCTTCCAGTTCTGCCGGTCCCGAAATGCCCTCAGCACCTTCCATGCTCAGCACGAGACCGACGGGGTGAGGTATTGCGGGATCCTGCTCCCAGGCTGCGAGGTGGCGTTTCAATCCAGACTGATCCTTGACCAGTACGAATTTTTCAGGAGATTCATTCACCAAACGCTGGTAAATGTCCATCTGATTCCTGGTCAGGCGGTAGGCTTCATCAATTGTGGCGAAGTCAACACGTTCCGATTCGTTGGACTTGTATTTCCGCGGCAGAACAAAGAGCGTTGCGAAAATCAATGCAATTTTGCCTGCCTGGTATTCCGGCCAGCCAAGCGTGGATTGCCCATTCTGAAGTTCGGGGATGCGAGTCCCGAGCTCCCGCGCGCGGGTTACCAGCGCGGATTCGCGGTAATCCCGACCAAACGAATACATATTGTAGGCAATATCCTGGTGTGCGTCGATTATCAGGGGCATTCTATGCATCAGAGGGGGGACACAAAGCGCACCCGAAAGGTGCGCTTTGTCTGGTTCCGTGTGAGATTTGAATTACTTGGTTTCTTCTTCAGACTCAGCCGGTGCTTCTTCTTCCGGGCTAGCCGGGGTCTCTGTTTCCGGGCTGGCAGGAGTTTCTGCTTCAGGGCTGGCTGGCATTTCATCTTTGACTTCAGGTTGTTCCGATTCCCCGAGTACACCCTCGAGTGATTCCCAGTCCATGTCTGCGTAGGCCATCGACTCGACACGGCGCAGGCTCAGACCGATACGGTGGTTATCCGGATCAACCTTAATCACGCGCAAGGTAACCACATCGCCTTCCTTAAGGACGTCCTTGGGATGCTCGATGCGCTTGTCGTGGATTTCAGAAATGTGGATCAGACCTTCAATATCATCTTCGATGCGGGCGAAAGCGCCGAACTTGGTAAGGCGCGTAATGGTGCCTTCAATTAACTGGCCAACCTGGTATTTTGCTGCTCTGCTGCTCCAGGGATCCTCGAGCAACTGGCGGATTGATAGGCCGATGCGTTTCTTGTCGCGGTCGATAGAAATTACCTTTACTTTGACTTCCTGCCCGACTTTCAGGACTTCGCTGGGATGTTGAATGCGGTCCCAGGAGATTTCGGAAAGGTGTACAAGACCGTCGGCACCGCTGATGTTCACAAAGGCGCCGAACTCAGCCAGGCTGGTAACCCGCCCGCTGCGAATCTCGCCTTCATGCAGATCGTCAATGACGCGTTCCTTGATCGACTCGCGGGTTTCAGTGCTGGCCTGGCGCTCAGATAAGATCAGGCGGCGGCGTTCGCGGTCAACTTCGATGACGCACACGTCAATTTCTTCGCCAATCATTTTGCTCCAGCGCTGCTCGGGGGTATCGCCAGTCATGGCGACCCTGCGGGACAGGCTGACCTGCGATGCGGGCACAAAGCCGCGCAGGCCGCCGACCGGCACAATTAAACCGCCCTTGTTGTAGCCGACGATCTTGCTGTGGAACGATTCCTTTGAATCCATCAGGCCGTCGGCGTCCTTCCAACTCATTTCCTCGCGGGCGCGGACGTATGAGAGGACGACGTTCCCGCTAGAATCTTCAGGATTGATTACAAAGACGGGTACTTCCTGGCCCACTTGCAATTCAGCAAGTTCTTCGGCAGGAATGGCTTCGTATTCGCGGCCGTTGATGATCCCTTCCGACTTAGTCCCAACGCTCACGAGAATCTGTCCAGGTGAGATGCTGGCGATCATGCCTGAGCGGATTTCCCCCGCTTTGGGGAAATCAATGGTGTTGTCTTCTTGTTCCAGCAAGGAAGCGAAATTGTTCTCTACCTGGTCATTCTCGGGCGCTGCCCCCTGCTCGAGTTGGGCATCATTCTGGTCCATACGATCTAGTACTCCAATAGTGAAAAGAGATATTCACTCCTTTAAAGAGTGAAGGCAAAACATTGACAACCCTGTTAGGGGATGTCAAACCATACCATTATACCTGATTTATGTCCAGAGCATAGCAGAATCAAAGAATTTGCGCGTAAAACCTGTGTGATGATGCAAAATTAATGACGGCGCCGCTTCTTTTTCCGGTCTGAACGGCTTTCAGAAGCTGTGTCCTCATTCTGGACAGGGGAACCTGCTGGAACTGGGGTATCCTCTCGCTCTTTCTCCACTGCAGCGCCAGCCTGGCGTCGAGGCTGGTAGGTGAGCATGCGTCCCACCACGCCGCTGCGGATCTCTGTCAGCAAAGTCTGGAACATCTCTGAGGCTTTGGATTTGTACTGAACCAGCGGGTCACGCTGAGCGAAAGCTTCCAGCCCAATGGAAACGCGCAGGGCATCCACCCGGGTCAGATATTCGACCCACAGGCTGGAAATCGTATTGAGCAGGACATCGCGATAAATTTCGTTCTGCAGACGGGTACCGAGGACACCGACAGCTTTTTCCAGATCCTCAGGCGAAACTTCTCGGACAGGGGTTCGCGCCAATTCTTCGAACCGCTCCACGCCCATTGCTTCCTTCAGCCTTTGCTGGACAGTTTGTTCCAATTGCGAAAGGGTGACCTCGCTGGCAACCAGGCGGGAGACTTCGAAGCGGCCCCACATGATCTTTTGGCTTTCCTGGGCCTTCTGCAAATGGTCTAAGATATACTGTTCCAGTTCGCCAGGTTCACGGTCTGCAATCAATTTGGCGGCATGGAAGAAGAAAGTCAACCGGACGACCTGCTGTTGTCCACGGCGGTGAGTTCGGGGGTCGAAGCTGACGCGTGTCCCGCGCACCATGATGGTTAGCAGCCCCATCAAAGCCCGAATATTCTGGTCGATATTGACCATAGACTCGCCGACCTTTTCGAAAGCAGTTTCAAGGTCAGTATCAATCTGACCGCCTGGAGCGGAAAGTTTTTCGGTTCGGCGGGCTAACAAGGCATCCAGGCGATTCAAAATCTCGTTGGCAACGTCATTCCAATCCATTCCCTGGAACTGTGACGGGCGAAGGTCTAGATCCTCGACACGCCGCTGCAGGGTGCCGATCAACCGTGCCAGGTTTACCTGAAGCAGGGTATTTTCCACCTGGTCGTGCAATACATCACCAACCCCGTCATCGCCGCTGGCTAAACGCCGCATATCGTCCGATGTGAGTTTTAGGGGGATGCGCACCAATCCAGAAAGTTCATCCAATAATTCCTGAGGGCGCAGGCTTCCTCCGGCTTCTTCGACCCGATCCGGGAGCCCCTGGAAGAAGTTGTCCAGAATTTCGAACCGCTCCTCACGAGCCTGATTGACGGTCTCCTCGGCGCGATCCAGCAGAGATGCCGCAGATTTCATCAGGTGACTGCGTTCGGCTTCAAGGGAATTGCCTGCCAGGGTCAGTAGTGCATTGCGCAGCTGGGCCGCATTTACGGTGTCGGCTTTCAGTGTATTGCGCAGGTCATCAATTAACAGGTGCTGTGTAAAGGATGGGGTAACGATCCCCTCAATATCCATGGGTGGTTGGATTTCTTCAAGGTAGGCCAATAATTTCCATGGGCCTTCCTCATCCCCGGCGACGGCTGATACGCGCGAGTGCAGTTCCGTCTGCAGCATCTCATCAACATCCTCGCGCAGGTCCTCTTTTGTGAATACGCGGTCACGCTGCTGGTAGATGCGCTTGCGCTGCATATTGAGCACATCGTCGTATTCAAGAAGATGTTTTCGGACATCAAAGTTGGTGCCTTCTACGCGCGTTTGAGATTGCTCGACCAGTTTGGCGACCAGATTATTTTCGATCGGCAGGCTCTCGTCGATATTCAGACGTTTAAGCATGTTTTCAACCTGCTCACCACCGAACAGACGCATGAGCTCATCCTCAAGCGAGAGGTAGAAGCGCGATGAACCGGGGTCACCCTGTCGGGCAGCCCGCCCACGCAGCTGGTTATCGATACGGCGTGCCTCGTGGCGTTCAGAACCGATTACATGCAGGCCGCCCAGCTCGCGCACCTTGTCCATCTCATCCATATACTGCAGGAAGGCATGCACATCCTCAGCGTAAATGCTGTAATCTTCCTCGCTTAGACGCAGCAAGGCAGCTCGCCTTTCCTGGTTGGTCATTTCATACGGTTCCAACCCCGGGCGATTCAAAACACGGATGACTGAATTGGTGAGAGTCTCATTTAATTCGCCGCCAAGCTTTATGTCGACGCCGCGGCCAGCCATGTTGGTGGCAATTGTGACGGCACCGAAAGCACCTGCATCCGCAATGATTTGAGATTCCTCATCGTGCTTGCGGGCGTTCAATACTCTGTGATCGACTCCCGCCTGTAAAACTTTCACCAGCCGTGGCGCATCTTCGCTGTTCAGCCCAAGTAGAGGTAAAAGCCGTTCAAGATTACCCGGATCTTCAGGATTGATGGATCCCATGTCGACCGTGCGGGCAAATTGCCGCAGTTCGCCGGTGTTGAGGTCAGGAAGCGGCTTATACAAGAATTGCAGTTCCGGGATGGAGATTTCGCTTTCCTCACGGTTGTTCTTCTTCAGCCAGGAGTTACGGATCAGCATGGTTTGAGCCAGCCGCCGCAGGAGCTCTGGCTGGAGGCGCAGCGATAACCGGTCAGAATGTTCAACCGATGTGGTACCAATCAGCTGCGGCCGCCCGATCACGTGATACCGAATAATCTCCTGGGTAATGGCACGGATTTTGGCCTCTTCCGACCTGAAAATAACATCCGGATAATCCTTGCGTTTCCAAAATACCGGGCTTCCAGGGTTGTCTTTGTGGGCATAGTAAGTAAATTTATATCCAGCCTCATCCTTATCATTCACTTCTTGCAGCGTCGGGTTGGGGCGGATGACGTTGTATTCCAGGTTGGTTGGGACGGGCAAAACATTCAGTTTATAAATCTTGTCAAATTCTTCCGCCTCGGTAAGGGCAGTACCAGTCATGCCAGCCAGCTTTTCATACATTCTGAAGTAATTCTGGATGGTGATGGTGGCGTAAGTAACGCTTTCCGGTTCAACCTTCACGCCTTCCTTGGCTTCAACTGCCTGATGCAGACCTTCAGACCAACGGCGTCCTGGCATCAGACGGCCTGTGAACTCGTCAACAATCACGACCTTGCCGGCCTGGACCAAATAATCCTTGTTTCTCCTGTAAAGGAACTGCGCCTTCAGTGCTTGCTCCAGGTAGCCCAGTGTTCGTGCTTGTTCCGGAGAAATGTCCTCCGGGCGTTCCGGGTCGCCAAGCGACATATCCAGCATAACTTCGACATGCGCCTGTCCGACCTCGCTCAGCGTCACCTGGCGGTCGCGTTCATTGATCTCATAATCCTCTGGGTTAAGCGCCCGCACCACCTGGGCCATCTTGACGTACCACTCCGCGTCATCGGCAGCCGGACCGGAAATGATTAACGGGGTACGCGCTTCATCGATGAGAATGTTGTCCACCTCATCGACTATGGCGTAATAGTGCCCGCGCTGCGAACGATCTGCCAGACGGTTGGTCAGGTTATCGCGCAAATAATCGAAGCCAAATTCGCTGTTGGTACCGTAAGTAATATCAGCCTGGTAAGCTTCAAAGCGGTCAACCAGCCGCAGCTGGTGCTGGTCCTCGAAGGGAGATTCTTTCTCAAGATCGACGATAAAGGCCTTCCGACCGTTTTCCGTTCGGGCTGCCATCTGCAGGACACCAACACTCATTCCGAGCAGGTTGTAGATCGGCGCCATCCAGCGTGCATCGCGCCGGGCCAGGTAGTCATTGACCGTAACCAGATGAACCCCGCGGCCGGTTAAAGCATTCAAATAAAGGGGAAGTGTGGCAACCAGTGTTTTTCCTTCGCCAGTACGCATTTCAGCAATGGTGCTGTTGTTAAGTACCATGCCGCCAATCAACTGCACTTCATAATGGCGCAGACCAATGGTGCGCTTGCTGGCTTCTCGGACGGTTGCAAATGCCTCATGAAGAATGTCATCGAGGGTTTCGCCTTCGGCTAAACGCGCCTTGAATTCGTCCGTTTTTGCCCTCAACGCTGCGTCACTTAACTTTTCAATCCCGGGCTCGAGGGCGTTGATTTCCTCAGCGCGCGTGGTTAACCGTTCAATTTCTCTTTTATTGGGGTCACCCCCCAGTATCCGCACAAATTTCTGCAGCATAAATACACCCTTTCTGGGGAAAAATTATAGCATACGGGTTCGCCAGACATCAAAAATGATGGCGATTGGTAGGGTACAAATGGGTTGATTGGGCGTAAAAAAAATAGAATTTCGGTCTGTTAGGTGCGGCAAAATGGTAGAATCAAAAGCAGCGATTTTTTTACCAGGGAGGTAGGAATGAAGGATTTCCTTCGCGAAAAATGGAAATGGATTATTGCTGGGGTCATCATCCTGGTTGTATTGCTGCAGTTTGGGGGAAAGACAGTAACGGTCATCAATCAGATGGGCATTGAATTTTGCGAAGTATACGTTTCGACCTCGGCGGAATTGGCCGATTGGGGTCCAAATCGGCTGGGGTATCCAATCAAATTCCACCAATCCCGCGATATCCACCTGCCGATCTTCTTGACCCTGTTTGAGGGCCGGGCACCTACGCTTTATGCCTGGGTAGTGGATTGCGAGGGAAATGTGGTTAAGCACACCTCATTCGAGGAGTTCCGTAAATCGCTGGTGATCTGGGAAGTCAAGCCATAATCCCTCCTAAACAAAGATCATGGGAAATTACCCATCGTTTGGCCAGTGTCGGCTGGAGTTCAGAATTGAAAACATAAATCCCTCCCGTTATTTTCGGGAGGGATTTATAAAAGCGGACGTTTATGCAGCCTTTTATTGTGCGTTTTGCTGCAGGTAGCGCAGGTAATTGACCACGTCCCAGCGAAGTTCGGCTGTGGGCAGGTTTTCCTTGAGGGATGGCATTCGTCCCTCGATTCCATCCGTAATGGTCAGGAAGATAGCGCCATCCGAAATCGAGCGGGCGTTGGCATCCGCTGCAACCAGGTTAACAGGCGGAAATTGGACGAGAAAGCCGGAGAAGGGTCCATTCCCTTTACCTTCCGGTCCGTGGCAAAGCGCACAGGCGACGTCATAAGATTCTTTGCCGCGGGCGATGGAAACATCATCTGCAGGAACGGGATTGGCTGGCACGCCCAGCTCACGTATGAAGGCGGCTCCCTGGATAGGCACCGAGCGTGCCGGTAAGGGCAAAGGATCTTCCTGAGGGTTGTACGACTGCTGGATTTCCATGAAACTGATCCAGTCTAATTTGATCACGTCGTAAGTGAATAACAGCCCAAGCGCCAGAGGACTGGCCAGGACGACTAACAAAATGATCAGGCGTTTAATCATAGCCACATCTTCTCCTGTTCGACGTCATGCTCCAGGCTTGCACCCAGTTCGTTGAAGGTGGCGTGGAACTGCTGGTCCAACTCCATGGGACCGCTGAAAAGCACGGCGATATGACCGTCGCTGACTTTGGGGTGGTATCCTTTTGGCCCAAAGGAGGGGGTGATGGTTTCAACGAACACGCCGATGAATGTACTGATCAGGAGCCCAAGCATGGTCAATTCGAAGGTAACGACAATTGAGGTGGGGATGGGGAAAATAATCGGCATGTCTGCCACCCGCAGCGGGTAGAGAAACGGTGTGCCGAAATTTAACGCCAGGGCAATGACGAAACCTGCAACTGCGCCCGCCAGGCCGATACGTCCAACGTTGGTCCAGCTCATGGGGCGGCCAAGGATCTTCTCTGAGTACGGGATGCCCGAAATTACGGAGATATCTTTGTCATTTACCCCCAGTTCCCTCAACTTGGAGACAGCTTCGGCGGCATGATCGATCTGCTCTTCCTTGAATAGCGCCATATGTACGACTTTTGTATACATGCTGCGCTCCTTTCCTACTCTAACTCGGTGACGGATGGAATTTCGGCTTTACCAACCTTGCGCAGGGTGTGCGCAATCTGCCCTTCCTGAACTTCCCAGACAGGTATAAGCGGGATTAACTTTGACATGACCAGGTAGAGGAACATAAACAGGGCAAAGGTTCCAAGAACGATGGAGATTTCGATCGGCTGCGGGTTGTACACGCCCCAATCAAACGGAGTCCGTTGGTGACCCAGTGTCAAGGGGATAATGGTGTAGCGTTCCGCGTACATGCCTACATTAATGAGCAGAGTAATAATGAACATGATCCAGGGCGTACGCCGGATTTTCTTATTCCATAACGTCAACCAGGGGATGGCGATATTGCAAATGAGCATCACATACCAAATCCAGGCTGCTGGACCTGAAGCATGGGCGGTCAATAACTTCCGTACTGCATCCTCGCCACCGTACCACCCGAGCAGGTAATCGTTGAAGAAGAAGTATGCCCAGGACATGGAAAAAATCAGGATGAGCTTTCCAAGGCCGTCGAAGTGCTCGGGGCGGATGAAGTACGGCATGTGCTTCATGGTGGACCGCAGCATAAACAAGATGGTAACCACCGCCGAGACGCCCGATAAGATGGCGCCGATGATAAAGTACGGCCCGAAGATCGTCGAATGCCAACCAGCTACCTGACTTACGGCAAAGTCCCAGGACACAATGGTGTGTACCGAGAACATGACCGGGATGATGGCAAAAGCAAAAATCTGAATCGCCTTACGCAGCCGGAACCACTCTGCTTCTGTACCGCGCCAGCCCAATGCAAGGAGCTTGTAAACCGTATGCCGGATTCCCGTCGTACGGTCGCGGGCCATGGCTAGGTCTGGCACCAGCGGCAGGAAGAGGTAGATGGTACTGCTGAGCAGGTAGGTGGTAATTGCCAGCAGGTCCCAAACCAGCGGACTGCGGAAGTTAGGCCACAACCAGCGGGCATTCGGGTAAGGCACCATGAAGTAGAAGACCCAAACACGGCCGAGGTGGATCAGTGGGTAAAGTGCGCCAGCTGCCAGCCCGAAGGTGGTCATTAATTCGGCTGCACGAGTGAAGGGTCGTCGAAATTCAGCCTTGAAAACCCGCAGAATGGCCGAGACGAAGGTACCGGCATGGCTGATACCGATCCAGAACACAAAAGTGACAATAAACACGCCCCAGAAGATTGGCCGGCGCAGCCCGGTTACATACATGCCTGTGCTGATCATATAGCCCCAGGCTCCCAGCAGAAGTACCACAACAGCACCGCCCAGGCCAATCGCCCAGATCCAAAATTTCCGGGTGGTGGTGGTCATCATCTCCATGACCATCTGATTCATTTCCTCGCGCGGGCGGGGATCGAACATGAGGTGTTCTTTTGGATCTTCTTCCTCAAGCTCATGCTCGGCGGTTTTTGCTTTGCCGAATAATCTGATTTCAGCCGCCATTCCTTCCACCTCCCTTGAGATAGGTTACCTTCGGCATTGTTCCAAGCTCATCCAGTAGTTTATATTGGCGTTCATTTCGCGAAAGGCGACTCGCTTTGCTTTCCGGGTCAGCGAGATTGCCAAACACCAATGCGCCGGATGGGCAGGCAGCCACACACGCTGGAGTAATTTCGCCGTCCATAACTTCACGGCCTTCCGCTGACGCAGTCTGCCGTCCGTGGACAATGCGCTGCACGCAGAAAGTGCATTTTTCCATAACGCCGCGCCGTCGAACCGTTACATCCGGGTTCAAGTATGAATTCATCGGCTCGGGGAATTCCGGGTCGGCGAAATTGAACTGTCGGGCGTGGTAGGGGCAGTTGTTGGCGCAGTAGCGTGTTCCGATGCAGCGGTTGTATACCTGTAAATTGATGTGTTCTTCTTCGCTGTGCACCGATGCAAAGGTTGGGCAGACCGGCTCGCAGGGAGCGCTGCCGCACTGCTGACACATTACCGGCTGAAAGGCAGGTGCTACTTCGGGATATTCGCCTTCCCACATGCGCTTGTTGAAAATCCAGTAGGTTCCCCGGCCAAATGCGACGTTATCCTCACCCACGAAGGGTACGTTGTTTTCCATTGAACATGCAACCACACAGGCATTACACCCCGTGCAGCGGTCCTGATCGACCACTAAACCCCATTTTTCAGCAACACTCACTTCAGCCATGGTTCAGTCTCCTTTTGCAAGTCGCGCTAACATTAATGGTCGCCATAGACACCGCCCTGATTTTCCACCCGCGCCAGGGGCCGGCGTTTTCCGGTAAGCGCAATGGTGGCGGTAATACCGCTGAAGGTCAGGTCACCTGCTTCATTGGCAGCGGCTGGCAGTAAGGCAGCCGGGTTTGCACCGCGGCCTTCAGCCCAGCGTCCTAAAGCAGTATGACCGTTCCCGAATGGGACTGCGATAGTATCCGGTCGGATAGCAGGGTAGAGGTAAACAGAAGCTTCGATTTCACCGTATGCAGTTGTAACCCGCACCACATCATCATCATGAATGCCTAGATGACCGGCAGTTTCTGGATTTATCTCGACCCAGGTATTCCAGGTAAGCGTGGTCATCGGGTCAGGCATTTCCTGCAGCCAGGGCCGATTGGCGCCTGAGCCATCCCCAAGCTGGGTCGGGAACACAACCAGGTAGAACTGGCTGCCTTCCTCAACCAGCGTTGGGTCGGCAAATGCCAGGTCGGGTGGAGCATCGGAAGCACTGATTTCGGTTTCGAAAGTGCGCTCGGGCATCCACCAGCCACCGTACTGAAGCCAGCGGCTCCAAAAGGTCTGAATCTCAGACGCGGTATAGAACCCGCCTGCCTGGATGAGCGGGAGAATCTTTTGCTGGATAAAGTCGACCTCGTCGGTGTAGGGCAATGATGCCGCAGAAATCAAAACATCGGCAGTGGCACGTGTGTCGTACAACGGAGCCACCACCGGCTGGATGGACGAATAAACCGGGCGGTCGGCCCCTGCCAACATGCGCTGATAGCCGAACGATTCGAGCGGTGAATGATCAGGCAGGATATAGTCGCTCAAGAGAGCGGTTTCGTCAGGGAAACTGGCAAAGGAAATGACCAGGGGGACTTTCGTTAAAGCCTGTTCAAAGCCGAGGGTCCCGGGCAATTCAAAGACCGGGTTGACCCCGTGGACAAAAAGGACCTGAACCTGTCCGCTATTCATGCGCTCGACCAGTTCATTCACATTCTTGAAGTTAGCGGTTGAACCTTCGATATTGGTCAGGTAAACCCCACCCGGCACTCCGAGGTTGGCAACCTGCGCATTGAGCTGCAGAATGGACTGAGCTACCGCCAATCCGTTCGCCTGCCCAATCGCACTGCCGCCGGGGATTGCGATGGAATGGTCTGATCCAGCGAACATCTGCGCTAACGAAGCCAGCTTTGCGCCATCTATTCCGGCTGCTGCGACTGCGGTGGAAACGGCGGCATCGGCGCTGCCGGCAGAAGACTGACCGCGGTAAACTGCCACCAACTGCGACAGAGCATGCGCAACCAGTCCTTCACTACCCGGACGGATGGGAATCCATTCGTCGGCATTTCCGGCGGTCATGGACTGCCGTGCCTCAAACGCCACCAGATACCCTCGCCGGGTTGGACGAGCCTGGCGCATGTCGCCATAAGCTGCTGCGTATGTAACAGGGGAAAGCCAGGTTTCCAGGAAGCTGGCACCAAACGAAAAGACGATTTCAGCGTTTGCCAGGTCGAAGAAAGGAACTGCAGCCTTGCCAAAGACGCGATTGGCAGCCTCCTGCAGGGTTGCGCGTCCTTCGAATGAAGTCAGAGCAGAGTAACGTACTGGTGCAGGAGCCCCAATCGTTTCGGATAATTCAGAAACAAGGTCAAAAAGATGATCAGGTGAACTGCCCAGCAAAAATGCAATTTGATTGCCAGGTTTACCCAGGGCATCCCGGACAATATTCAAAGCATCATCCCAGCTGATGGGTGCTTGTTTGCCCGTGTCGCCGCGGGCCTGAATCATGGGTCCAATGACTCGATCCGGGTTATACAAACCCTGCTGGACAGTTATACCGCGTGCGCACAATCGGCCGCGGTTGACTGGATGCTGCGGGTTGCCTTCGATGGTGATAGCCCGGCCTTCTTTCGTCCGGACAAGGATGCCGCAGCCGGCAGCACATTCGCGGCAGGTCGAGGCATAATATGTGTTCAACCCGGTCTGGTTATACTCGGGCATCTCGGTATAAGGCTTGCGGACGATATACCGCGACGCAGGTCCGCAGCCTGTTAAAACGGCTGAAACAGCTGCGCCTGCCCCTGCAATCTTCAGGAAATTTCGTCGAGTGATCTTTTCGCTCATGCTGTTTCCTCTGTATGAATCAATAATGGCAGGTCGCACAGTCTGATAATTTTGTCCATTTTTCCGGTGCCATCTTTTTGTGGCAGCTCAAACACCACCCCATGTTTTGACCCTTCTGAGATTCAGCAACGGTCATCTGGGCAACGTCGCCGTGGCAATCTGCACATTCCAGGCCGGCTGTCAGATGGGGTTGATGTGTAAATTGGACAAAATCAGGTTGTATGGCGACGGGTACCCACGGGATTGCCTCATTCTTTTCCACATAGCTGGCCAAAACCGCAAGCCTTGGGGACTGTTTCTGCACTTGCTGGTGGCAACCCCAGCATTTATCGATGCTCGGAAGTCCAGCTGTGGGACCAGTGGTAGCACCTGGATGGCAGTACAGGCATGAGGCGCCGATACCGACATGTCGGTCATGTGGAAACTCAATGGGCTGTTCAGGGGGAACCTGGGTCATAAATATACCGGCAGCAATACCACCCACTACGACCAGAACTGCCAGCACTGCGGTTATTTGAAAACCAGGCTGTTTCCACCAGGGTTTCTTTACCTTCATGCTCTTCTCCTTTTCGCCCTACATTAATGGAAGTTAGTTGCGGCTGCGAAGAACCCAGACTATCAGGAAAATAACACCGATTAATAAAGCACCTAGCACCACCGCAAAGCCCAAGCTGGTAGCTAAAGCTCCGATGGCAGTAATAATTCCGGTTAGCAAACTATTAGCAGGACCGCCCGGTTGATCGCCGGCTCCCGGGGTCTGCTCACCTAATGAAGGCTCTTCGACCACCTCCAGGCCAGAGGGGAGGGTTTGTGCGTAAAGCAGCACATCCCGTCCGTCCTGTTCTGTCCACCCCAATTGGGCACCGATGGTCATCTCGGGGGCTCGAGCTGTACCAAAGCGGGTGCGGTGCAGGAATCGCCAGGGGTCTTGCACGGCTAGCTTTCCAAGAAAGATATCCTGACCTTCGTAGCGGAAGTTGATCGTGGTTCCATCCTCGCCGTGGCATTCAGCGCAACCGGCAGCATACAAATTCTCGCCGTTTTCCAGATCCCCGTCCAGCACCTTTAAGCTTACCGCGTCAATGAACAGATTGTCATCAATCAACCCGCTCTTGATAAAAGCTGCGAGCGCTTCGAGATCCTCTGGACCCAAATATTGGGAAAAGTCATGTTCAGGGTCTGCTTTTCCGGTCAAGGCTTCGATCAGTTCATCCGAGCCCATTTCTCTGGCAGCATAAATGCCCGGGAATCCGGTGAAATTGGCGGAGCCAACCCGGAAAGCCCCGTCTGCACCCTGGTAATCCCAACCGTGACAGACCACACAGCGGTAAGTATCTACCCCGCTTAAGGTGTTGGTTTCCTGGCGTGCCCAGATTGGGTGACTGCCCTCCAGGGCGGGAGCCGGGGTTACCAATTTTGTCCAGTCGTCAAACAACTGCGCGCCTCGAACAAGCTGTTCGTCCGCTGATTGCCATAAAGATGAAGCGAAACCAGCCCGCGGAAGGGATAGGATGCCAATTATGAAAATCACGATCAGGAGACTACCAAGAATTAACTTTTTCATCGCATATCTCCCAGACAACCAGTCATTTATTATCTAAAAGGTACACTTACCCACCTAAGCGTGATTATACATTAAAGACTTATTAAGATTTACTGGTTTACAAGGGTGATTAAATAATTAACCCGATAATTGCGACCAATAAACTTGACATAGAATATCTTTTTGCGATAATGAAATTAATTACCGGTGCACTCCATACTATAATACAATTATTGGTGATGAAGTGATAGTCTGGCTCTTTTTTGAGGCCGACCGAATTTCCTTGAGATGGAGTTTCTGTTTATTAGTCAGGAAAGGAAAAGGCTGATGGCGACTGTCAAGAATTTGTTACTTCAAAAAGGGCATCGTGTCTGGTCGGTACAATTACATGACACAGTCAGAGTGACCTTAAAGCTAATGGGGGAAAAGAATATAGGCGCGGTTCTGGTTATGGACGAAGGGAAGATTGTTGGTATTTTCTCTGAACGAGATTATGCCCGGCATGTGTCGCTCCGTGAAAGTCTTCTGTTGGATGAAGAGGTGCATGAGTTCATGACCCACGCCGTTTACTACGTAAGCCCGCAGGAAACGGTTGAGGAAGTCATGGCACTCATGACAGCCAAAAAGATCCGCCATTTGCCAGTGATGGAAAATGAAAAGCTGGTGGGGCTTATCAGCATTGGAGATGTGGTCAGGCAAATTTTGGAAGATAAAGAAACCACCATCGTCGGGTTGGAAAACTACATCCTTGGACGGGATTACAGCGGATAATTTTCCAGGTGCGGGTAATTGAAAGGAAAACCAATGGCTACTGTAAAAGATTTACTGGCTGGTAAATTTACCCAGGTATGGTATGTAACGCCGACTTCATTAGTTTCTGATGCTTTGAAACTGCTGGCAGAACAGCAAATCGGGGCGGTGCTGGTGGTTGAAGCTGG
>CAYPJS010000021.1:0-55835 GCA_964411135.1 uncultured Anaerolinea sp.
ATTTTTAAGGTTAAAGATTGATCATTTGTGCTATTATGGAAAAACGTTTACAGAGGTCAAAATGATCGAGAAGCTCCGAAAGATCTATAACGAATTTCCCCGGAAGTTCTGGGTGGTGGTGGGTGTCAGCTTTATTGACGGCGTCGGTGGGACGCTGCTGTTCCCGTTCTTTTCTTTATACATTACCGAAAAATTCAATGTGGGCATGACCCAGGCTGGTCTTATCCTGGGTTTGTTTTCCATTTTTGGCCTGTTCGGAGGTATGATCGGCGGCGCGTTGACTGACCGCTTTGGCCGGCGCAAGATCATCATTATAGGGTTGGTATTCAGCGCGGTAAGTACGCTCTCGCTAGGGCTGGTCAACCGCTTTGCCACATTAATCCCGTTGGCAGTCCTGATTGGGCTGCTGTCTCATTTTGCCGGACCGGCGCACAGCGCCATGGTGGCGGACCTGCTGCCCGAGAAGCAGCGCCAGGAGGGCTTTGGCATCCTGCGCGTGGTCGGCAATATGGCGTGGATCGTCGGCCCGACGATTGGCGGGTTTGTTGCGCAGCGCTCCTTTCTGGCGCTGTTCATCATCGATTCAATCATCAGTTGTGTTGTGGCGCTGCTGTTCTACCTGTTCATGCCGGAAACCAAACCTCAGCACGCCCTGGAGGGTGAGGAAAAGCCCGAGGGGATCCTGGCTACCTTCCGAGGCTACTTCACGGTTATGCGCGACAAAGCTTACATGGCTTTCCTGGTAGCGGGTATCCTGATGGGCCTGGTTTACCAGCAGATGTACAACTCGCTGTCGGTTTACCTGCGGGATAATCACGGGATTGAATCGCAAGGCTATGGCTTTTTGTTGACCACCAGTGCCATCGTGGTGATCTTATTCCAGTTCACCATTACACGCGTGATCAAGAAGCGCCCACCCTTCCTGATGATGGCTCTGGGCACGTTTTTCTATGCCATCGGATTCAGCATGTTTGGTTGGGTTAACGCCTACCCGTACTTTGCGCTGGCGATTATTATCATCACGATTGGCGAAATGCTGGTTGTGCCGACTTCTCAGGCGCTGGCGGCAAATTTTGCACCCGAGGATATGCGCGGACGCTACATGGCTGTTTTTGGACTGCTGTGGATGATCCCGGCAACGATCGGACCTGGTGCGGCGGGATACATCCTGGATAATTACAATCCGAACCTTTTATGGATTGCAGGCGGTGGCCTGTGCCTGGTGTCGGTGCTGGCTTACTTATATCTGCATTCACGGCTTGGAACCCAACAACGTTTTGCATCCCCTCCGCCGGAAGTAGTCGAACAGCCCGCTGCTTCTCAGTAACAACCGGAAGAGGGGTGAAACACTCAGAGCAGCATCCTGGCCGTCAACCATTTTTTCCAGGGCTAAAGCACGGCACCGGCCCCAGCGTATCCAGGATTAAGCCAGCCTGTGTGCTGGCTTTGACTTAATTTCATCTCAGCGGCAGGCAGACAGGCACTCTTCCTGGAACTTCTTGATGTTATTTTCCCTCGTGTTTTCGTGAGCCTGCATTGTCTCCGATATTTTCCGAATTTGCCCCGACATATCACTGACGGCAGGAATGGTTTGATTTGGAATGCTCACCCGCTCCCGGTTTGGCACGCATCACCAGAAATATTTGTGTGTTTCCCCTCTATAATCAAGGTGATCATTGCGCATGGCAGGAGGAAAAATGAAGTCAACAGGAACCACCGAATCCAAATCGTGGAAATTTATAGTATTCCTCAGTCTGGTATTTCTGACTTTCTTTCAATTGGTCTCCGATTTTATTGAATCGGTTTACACGTTTGGCCTGTTGGGCACCGATATCCCGCCGGAAATGGTCAGTGTATTGTTGTTCTTTACACCCCTGACGCTTCTATTCGTCCGCCGAACACCATCACTGCGCGTTGGGTTGATCCTGGCTGCTGACGCGGCATTGTTGCGCGCGCTTGAGATCGTACTGCCGCCGGCGGGTAAGATGCTGGCTGGCGGAATGGGCGTGGGAGTAATGCTGGTCCTGCTGCCTATCCTGTTGGCGAACACCCGGCGCAGCAGCGGCTTGAATGGAACATCCATGAGCACAGGGCTTGTACTCAGCCTGGCTTTCTCTATTTTGCTGCGCACGCTGGGTGCTGGCAGCGACATCTCAACGCTCTTTCCAAGCATCGGCTGGGTGCTTTGCGCGCTGCTGTTGGGCTCAACCGTCATTCTCCTCAGGGCGAAGGATAAGCCAGCCCAGGAAGAGCCGGAAAAACCTGTCCCCTTTGGAACTACCTTATCTCTTAGCATCGGGTTCCTAGGGGCGCAGCTGGTGCTCTACTTCGGTTTTATCAGTCCGGCTGTTCTGGCGCGCTGGAGCGGGGTCGATATCCGCTTGATCATGCTGACGCTGGCAGTTGCCCTCAGCCTGTATTTCCTGCTGCAGGCGAACGGGGCGTTCGTAAAGGTTTCCCGCGGGCAGGTACTACTGTGGAATGCGCTCTTCCTGCTTTCTGGCACCGGTGCGATCCTAGTTCATCAAACGGCATTCCCTATGGACAGTACCGCGTTTCCACTCTACCAGGCGCAGACGACCTGGATTGAGCAGATTCCCCTGTTCTTGATGCTGATCCTCAGCCCGGTAGTGCTGCTGGATTTCAATTGGCTGGCAGACGCGTTTGCCGAGCGTAGACCATCCATACGGCAGCTTGCGGGCGGTTTTGGTCTGGCTGCACTGCTCTTCCTGCTGATTGTCCTGGCGCAGGTGTTTACCACGGTTTATGATTACATCCCGGTTATCGGTCCGTGGTTCCGCGATCGGTTCTGGTTGGTGTTCCTGGCTGCCGGTTTAGGCCTGGGGCTGCCAGTATTGGGGGTCAAACCGCATACGGGTACAAAAACTAACCCGCTGATCCGTGCCATTTTCTTCCCAATCCTGCTTTCCTGTATGCTGCTGGCGGTGGTGGTCTCCGTTGTGGCTGAACCCGCACCGGAAACCCCGCAGCAGCCATCCAGCCTGCGGGTGCTAACCTACAATCTACAGCAGGGTTATACTGAAAACGGAAGACGCGCTTATCTTGAACAGCTGGCGGTTATTCGCAGCTTCAACCCGGACATCGTCGGGCTGCAGGAGACGGATACGGCGCGTTTCTCAGGCGGCAACGGCGACCTGGTGCGTACGATTGCTCAGGGCTTGAATATGTACTCCTATTATGGGCCGAAGACAGTCGCTGGCACCTTTGGGATCGCCTTGCTTTCGCGCTATCCAATTGAAAATCCGCAGACCTTTTACATGTACAGTGTAGGCGAACAGACTGCAGCCATTTTGGCCCAAATTGAGGTGAACGGTACCCGCTACAATGTGGTGGTGACACACCTCGGCAATGGCGGGCCGATAATCCAGCAGGAGCAGGTGCTGGCAGCACTTGACGGAAAAGATAATTTGATTGCCATGGGTGATTTCAATTTCCGGCCTGACACTGAGCAGTATGGTCTTACCCGGCAGACCTACGATAGCGCATGGGAGCTGGCCGGACCCGCTTTTACCCCCGGCCTGGATACCACCGACCTCATCGACCATGTTTTCGTTACGCCGGGCATCAATGTGAGCAGTGCTGAATATATCCTTTCGCCGATTTCAGACCACCCGGGACTGGTGGTGGATATCCTTCCATAAGCCGTTCGCGAATGGTGTAATCTACAGACCATTGAAAAATGACGGTAAATCTGTATATTATTAATTTGCTGCCTGAGGAGAAATAAGCGTGGCAACATTGCATCAGGATTTCCTGTCAAAATTTAATGATGAGCGGAAATCGCTTGTAGCGGCAGTCCTTACGGCCATCCTTGAGGAGTGCCCCGACCTATCTGAAACGATCAAGTGGAACGCACCCACCTTTTGCGATGAGGGCAAGGATCGCATGACGCTCATGCTTCACAAGAAAGACAGGGTTGGCCTTATCCTTCACGCAGGCACAAAGCCAAAAGAAGACAAAAAAGGGATAAGATTGTTCCAGGATGACACAGGCCTGCTTGAATGGAATTCTAACATCAGGGCAACCATCACCTTTCGGGATTTGGAGGATTTTTCTTCTAAAAGGGATCTGTTCAAGCGGGCTGTGAAACGTTGGGTGGATGAAACCAAAGCGCTGTGAAGAACCGTCCTTGCTGCCGGCGCTCTTTCTCCCCGGCGGTTTTGTAGGATTAGAAAGGGGTTGTCATGAAAATCAGAACCTGGTTGCTGATCAAGGCGTGGGTTGATATCATAACCGGCCTGGGGTTCCTGATCCTGCCGGTGCAGGCTGTCGGAGCCCTCGGCGTGGCAACAGATGAAGCAGGCTTAGCCGTGGCGCGGTTTTTTGGGCAGGCCATGTTCCTGATGGGGTTGATGCTGTGGATGGTCCGTAATGTCCATGAGCCCCGTTCCCAGAAGGCGATTGCCAGTGCAGTTGTGGTTGGCGACGGAGTCGGCGCGATCGTTGCGCTGCGAACCACCATGGTTGGCACTATCAATGCCTTTGGCTGGGTGATCATGGCGATCTACATTATTCTGGCAATCGGCTTTGCTCTGACAATCTATCGCATCCCTGAGCCGGTAACCACACCATGAGCCAGCCGAAACCATTTTCAACTCCTGAAGAGGCGCACCGCCACTTCAGCGCTTTTTGTTTTAACCGCACCTGGGATTTACTGGATAAGCCGGAACGAACTGCTGCAGAAAACGAGGAAATGATCCAGGCTTGCCTGGCTTCCATGTGGCACTGGAGTCAGCGCCCGGATTGCAAGAACCGCGAACGTTCGGTTGGCGCCTGGCAGGCATCCAGGGTGTATGCCGTAGCCGGGCAGGGAGAGAATTCGCTGCATTATGCGCAGCTGGCATTGGATTTCGCTCACGATTTGCCGCCGTTTTTCCAGGCCTATGCCTTCGAAGCCCTGGCACGGGCAGAGGCTGTGTTGGGCAAAAGGGAAGCAGCCCGGAAGTATCTGGACAAAGCTGCAGCATTATCCTCAAAGGTAGGTGATGCAGAGGATCGTGAACTGCTGGAAGCTGACCTGAAAACCATCCGGGTTTAATGGGCACACCCGTAAAATAGGACTCCCGATCCCACTTTGGTCACATCCGCCCGAATGGGCTGTGCTTTATATTGGTTTTAAGCTGACCAGCGTGAGCTGTCTTAAATTTGGTGTGCAGCCATTGGCTGCGAAAAGCCGTAAAAACAGCAATCGGGAGGGGAATTTAATGGATAAAACCAGGGTGGTGCTGTTTGGGGCATCCGGCACCATGGGTTATCAGGTCTTCAAGGAACTATGGAAACGGCGCAGCAGCATCGATATTGTCCTTTTATTGCTGCCGGCAGCCCGTGAGAAAAAAATCTTCGCCCGTTATGAAAAACTGACCGGCACCCGGCCGATTGCGGGGCGTGGAGTGACGCAGGGTGATGGGCTGAAGATTATCTGGGGTGACGCAACTGTATATCCCGATGTAGCGCAGGCGGTGGCGGGCGCAGATTATGTGCTGAATGCAATGGCGCTCATTTCGCCGGCGGCGGATTATTACCCCGAGGCAGCCCGGGCTGTTAACGAAACTGCTGTACGGAATATCGTGGATGCCATACAAGCTGAGCCTGGCGGGGCGGATCGAATCAGGTTGGTGCATACCTCAACCGTGGCTGCCACCGGCGATCGGCTGCCGCCCATCCATTGGGGACGGGTCGGAGATCCGCTCAAGCCCTCGATCTTTGATTTCTACGCGGTAACCAAGATTGCAGGGGAACGTATTGTGCTCGAATCCAATATCCGGCATTGGGCGGTGCTGCGCATGACCTTCATTATGCCGGATCGTTTCTCGGCATTGATGCGCCTGCGGGACCCGATCATGTTTCACATGCCCATCAATGCGTACATGGAAAACATCGCTGCCAGCGACGCCGGCTTCGGCATGGCCAATGTGCTGGACGTGCCGGACGATTCGGGGTTCTGGCGCGGGGTATACAATATGGGCGGTGGTCCTGGCATGCGCCTGACTGCTAACGACTACCAGAACCTGGCGGTGCAGCTGCTGGGGCTTTCAGGCATCCAGGCGGTCAGCGAGCGCAAATGGTTTGCCCTGCGCAACTTTCACATGCAGTACTACCTCGACAGCCATCTGACCAATTCATACCTGCATTACTGGCGCGAGGATTTAAACTCGTACCGTCAGAAACTCCTGCGCAGTATGCCGCTACCCGTCAAAGTCCTGCGCTACCTGAGCACCCGCGTGGATTTATTCAGGCTCATGGTTGAGAAGGCGGTTTATCGGGTCTTAAAGGGACAGGCAGCCGGGCATCGCAACGGTCCGCTGCACTGGTATTTGCAGCGCAATGATGCCCGCATCAGCGCATTTTATAAGGATTACAGCGCTTACGAGGCAATCCCCTGTTGGGGAGAGGATTGTGTGGAACAAAGTCCTGCCCAGTCAGCTTTGATCCTGGATCACGGTTATGACGAGGACAAGCCACGATTGGACCTGGAAGATCTCAAGCGCGCGGCTGCCTTCCGCGGAGGTGAGTGCCTTTCATCTGTCTGGGATGGAACCTGGCAGGCGAGAATGCAATGGCGCTGTGCCCGCGGTCACAGGTTTGATGCAAGGGTATATACCATCCTCAAAGCCGGGCACTGGTGCCAGCAGTGCGCACCTGCCCCCTGGAATTATGATGAGGAAGCGCGCATCAATCCGTTTTTTGCCCAGGTTTGGTACCCCAACCACGAAGTTAATGAGCAGAACTTTTACCCGGCCGAGTGTGTGATGGATATTGCCGGAGCGGACAAAGACCATTAGGAGCGAAGCAGCAGGGGCGTGTGCATCTATTTTTTAACTGGATTGCGCCCTCCTACATAAGCGTTTTTTTTCCTGCCCCCGGTTGTATTGCCTCCATGGCAATGACAGTTTCAATGCTAAAATTGATTATCCATTGTTCCAATAAAGAAAGCTGCCCCTATGAGCGCATACGTCCTGGTCGAAATCACCATTACTGACCCCGTGCAGTACGAGGAGGTCAAACACCTGACACCACCCATTGTTGCCCACTATGGTGGAAAGTACCTGGCACGCGGTGGTCACACCGAAGTCTTCCACGGTGATTGGCAGCCCGCTCGCCTGGTGCTGCTGGAATTCGAAAGCATCGAGGCTGCCCGAACCTGGGAGTCTTCCCCGGAGTACACCATGGTCAAAGAAATGCGCGACCGCTGCGCCAATGTTAATATGGTCATGCTGCAGGGTGTATAGGCTTTTTCAGTAATTAGTTTTCGGTAAAAAAACAAAACAACCCCGCCATCTCGGCGGGGTTGTTCCAGGTTCGAAGCGAAGGATTAGAGCACGACCACGTTAGCGGCCTGAAGACCCTTGGGACCTTTTTCGATGGTGAATTCGACCTTCTGACCTTCTTCCAGGGTTCGGTAACCGGTGCTCTGGATAGCGCTGAAGTGAACGAAGACGTCCGGGCCGTTTTCACGAGCCAGGAAACCATAACCCTTGGTGCTGTTGAACCATTTGACGGTTCCGGTAACACGTTCTGACATACAAAAATCTCCTTGTGTTGAAAAACAAAAATCTTTAACAGCGGCGCGGTCCGCCGCTATTACGCCGATCACCACCGCGATTGCTTAGTCCGCGGTAATACCCTCAACGCTAACGCGGAGAGGTCCACCAAAGCCGCCGACTGATGTCTTCAGTCAGTCGAACAGCATTGATTTTAAGGTTTCGGGAGGTACTGAAAGGGTCACTCAACTTGCGAACAACGATTTCTTTCGTTCAGGCTGCCAGTCTGCATCTGGAGCCCCTTTTCTAGAACGATTTTCCACCCATTTTGTTAAAAAAACCACCGGGTATCTTACTGGCCTGGCGGTTAATGCACAAATCCATGCAGATCAACGCATTTATACCACATTTTTTAATTAATAGTTGAAATTGTGTCAAGGATTTTAGCACGAATATTTTAACCCGATCTTAATTATTTGGTTACGCCCATTGTCAAACCTGCCAAAAATTCATTTCCAGGACCTTAAGTTCTTTTTGATCCTTGACAAAATAGAACAATATTTCTATAATAATAATATCCGAGCCGTTGTGCACAGTCAAAAGGAAGGTGGAAATGTCTCTGGCTTTTTCAATCGTCGATCGGGAACCCCAGCCGGTAATCTCCATTCAAACCCGCACCAGCATGCGGGATCTGCCGGAAGTAATCCTGCAATCGCTGGCTAAGGTCGGGCAAACCCTTGAGGGGCATGGGCTGCAGCCTGATGGACCAGCCTTTGTAGCCTACTACAACCTCGACATGCATGATATGCAGGTTGAAATTGGTTTTCCGGTTGCAAAGGCAGACCTCCGCGACGGTGAGGTGCAGTTAAGGATCATACCGGGTGGACCGGCGGGTATTTGTGAATATATTGGACCGTACCAGGAGCTGGCAACTGTTTACCAGCAGCTCAGCGCGTACGTCGAATCACAGGGACGCGAACCGACCGGCATCTCGTATGAGTTCTACTTGAACGATCCGTCTGGAACCCCGCCGAATGAACTGGAAACGCATATTGTTTTTCCATTAGTCCAATCAGCAGCCAGCATCGTGGGGCGTCCGCCGGGCAACGGCCGCATCCATACGCTGTTCTGGTAAGTTGAGCCAGTGCAGGGGGACAAAAAGACTTCCGCTTTCGTGGAAGTCTTTTTGTTTTCCCCGTTCCCATCGCGGGACTCCAGATGGAGTACTCCCGCCCTGAGGATCTTATTAGATAAAAATAATTTGTGCGCCCTCAGACATGTCCATGAAATCGGAGGCAGTGACGATGTCCTCGACACCATCCACGAAATCTTCCTTTTTCAGGCCGAACATATCGACCGACATTTTACAGGCGTAGAGCTTTGCTCCGCCATCCACCAGCATTTGCAGGTACTCATCCACCGGGGGAGCGCCAACCTCCTTGATTTTCTTTTTCATAAACCATGAGGTGAAGGCAGTCATGCCGGGCAGAATGCCCAACAGGTTGGGGATGCCCAGGGTGCCAGTCGGCAGACCCATGAGGCGCATTTTCATGCTGGTGTTCGCCACGGGGGCGAGTTCCAGATGCTTCTGGCGGTCTTTGGTGATCATATCCATCCCCCAGAAGGTGAAGAAGACGGTTACATCGATGCCATCGCCGAGGGCTGCCCAGCCCATAACCAGGGCGGGGTAGGCCATGTCGAGGTCACCTTTGGAGCAGATAAATGCAACTTTTCGCTGTTCGGATTCCATTTTTGATTTGTCCTTGACGAAGAATTAGACGCAACCTTCAGGCTTGCCCAACCCGGCGACCTTTGCCACTTTCTTGGCGGGGCCTTTCGGGAACAAAGCGAACAGAGTTTTGGTTGTTACTCCGGTACCCTCGGTGATCTGACGCAGGGTGGGTGCTTTGCCGCTGGCCAGACCGGTTTTGCGGCAAAAATCGATGATTTGCCAGTGCTCGGGGGTCAGGGTTTCGATGCCTTCCATCTTGGCAAGGAACTCGGCAACTTCCGGCGACCACTGGTTAGGGTCCGTCATGTACCCTTCGGTATTGAATACAACATTATCGATAACAGACATTTCATTCTCCTTTGGGATTGGTTGGTTTTCCCATCAATTCATGATAAAAAAAGCGGGTGGCTGTGTCTTTACTCAGGCAGCGGCCAATTTCTTGCCTGCCATGCTGAATTCGCTCGGCAGAGGTACCTCAATGCCCTTTAGCATCAAGTTCCAATACATGGTTTTGAAGGCCAGCTTGCCCCAGTGGTTGATGGTCGATTCACCCAGCAGGGTGAAGGGGCCAACCAGCGGCAGGGGGTAGGTGCCTGGAAGCGGTTCCTGGGTGTAATTGAAGTCGATCAGAACGGCCTTTTTAAAGCCAGATTCGATGTAGCAGCTGGCGTGCCCGTCGAACTCGTGGGTCACTGGTTTACCGGCAAGGTGCGCGAGGATATTCTTAACCACTGATTCCATCTGGAAATGGATGACCGCGCCTGCTTTAGAGATGGGGATATTGTTGGCGTCGCCCACCACCCAGATGTTCTCCCATTTATCGGATTGCAAGGTGTGTTTATTGACAGGCACAAAGTTGAGTACGTCGCCCATGCCAGAGCGCTTGATGACCTCAGCGCCTTTGTTCGTCGGTACGGTGACCAGCAGATCGTAGGATATTTCGCGCTCGTCATAGGATCGGATAACATTGACGCTCGAATCCACTTCGCCAATGTTGTAGTCGGGCTCGACAGCAATGTGTTTCTTTTCCAAAATGCTGCCGAGTGCCTGTGAAGCAATAGGTTTGGTGAAGGCGCCGGAAAGCGGGGTGGCGAAAACCAACTCCACCTTGTCGCGCATTCCGCGGCTGGTGAACCACCAGTCTGCCAGGAAGAGCAGCTCGAGCGGTGCAACGGGGCATTTGATGGGGTTTTCGACCACATTAACCACCATCCGCCCGCCTTTCCAGGTGCTGAGGAATTTTCCCAGGGCAGAAGCGCCTTCGTAGGTGTAGAAATCGAAAACATTATTGCGCCATCCGTCGCCCAGCATGCCCTCGGTTTCACCGGGGTGGATATCGCAGCCGGTGGCGATTACCAGCTCGTCATAGCTGATTATCTGTCCATTGGTCAGCTTGACGCGAGATGCATCCGGTTCAATCAGCTCGATATCAGACAGGATGAATTCAACCTTCTCCGGCACATAAATGCTCTTGGGTTTGACTACATCCTTTTCGCCGTACATTCCAAACGGCAAAAATAAAAAGCCAGGCTGGTAGTAGTGGTTCTTGTCTTTATCAACCAGTACCACACGCCACTCGCGCGAATCCAGCTTGGAGGCCATTTTGCGAGCCATCATGGTTCCAGCAGTTCCCGCCCCGAGCACAAGAAATGTTTTCATAAATACTCCCTAAGCTAGTTGTGTTAAATTGGCGATTTGCTCCAGCCTCACCATGAAGCTGTTACGTTCCCGTAAAATACTTTCTACAGCCTGGGCGGCTTTGTGAGCCCAATCCTCAAGCAGTTCCCTCTCGAAAGGCGAACATATCGGAATTTCGCGAATGGCAGCCCGGGTGTCCTCGGGGTCAAGCCCATATTCAGCAGCAAGCCGCCAGGCGGTTTGGGCTGCGATGGCGCTATGGCCCTGGTCGGGGAAAACCTGCCCCACCAGGAACCAGCCTATGATGGTTCCGCGGTCATGGATGGCAGCGGCGGCGGCAACCACGCCTGCTAATGAAAATTCCGGCAGGTTGTTTTCATCCGCCTGGCTTGCAAAATTCCGACAGGCCTCGCGAAAAGCCTCCAGGCCCGAGGGAGATGAAAGGACCAGGCGGTAGAAGGGAGTCTCGCCGCTGATGTCAGTGAGCAAGTTCCCGCCCGCATCAATGACCAGCGCACTCATTCGGCTGACACCGGACAGCAGGTTTTGAATGGTCTGCACACAATGGACCGGGAAGGTGGTTCCGCCTTCTGCAGCAGTGGTTGTGGTCTTAGGACCCCCGTTAAGCAGCCGTTCGACTTCCTGCGGCGTGAAACGCCACTGCGAGCCGACTTTGACGCCCTTGAGGCGTCCATCCTGCAGCATGCGGTAGATCGTGATGCGATCTACCTTGAGAATATCCTGGACCTGGCGTGTGGTGAGTATGTCTGTCATAGTATGTTATATAAACATATAGCATGTTATACAAATAATATTATAGGAAGTGCTTTCCTCAGTTAATAGTGATAGATGTCACAAGACATGTGTAGAATGTCACAATCCGATATCCCCCGGGGATGATTTTTAACTCACCTATCGGGCGATCCTGCCATTGCAACCAGTCGGCGATTTTTGCTACAATCAAATTGACTGTTACGTGTCTCTTTGAGAATGGAGGGAATGATGGAACCGATATCAAAGATGGCGGATCAGGACCTGGTGTGGACCCAGCCAAACGCATTCAAGGAGGAGTACGAACTGCGCGCTCAGGATGCGCTGCTTGCCACACTCAAATTCCGCAGCGCTTTTGGATCGCTGGCGGTAGCTGAAACTGCCAACGGCTGCTGGACGTTTAAACGGGTAGGATTTTTCTCGACACGCGTCAGCATCCGTGCCTGCGATACGGAAACCGACATGGCCTCCTTCAAGAACAACACCTGGAGCGGCGGGGGTACGCTGGAATTCCCCAATGGACGCAGCTACCGGGCCAGCACCAATTTCTGGCAGACGCGCCTGGAATTGGTGAGCGAATATGATCAGGTGGTCCTGAGCTATTCGGACATCGGCGGGTTCTTTCGCCGCACCGCATCCGTGCAAATTGAGAGCTTTGCGTCGAAAATCGAAGAACTGCCCATGATGGTCACGCTTTCCTGGTATCTGGTGGTCATGATGCAGCGCGATTCGGCTGCGGCAGCTACCGCCAGTGCAAGCTACTGACCGCAGGAAGATATTTCTCAATCGCCTGGATCTGGGCGAGGGACCTGTCAAAATATTGCCGGAAATCGGTTGCACTCATTTTTAACCTGAGTACAATTAATGTATTGGAAGGTGTTTTGACACCTGCGCGGATGGGGAAACCATCACCTTCCAGTCTCACGGGGGGATCTCGTCAGCATTATTCTTATCATGACCCGAGGTTATCCTCCACAAGTCCCGCATCAAACCGGGTGCTCGTTTCATTGATGAAATCGAAACCAACCCAGACCATTGCATCACTCGATTTTTAGACCGGGACCCCCTCTCCCGAACCCCGCTTCAGCTCTGGAGCGGGGCATTTTTATCTCCCCTGATATCCCTCGATGCACCATTTCTACGGCTAATTTCGGTATAATTCAACAACCCTAGCCCTCTATACATAAATACCAGGAGATGAAGTATGACGCTGGCTCCAGGCCTGACCAATCAGATCATTATCACCGTTCAAGAATCCGAAACAGCCCGAGCCTCCGGCGGCGAGCTGCTGCCGCTGGTCTTTTCAACACCGCGCCTGGTGAGCTACCTGGAAAAGACCGCGCACGAGTCGATTGTGCCGTACCTGGTCGAGGGGCAGAGCAGTGTCGGCACCATTGTTAACGTCCGCCACATGGCTGCAACACCGGTTGGTATGCAAATCCGCTTCACCTCGGAGCTGATTGCGATCGAAGGACGGCGGTTGACCTTCCGGGTGGAAGCCTGGGATGAAGCGGAGCAAATTGCCGAGGGGGAGCATGAACGATTTATTATCGATTTGTCCCGCTTCAACCGCCGCCTGACCGAGAAACAATCCATGCTCAAGGGTCAAGGGCGCACGTAAACTTCTCCATTTTCACTTCTGCCTGCCGGCCTGAAAGGTTCCATGAACCGGTTTTCCTCGCATTTCGTCGATAACGCCATCGAATACACCATCGGCCGTTACAAGCATTGGCGTACGCCAGCCCAATTCAGACCATTCACCGTGAATGGGATCGATTGGGAGGTTAATCCACCTGAGCGCTTTTATTCCATACCGGAAGAGCCGCCAGTAATAACCTTTGATAAACCGTCCATTTTCCATGGCGATAGGGTACGGGCTCACTTTACTTTCCAGAGTGCATTCAACTCGCCGGATCCTGTCAATAACCGGGTTTGGGGGCTTTCGGACCAGAGGGCGCACCACAAGAGCCGCGGTGCTCTGGTATTGGTACACGGGTACATGATGACGAGCTTTACCCCGCTGCGGCTGCTGGCTGAACCGCTGGCGCGTCAGGGCATTGACATTTACTATATCGCGCTGCCGTATCACATGAAGCGCGCACCATTGGGCACCTGGAGTGGTGAATACGGGTTGAGTTCGGATGTGGAGCGCACTATTGATTCATTCCGGCAGGGGGTCATGGATGTCCGCTCGCTGGTGCGCTGGATTCAGCGCGAGCGCAATCAACCGGTGATTCTGGCCGGGATGAGCCTGGGAGCTTTCACCTGCTGCATGGCAACCGTTGTTGATTCACGGCCGGCAGGGTTGATCAGCTTACTGGGCGGCGCCGATCTGGCGGATATTGTGTTTGCAGGAAATTCGTTTTATCTAATTCGCAGGAACTTATTGAAGAACGGGGTTGGACCGGAATTGCTGGATCGCTGCTGGGCTGGAATGTCGCCGGGAAATTTCCGTTCAAAACTGCCGGTTGAAAATATCATCATGGTGGCAGGCGAGCACGACCCGATCATTACGCCGGAGAATGCAGCCAGGTTGTGGCGCGCCTGGGATGAGCCGGAACTCACATGGCTGCCGTGCGGTCACGCCAGTTTGAGCTTCTATGCACGCCGGGTCGGCGATCTGGTGGAGCAGTTTGTCAATCGCCGGCTGGAAGAGGTTGAGGCAGAGGAGCCGGTCCGTCAGGCCGACGGGATGGTCGCGGATTAATAAGGCTGGCGCTGCCTATCCTTGCGCGGCTCTTCCAGGGAGTTAATCAAGCTGAGATCGCCGGTTCAGTTTCACTTCTGGAATTCAAACCAATATTTGGTCTGTACAGCGGCGGTAAAGACCTCTTCAAGCATTTAATAAAGAGCGGAGCGGTTTACGCCGCTCCGCTTCTGATGTGGTCCGTGCCCATCCCCATAGGTCGGACGCACATTACCCCCTCAATTATTAGCCTTTTTTGCCGGTCACCAGGTTGATCAGGCGCTTCCATCCCTGTTTCCAGGCAAAGCGCTTCATGCGGTAGGTGCCGATGATTCCGTAAGGCAGGAAGATAACCAGCGCGATGAAGATCAGACCGAACACCAGCGGCCAGCGAGCGCCGAACCACTGGTAAAAAAATTGACCGACGATTTGCAGCAGACCGGCGCCGATGATGGGGCCGATCAAGGTGCCAATACCGCCCAGGATGGTCATGATCAGGGCATTGATGGTTGTACCGACTCCCGCCATGGACGGTGTAGCGCCCATATTCCATATCGCGTACAGCGCACCGGAGAGTCCGGCGATTACGGCTGAGACGATGAACGAAAGGGTGCGGTAGGTAACCGGGTTATAACCGATCATGCGCACGCGGCTCTCGTTCTCGCGCAGTGCCACAAATACCCGCCCCGGCGGAGAGTCAACCACCCGGCGTGCGATCAGGTACATAACGACGCAAAAAGCAAGAGCGATGAAGTAAAACAGCAGCCGGTGCTGGGTCGGGTTGATCCAGACCGGAATGGGCACACCGTGCAAACCTTCGTCAGCGCCGGTCCATTTGCCAAGGTCGGTGGATTTGGAGAGGATGAAGAGGGCATCTGCCATCGCCAACGAGATCATAGCAAAGTACACGCCTTTAATCCGAGCGGAGACGGCGCTGAAAAGCAGCCCGAGGACAATGGAGACCAGGATTACCAGCAGGATGGCAATAATCAATACCACCACTTCAGTGATGTTGGCACTGCCGACCGTTATCCGGTAGGTTTCGGTGAGTTTGACGCCGCCGTACTTCAGGAAAAGTCCCATGGCGTATGCGCCGCCGCCGAAGAAAGCAGCATGCCCGAAGGACAGAATGCCGGTGTAACCTACCAGCAGGTCGTAGCTCATGGCGTAGATTGCCATGATAAAAAAGGCGATCAGCTGTCCCTGCCAGAATTTTGACGGTCCGTCGATGACCGAGGTGCCGGAAATCCAGGCGAACAGGAAGGGGAACACAATGAACAGGCCAAGGACAATCAGGCCAAAACTCTCGCCGCGTAGCCCGCGAAAAAATCCAGAGGCAGCTTTTGGGGCGGAAGACAGGTCGGGGTTGACGGTGGTCATGGCCTACTCCTTTTTTCCAAACAGTCCGGACGGCCGAACCAGCAGCACAATGGCCATGATAATCACGGTGGAAGCCTCCGCTACTGCAGTGGACAGGCTGAACTTCAAGGCCAGATAGTCGCCAAAGGCACGCGCCAGGCCAATCAGCAAGGCCCCGATGGCTGCTCCGCTGTAGCTGCCCAGACCGCCGATGACTACCACGATGAAGGCTTGCAGCTGATAAACATCGCCCATGCCGGGCATGACCGGAATAAACGGAGCGGCACCAATTCCGCCCAGCGCTGCCAGGGCAGCTCCCAGGCTGAAAACAATCGTGAAAACCCGGCTTACATTGATGCCAAGGGCTTCAACCATCGACCGGTCCTGCACACCGGCACGGATGATCATGCCCAGCCGCGAGTATTTCATGACCACGCCCAGCAGAATCATCATCAGGACTCCCATCAGGATGATGAAAAGGCGGTAGGACGGGAAGGTTACCCCAAGTACATTCACGGTGACGTTATGACCGCTGAACCAGGCCAGGATGTTCTCGGCTTGCCCGGGCTGCGAAAATAGGGGTGGGCGTGACATCTGATAGGCCAGCGGGTCCCACAGCACCTGGATGGTTTCACGCAGGACGTACGACAGCCCCAGGGTTGCAATCACTAGGAAGACCGGCCGCACATATAACGGTCGGATCAGGCTCATTTCAACGGCTGCACCGAGCCCGGCGCCGCATAGAGCACCAACCAGAAGCGCCAGGAAGAAGCGTACATTCCCATCCAGCAGCAGGACAGCGGTCGCGCCAGCCTCTCGAACAAGGGTCAACACGATGGTTAACACCAGCAGACTGCCTACCAGGATCCAGGCGCGTCTGCGTTCGCTCACGTGCACCACCTGCGTCTTATCACCTGGACGGGCAGCCGATGCGGCGATCAACAGCGCAGCGATTAGCATTAAAAATGGACGAATCCAAAAGACTCCCAGCGGTTCCTGTGGTGTGGCTTCGCCCAACGGGTCACCGGCGGTCATAGTAGCGACCATTGCGGTATCCGCCAGGCCAAGGATATCCAATTTACGCACAGCCAGGTAGATAAACACCAACCCCCCCACCACCAGCACCGACCGAATGGTTTTCTGGGCATTTTCAGACAGGTTTAGATGCATCAGATAATGCCGTAAGATCGGTGCCGCCATCAGCCCCGTCACCAGGGCAGCGATCAATGGAAAAATGCCAAAGAGAAAGGTCGGGTTGGTGAAAAATTGCCAGCCCATATAGGCACCGATCATGAACATAGTACCGTGGGCAAAGTTGAGTACATCCATCAGGCCGAAGATGAGGGTCAGGCCGGCTGCAACCATAAAGTAGAGCGCACCGAGGGTTAACCCGGAAAGCGTGGTACGCACGAACGGGACCTGCCCCATGGAGAGAACCCCGATGATGCTTAAAACGATAACGGCAGCCAGCACACCGAACAGGGTTTTATTGCTGCGCCAGAAACCAGGCGTGTTCATGCTTGCCCTCCCTTTTTGATGGCTGTGCCAAGGGTACGATGGATTAATTCTTTGTCCTGTACCAGGTCGACCATTTTTCCCTCATGCGCGGTACGGCCGTCGTCGATGATGTAGTAATACTCAGCCAGACGGCTGGCCATAAAAAAGTTCTGCTCCACCAGCAGCACAGTCGTTGTTGCGCTCAGAGCGCGGATGGCCTCCATCATCTGTTCGATCAGGATTGGTGCCAGTCCTTCGCTGGGCTCATCGATCAACAGCAGTTTGTTGTCAGCCACCAACGCGCGAGCTACTGCCAGCATTTGCTGCTGCCCGCCGGAAAGGTGGTTGCCGGGCAGCCGGATCAGACGCTTGAGGTCCGGGAACAATCCGAAAATAAAATCTTCTTTGGCTTCCAGGTCACCTTTCTTGCGCTCGGCGATTTTCAGGTTTTCACTGACCGTCAGGTTGTTGAAGATGGCCCGGTGTTCCGGCACATAGCCGATGCCCATGGCAGCAATATCGTAGGCGCGCCGGCCCTGGATTTCTTTGCCCTCAAATACCACCGTGCCTTCGCGCGGCGGTGTCAGTCCGATGATCGACTTGAGCGTGGTGGTTTTGCCGGCGCCGTTACGCCCCAGCATGACGGTGATGGCGTTGCGCCGTACCTTGAGCGAGACCCCCTCCAGGATGTGGAACTGACCGATAAAGGTTTGGATGGCGTTAACTTCCAGAATATTATCCACGGTCCGCCCCCTCTTCTGCAGCCAGGTCTCCGTAAAGGGCTCCAAGGTACGCCGATTGAACCGTCTGGTTGGCAGCGATCTCATGCGGGGTCCCCTCAGCCAGCAGCTGTCCCTGGTGCATAACGGTGATTCGGTCAGAGATGCTCATGACCATATCCATACGGTGCTCCACCAAAATGATGGTCTTATCTCCGTCTGCCATGATGGTACGGATGATTTCCAGCAGTTCGGGGACCTGCTCGGAGGACATGCCAGCTGTAGGTTCGTCTAAAAGCAGCAATTCCGGGTCGCTGGCGAGCATGATGCCGAGTTCGAGCTTGCGTTTATCGCCATGCGAGAGCGCCTGAGCCAGGTATTCCTCACGGCCGGCCAGACCCACGCGTGCCAACACCTCGCGCGCCTTTTTCTCATAACCGGGCAGTCCGCTGACATGCTTGAGCAGGCGGAAGTTGTCCTTGCCTAGGGCTTGAGCAGCCAGACGGACGTTTTCAAGGACAGGCAGGTTGGGGAAAATGTTGGTGATCTGGAACGAGCGTCCGATGCCAAGGTGGGCGCGCCGCTGCGGTGCCAGACTGGTAATATCCTTGCCTTTGTACAGTACCTGCCCGTGAGTGGGCGGCATCATGCCGCTTAGAAGGTTGAACAGGGTGGTTTTACCAGCCCCATTCGGCCCGATAATGGAATGGAGGGTGCGGGCATAGATTTGCATGCTCACATCATCCACCGCCACCAGGCCTCCGAACACTTTTACCAGGTTCCTGGCTTCCAGCAGGATCTCCCGTTCTTCTGTCATGGAAGGTCTCTTTCCTTGCGAGTTAGGGATGGGTTGAGAAAAAAACGATGAGTATTTTCATCGGGAGCGCAGCGAAGGTGCCGCTGAAAACGGGTTCTTCGCTGCACTCCGGGTGAAGCAGGCTTGCGGCCTGCGCTCACCTTGGCCTGCTTCCCGGAGCGGAACCCCGGGAAGCAGGAAACGGTCCTGGAAGGGTATTACTGCAGAGTCGGCAGATCACCGCAGCGGCCAGCGTAGTCGCCGGCCAGTGTGCACGGAACCTTCAATTCGTCGAAGGCGGTTACGTAAACGGTCTCGAAGAATTTATAATCGTTCACGCCGTCGCCGTCCGAATCAGGGTTGAGGTTGACCAGCTTGAGAATGTTCATCGGCTGCAGGCAGACATGGTCTTCAGGGCGGATGGAGTAGGTGCCCTTGGGGCCTTCGAAGGTCAGTCCTTCCAGCGCGGTGATCATCACGTCGCCGGTAGCATCGCCGCCGGTTTTCTCAAGCGCGGCAGACAACGCCAGGGCAGAAGCCATACCGCCAGCGGTGAACAAATCGGGGGGTTCATTAAAGGCTTCCAGATGTTTCTCGGTCAGCCATTTGTTGACCTCGGTGTCGGCTGCGGTGTAGTGGTACACATTCAAACCGATCTGACCAACGACAGCCGGTCCGAAGACAGCTGCAAAGGAGGCATTGTCGCCGTAGCCGGTGGCTACCTGCATGGTGTCCAGAGCGCCAAGGTCAGCCAGCTGCTGGAAGAGAGTAACATAACCGGTGCCGGACCAGGTGAGGAACAGCACATCGGCGCCGGAATCCAAAGCCTGCTGGATGTAAGGCGTGAAGTCTGTGGTTTCAAACGGGGCATAGATCTGGGCAACAACTTCGCCGCCATACTGTTTCACCGCATAGTCCAATGCCGCGCCTGAGCCCTGGCCGAACGCATTGTCGATGCCGATGTGGGCGAATTTGGGTCCAACGTTCTCGACCAGGTACTTGGCGATGACCATGACGTCATCGAAGCTGGTGCGGGAGGTGCGGAAGACGTACGGGTTGAAGTACTGACCGGTGATCAGGAAGGAAGCCGCCGGATCGACCATCAGGATGATCTTGTTTTCAAGCGCCACAGTGGTCAGAGCAGCGGCAGCTGCAGAGGACACGGGTCCTTGCAGGAGCTCGACGCCGTCTTTTTCGATCAATTCGCGGGCGATCTGGACAGATTTTTCGGCATTGCCTTCGTCGTCCCGGATGATGACCTCAACCGGGCGGTTGGCGATGATCCAACGTCCCTGGTCGTCTTTATTACCGCCGGAAGCATATTCAAGGCCGAGCTCGAAGCCGCGCTGCTGCTGCAGGCCGTAGAGTGCCATTGCGCCGGACATCTGGCCGATCTGACCGATCTTGAGGACGGGGCCAAGCTCTACCACAGGTTCAGCGGTGGGGGCTTCGGTCGGTGCCTCGGTGGGCGGTACTGCAGTTGGAACCGCTGTTGGCGGTTCGGGGGTCGGGGTGACCTGCTGCACGCAAGCAGTCAGCAGCATGGCAGCCACAACCAGCAAGCTAAGAACAGTCAAACGTAGTTTCATGATCTTCTCCTTCAACAATTTTAGTCAGGGTTGAGAAATTCGATGTCCACGAATGGACGGTATTGTCGGACTACTTCACGGCCTGGGTTAGGACTCCACCTCCTTCAGAAACATCAGCACTGCCTGCCCGGTGATAACCTGTCGGGCGTCTTGATTGCTGCAAGTTGTTTTCAGGGTAATCAGGCGGCGTTCCGGCTGCCATGCCGTTACCTCCACCTGCGCAGTAATCGTGTCGCCAATAAAAATTGGCCCAAGGAATTCCAACTGCTGGCTCAGGCAAATTGCACCGGGGCCGGGAAGGCGGGTATGCAATACGGTGGTGATGAGCCCGGATGCCAGTAGGGGCTGTGCCGTGCGCCTGCCGTAGCGCGTCTTGCGCGCATATTCTGCATCGATGTGCAGCGGATCAAAATTACCTGTAATGCCTGCAATTCCGACCACGTCTGCCTCCGTGATGGTCTTGCTAAAACTGGCACGGGTGCCCGGGGTGCAGCTGCGTTCGCCATTCAAGCCGGTGTAGGGGTCACTCATGGTGCTGCTCCACGAATCCAAGCACGAGGGTATTGAAGGCAGCCGGCTTTTCCAGGCACAGTGCATGCCCGGCACCTGGCACCACTACCAGAAGTGCACCGGGTATCTGGCTGGCGATGATTTCACTGTAATAGCGCGGCTTGAGGATGTCCTCCTCGCCGACCATGACCAGGGTCGGCGCGCTGATACGCGGCAGGTCGGCGGTAATATCCAGGCGCTGGAAACAATCGAACAGTTCCAACACGGCAGGCATATCCAACTGGGCGTAGCGTGCCCCGGCAGCCTCGAGGATAGCGCTATTGGCTTCAATATAGGCTGAAGAGAAATTGCACGGCAGGGTGATTTCATACAGCAGCTGCGGGTTATTGGCGCGGGCTGCCGCCGACCAGGCTTCCACCTGGGCCCGCAGAACTGCCTCGGAATGGCTTACAGATGACGATACGACCAGAGAGCGGGTCATTTGCGGATATTTGAGCGCAAATGCCATGCTGACCTCCCCGCCGTAAGAGATGCCGGCAATATGGGCTCGTGGGATGTCAAGCGCGGTGAGCAAGGCTGCCAGATCATCGGCGTGCTGTTCCATACTGTATGGGCCGGCCGGGTGCTCCGATGTCCACATGCCGCGGCAATCGTACAACAGCAGCCGGTGACGCCGCGAGAGGGCAGCTTTCTGCAGTCCCCAGCTGGCAGTGCTCATCAGTACGCCGTTGGAGAGCACAATACATTCACCCTCGGCTGGACCGAGCAGTTCGTAATAGAGCTCCACCCCGTTTACCTTAATCTTAGGCATTGTCTCCTACGCCTGGAACCCCAGAACAACCTTTTTGGCATCGCCTTCGCCGCGTTCGATGAAGGCAACCGCTAATGGGGTGCCGATTTGTATGCTTTCCGGATGCGCAATATCCAATCCAAGGATCTGTGCAGAAACACGCGGGCCTTCATCGAGGTCGACGATGCCAGCGACGTACGGATTCTGCGGCCCGTAACCGTAATCCTTCATGAAGGTCGGCCCAAAATAAATGACTGAGAAGGCGGCCAGCTTTCCCTTGCCGCTAAATTCGTGAGGTTCAACCTCGGTGGAGCGGCATTCAGGGCAGATGATTTTGGATGGCACAGAAAAAGTTCCGCAATTTTTGCAGTGCGAACCGACCAGCTTTTTTTGCGCCAGTTGAGCGGTATAGGCAGAGAAAGTAAAATCAAAGTCGCTCATGGGTCACCTCCGCTCGTAGATATTGACCACGCAGGTCTGGCCTGTTCCGCCGACATTGTGGGTCATGCCGATATTCGGGTCGCCGGGAAGCTGGCGGGCGCCAGCTGTGCCGCGCAGTTGATGGAATATTTCCACAGACTGACCAACGCCCGAAGCCCCCACCGGGTGTCCCTTGGATTTAAGACCGCCTGAGGAGTTGACCGGCCGGGAACCCTGGCGGGTGGTAAGACCGTCCTCGGCAGCCTTCCAGCCATCACCCGGGGCAAAGAACCCCAGGTCTTCTGTGGCGACAATTTCTGCGATGGTAAAGCAGTCATGCACCTCGACGGCTTTGATGTCGGCGGGTTTGACACCGGCCATTTCATAGGCGGTCTGGGAGGCCTTACGCGCTGACGGCAGCGAGGTGAGCGTCTTGCGCCCGTATAGGGCGCTGTCGCTGGCCTGACCGGTACCGATGACGTGTAAGGGGTTGTCAGTGAACTGGCGCGCTATTTCGTCACTGACCAGCAGCGCCACCGCTGCGCCATCTGATACTGGCGAACAGTCAAACAACCGCAGCGGCCAGGCAATCATGGGGTTGGCGCTGTTATCGCGCAGGAACTCAAACTCATCGGCCCAGGTTGGGATGGGCTTACCCTTTCGGGCAGCACTGGCTTTACGGGCTTCCATGATGTCGGAGATGCGCTGCCCGAACTGGGCTTTCGGGTTGAGCGCACCGTGTTCGTGGTTCTTGTAACCCACTTGCAGCAGTGTTTCTGCGGGCATGCCGTAGGCATGCATATAGGCGGTGGCAATGGCTGCATACATACCCGGAAAGGTGAACCCGGCCGGGATCTCGTACAGCGTATCGGCAGCAGCAGCCAGGGCATCGGTGGCGCCGTCTGTGGTCAGACCGGTCATTTTCTCAATACCGCCGACCAGGACCATGTCGTAGAGCCCCGAAGCGATTGCCAGGATGCCCTGCCTTACCGCCAGCCCGCCGCTGGCGCAAGCGCCTTCCACGCGGGTGGCAGGAAGAGGTGTCAAACCTACCCAGTCGGTCATGATCGGGGCGGTCTGCCCCTGCCCTTCGAATAATTCGCTGGAGAAATTGCCGATATAGACGGCCTCCACAGCGGACGGATCGAAACCCTTGTCCACCGAGGCGGTCATGTCCTGGAAAGCCTCCACAAATAACTCGCGGGAATTCTTGCCCGGGAATGCACCGAATTTGCTCATCCCGGCCCCCACCAGTGCCACCCCACGACCTAATTTACGATTGACCATTCAATTACTCCTGATTGCGAGTCTCTTTGAATCATGCCTTTCGCAGGAAGGCATGCAGCAAACGATTGAATTCTTCCGGTTTCTCAATTTGCGGGCTGTGACCGGCGTTTTCGATCACGCATTCCTCAAAAAAGCCGCCCTGGTTGGCGTATTTTTGCAGCACGTCGCGCGTCTGCTGCAGCATTGGCTGCGGCGGGGCGACTTCTTCGCCAGGCCAGCCGGGTACGTAGCCCAGTTTACCCAGCGCAGCGATGTCAAACATGGAGTTGTCGCCGACCACCAGATCCTTGTCACCGCGGACCCACAGAACGGGCGGCTTAGGTTGGGCAGCGATGAAGTCAGCTGCATCGGTCGGGTGATTTTTCAACGACCAGGCGTTGACCGGCCCAAATTTACCAGGACCCACATTCGGCCAGTTGGCGGAGGGCACAAAATCGCCGGGGTAGCGGTCGCTGCCGGTTTTTTCCTGCAGCAGCCCGGTCAGAAAATCCTCTTCGCGGGCTGAGCGGAAGGGCGCCGCGTAGTAGAAGGTGTTCATAATGTTGCGCGGGGAATTCGGATCCTCACTGCCGCGGTCACCATCGGCAATCCGTTTGACGAAATCCTGGTTAACCACGCCGCCGCCTGAACCAGCATGGTCTTCGAAGCAGGGCGTGCCTTCGAGGCCACGCGTGCCGCCAAAACCGTACGGCGAGACTGGCGCGATGAGGGTTACCGAGAGCACGCGCTGCGGGTGATCTGCAACAAAGCGGTAAAGCGTGCCTGCCCCCGCTGACCAGCCCACAAGATGCGCTTTTTCTACTTGAAGCGCGTCCATCAATTCATACAGGTCATCCACCCAGTCGCGGTAGCCGCGGGTTGCGTCGATAACTTTATCTTCCGTCCAACCGTAACCGCGCATATCGTAGGCGATACCTCGGTAAAGGGCTGGCAGCGCCAGCATGGTTTCTTCATAATACAGGGCAGCCGAAGCATTGCCGTGCAGGAAAATCACCGGTATGCCGTCTGTAGGTCCGCTGGTGTAAACGTGCTGTTTCAGACGCGGGGTTTCAATGAAGCTGGAGGTGACGCCAGGTAATGTCTTGGGGATATCCATTGCATTCGCTCCATTTCTGTGAAACTAAGTTTGAGTCTGGGTATTTTGAACCACGAAGTTCACGGAGAGCACAACGGTAAAAAAAAACAGGCACGAAGCGTAACGATTAGGTTCCTCTTGGCAGAGAAACGCCATTCACCGCGGTCCTCGGGACCATGCCGAGGCGGGCGGCTTCCTCACGCAGCCAGCTGCGGAAGTCGGGGTGGGCAATCTTGATCAGCGCTTCCATGCGGTCGCGCAGGCATAACCCCTTCATGTCTGCCACGCCATATTCTGTGACAATCGTGTCCACATCCTGGCTGGGAACGGTAACTTCAGCTCCTTCCGCTAGAATCGGTACGATGGTCGAAATCTGACCGTCGCGGGCGGTGGAACGCAGGGCAATAATTCCGCGCCCGCCCTGGGAGAGCTGTGCGCCGCGGTGCGTGTCGAGCTGGCCGCCGGTGCCGCTGAAATGCCTGTACCCGATACTTTGCGAGCATACCTGCCCAAGGATATCCACCTGCAAAGCGGTGTTGACGGAGATCATTTTGTAGTTCTGACCGATGACGTACGGATCATTGGTCACCTTACCCTGCTGGAATTCCACACCCAGGTTCATGTGCAGAAAATCATAGAGTTTCTGGGTGCCCAGTGCAAACGCACCGACCATCTTGCCCTTCCACAGGGTTTTCTGCTTGCCGTTGACCACGCCGGCTTCATACAAATCCACCATGCCGTCCGTGAACATCTCGGTATGGATGCCCAGGTCGCGGCGCTTCATCAGGAAGGGGGTGATGGCATTGGGGATACCGCCGATGCCAAGCTGCAGGGTAGAGCCGTCCTCCACCAGGTCGGCGATAAAGCCGCCGATCAGGCTTTCAGCGTCGGTGGGCGGTACGGCGGGCATTTGATAAAGCGGCACGTGGTTCTCGACCACGTAGTCCACCTCGCTGATGTGCAGCTGGGTGTCACCCAGGGTGTAAGGCAGATTTTCATTGATTTCAATCACCACCAGGTCGGCGGCGGCAATGAGCTGCTTTTCTATCACCAACCCGAGCGAAAGCGACATGAAACCGCGATTGTCGGGCGGTGTGGCTGTGCCCCAGAAAACGTTGAGCTTACCCTTCGAGGCTTTGAGCTTGTTGGTGGATGCCTGGTGCAGGTTGTTGGGCGTGTAGGACATCTGCCCGAGCGTATGGGCTTTTCGATCGGCAGCCCCGTAGAACCAGTTCTCGACGAAGAAACGAGGTGTGACTTCCGGGTTTGTATTGAAATCGTACGGGCGCAGCGGCAGACAGACCCAAATGCGAATGTTGTCCAACCGGTCAGCGTGTCGGCCCAACTCAGCCAACAATCCAGGCGGTTCGGAAGCTGCCATAGCAACGCCAAGGGTCTGGTTGGATTGCAGCAAAGCCACAGCTTCCGGAATGCTGATAAGCTTTTGTTTATACAGCGCTGTCGGGTCGATGCTCATAAACAATCCTTTGCCTTACGGCATGATGAAGGCTGATCCGGCCTGGTTGTATCCCACACCTGAGCCGACAAAGGTCACCAGGTCGCCGGATTTTATTTTGCCCTGCTTGCGGGCGTCGTCGAAGACCATGGGTACGCAGGCAGAACCGGTGTAGCCCCACTTGTCCATGATCCAGTGAGTCTTTTCCATGGGCAGACCAAGCTCATCCATAACCAGCTTGATGCTGGGCTGACGCACCTGGGTGAAAAGGGCTATGTCGATGTCCTGCAGGTCGAAATTTCCATTGGCAGCCAGCTCGCGCATACGGGCCGGCCAGCCGACATGATTGACCTCGGGTGGGAAGGGAGTGACCAGTTTAACCTGATGACGTCCAGCGCTGACCGCTTCGGCAGTTGCCGGTTCATACGTGCCGCCGGCGTAGATGCCCCAATGTTTATGGTAGGAACCGTCAGCGAAGAAGGTGGAGGTGACGAAACCGGGTTTGTCGGAAACACCCAGAATGGCCGCCCCGGCGCCGTCGCCGTAGAAGAAGGAGATGACATCATTCTGCCAGTCAGACAGTTTGTGCATCATATACGAGCCGATGACCATCACATATTTCATGTAAGGGCTGGTAGCCAGCAGTCCGGCAGCGATGTTCAGACCGGTGGGGAAGGAGGCGCAAGCGCAGCCAACATCAAAGGTGCCGGCGTTGACAGCCCCCAGTTTGTGCTGCACCACCACCGAAGTGGCGGGGGTGATATAGTCCGGGCTGTCCGTGCCGAGTACGATCATGTCCAGGTCTTCAGGTTTAAGTCCGGCATCCTTGAGCGCCAGCTTTCCGGCTTCTACCGCAAGATCGGAGGTGGCCCAATCGTCCGGGGCGTACCAGCGGGTCTTGATGCCTGAGGAGGCTTCGAATTTGTTGACAACCTCTCCAAAGCGAGCAGCCATGTCCTTGTTCGAGCGTTCGATCGGGGGAACGTACGCCCCGGAGGCGAGTAAAGTTGCGTAACGAGCCATAATTCTCTCCTGATTTCAGGTGCCGATTACAATGCCGCCATCCACACTGATGGTGGTGCCGTGCACATAGCTGGCTTCATCACTGGAGAGCCAGAGAAAGGTGTTGGCAATTTCAACCGGATCGCCCAGGCGGCCGAGCGGTGTACGCGAGCGCATACCCGCCAGAACTTCCTCGGGCATCTTCTGCACCATTTCGGTCATGATGAAACCGGGTGCAACTGCGTTAACACGAATGCCGTAACGGCCGAGCTCGCGCGCCCAAACCTTGGTGAAACCGATCACGCCAGCTTTGGTGGCGACGTAGTTTGTCTGTCCGATATTGCCGTACAACCCCACGACGGAGGACGAGTTGATAATCACGCCGCTGCCCTGTTTGATCATGTAGGGGGCTACCGCCTGAGCGCAGTTGAATACGCCCTTCAGGTTGACATCCACCACCAGGTCGAAGGCCGATTCTTCCATTTGCTTAACCAGTTGCCCATCCTTCACTTTGACGAACATGGCGTCGCGGGTGATGCCAGCATTATTAATGAGCACGTCCACACGCCCATAGCGCGCGGCAACGCCATCAACCCAGGCCTGGACTTCAGCCCGGTCCGCTACGTTTACAACAGCAAAGCTGGCATCCGGTCCCAGTTCAGCAGTCAAGGCCTCGCCGGCTGCCTGGTTGACATCGCAAATCGCTACTTTAGCGCCCTCTTCCGCAAAGCGCTGGGCCGTGACCTTACCGATGCCTGCAGCACCTCCGGTGATCAAACAAACTTTATCCTTCAGTCGCATGAGCCTACCCCTTTCAATGGTTTGAGTGTGATCAGGATATGTGTTTAAATTAATTGTTCAAGTTGGAAAGTTTTGTGCAAAAACTTAGATCCGATTTCCCGATAAAGGCGCCGGAAATGTTTCCGGCAATGCCGTGGATGGATTGAGTTTGCATGTTTGCCCCGCTGAGCGTACGCGAAATAACGCCCCGGTATTCATCCTACCAGAGTGCGGTTACAGATTGGTTACAAACCGAATCAGCGGTTGGACTGTACCAGCTGGCGCAGCAAACTGCTGGTTTCAGCTGAAGGTTCAATGCCGAGTTCCCTGGCCAATGCGGTGACGCAGCGGTTGTAGACTGCCTGCACCTGCGCTAGATTGGCTTTTCTGGCGTACGCCCGCATCAAACATCGATATCCAGGTTCCCAGCAATTGTCGCGAGCAAGCGTCTGGTTGCAGACGCGGATGACCTCATCCCAATCGCCTCGCTCTGACAGGGCTTCCGCCAGCCGCCCAGCTGCACCGATGTAAAGGCTGCGAAGCCGTTCGCGCTCAGGCACGACCCAATCCTCATAACGCAGCTCGGGCAAATAGTCGTCTTCATAAAGCTGTATGGCGTTCTGCAGGGAAACCAATTCCAGGCTGCTGCCAGAGCTTACCTTTAAATATCGTTCAAAAACGTCAGCGTCGAGCACGACGCGTGCATCAGGGTTTAACCCGTAAAGGTTTTCATTGCGGAGCACAAAGAAAGGCGGAGTGGACTTGGGACGGGCTGGTTCAAGTACGTGGTTGAGGGCGTTTAAAGCTACCTTGAAATCGCGCTGAGCCGGTTCCGGGGGCAAATCTGGCCAGAGCATATCGATGATTTGATCGCGCACCAGCATTTGCCCGCGGAAGGTAATTAATACCTGGAACAATTGGCGCGCCTTCTCCCGCTGCCATTCCCCCGGAGCCACAGGCACGTCACCGCGCCAGGTCCAGGGCGAAGCCAGCGTGCGTACCCACAGCGAGTAGCCAGGGTGGTATTCATAAGAACTTACACCCAGGGTCCGCAGCAATCTGTTGACAAACTCCGATTCAATACGCTGCCGGCGTGCTTCGATCAGCAGCGGGATGGCATTTTGCATGTCTTTTAACCCGAGCAGTGACTGCCTGATGAACAAGTTTTCGTAGTTGTTCTTTCTGATGATCGGCAGGGCATCTGCCAGGATTTCCATGGACCGGGTTGAATCGCCCTGCCACCAGCTGTTCACAGCCCGCCAGATCATGGCGGCGGACCAGCTGTAAAGGTCACCCACCTGCTGCATGCCGCTGGCAGCCCGCAGCAGCCACTTTTCGGCGGCATTATTATTGCCTGCAAGTGCGTAGCTTCCGCCCAGACTGATGCGCGCCAGATTGCCGATCCATTCGTCTCCGGCCATCTCCGCGATCTCGAAAGCCTGCTGCCCTTTCAACTCGGCGGTATGGATGTCGCCAGTATAACCGTGCGCGCGGCTGATTCCCCAAAGTGGCTCTACGCCGACACGTGCTACCTTGAATGGGCTAACCTGATCGATCGATTGCTGGTAATGTTTCACAGCCTCGTCGCGCCGGTAGAGCTCCCAGGGAGTAATCGTGTTTAACTGAAGGGTATGGCCCAGGCGCATATGTCCGACCGCTTCAACAAAATCCGACTGTAACTGCCGCCCGGTCTCAATGCCGGCACGGGCACTGCGTTCAGCCAGCTCGACCTCACCCAGCATGGAGTAAATTAATGATAGCAGCAGCAGGGTTTCACGGTGGAATCGCTGGGGCCGCTGTTGACCGTCCAGGTGTTCTTCTTCTGCCTGGGTTTCCAACAGGCTGCGCGCCTCGCTCAAACGGCCGGTACGCAGCAGAGCCCGCCCTTCGAGGTATACATCATTCGGACTTATCTCGGTACGCAGCAGCCGTGCCTCATGATGCAGCGAGTTCGCCTGCTCGGGATGCCCCAGGTTGAGCTTGTTCTCTGCCAGTTGATCGAGTAATGCGGCGACCTCGTCGCGGTGTTCCTGTGGTTCGAGCAGGCGCAGGGCCTCCTCCAGCAGGGCATCCGCTTTGAGCGGCCGGATCGTGTCCAGATATACCTGCGCCTGCCCTCGCAGCGCCTGGCTGCGGCCCCAGTGTTGACCGAGGTGCTGAAAAGTGCGATCGGCGGCGGCGTAATGCTCCAAGGCTGTATCGAATTCGGCACGCAGGCGCAGTGCATCGCCCATTAAAAGGTGCAGGGTGGGAGTTTCGGCCAGCAGTGATTCTGGCAGGCGGCCGATCCAGTACAGCAGGCCTTCCAGGCGGCCTGTGCGCAGCAATTCCGGTCCCACATGAACCAGTGTTTCAGCCGCAGCCTCAAGATCTCCGGCTTTGAACAGGTGAAAAATCGTTTCCTCAAGCCGGTTGGTCTGCAGAAAATAATCAGCAGCCTTGCGGTGCAGGTCAGTCACCCGCTGCGGGTTTAGCAGGAGACGGCTGCGCAAGAAATCCTGGAACAGGCGCTGGTAACGGAAGGTGTCCTCTCCCAGCGCATCCAGGAAAAGGCCTGCCTCGTGCAGGCGGTGCAGGATGGACAGGCTGTCGCTGCTCCCCCGCAGCGCATCGCAGACCGGGCCGTCCAGGCGGCGCAGCACCGATGTGGTGACCATAAACTCGCTCAATTCATTCGGCAGATGCGCCAGCACTTCAGGTGCCAGGTACTCGAACAACCCCTCCAGGGTGTCTGGCACATTCGCCAGGACTTCCTGCAGCGAGCGGTTGCTGCTGCGTTCCAGCGACTGTCCGACCATTTGCAGGGCGATCACCCAGCCCTCGGTTTCGGCTGCCAGGCGGTTGGCCTGGTCAGGGGTCAAAGGGTGGCCGAGTGTTTGGGTAAAAAGAGCTTCCACTTCACCGGGTGTGAAAGCCAGATCCACATGGCTGATGGTGTTCAGGTCACCCTTGATTCGCCAGCGGTTCAGATCCAGGTGTTCCGGCAGTACGCGGCTGGAAAGCACCACATGCAGCAGAGGGGGTAGATAATTGATGAAATGGCGCACCAATGCGCCAATTTCGGGTACATCGTGCACCAGGTGATAATCGTCGATGACCAGGACAGAATCATTGGTGAGCCCGTTGGTAAGGGCATTCAGCAGGGGCGTCAGCACGGCAGGTGCAGCGCGTCCGCCGTTTGCCTCCAGCATGTTCAGTGCATCCTCGCCGAAGACCTCATTGCGCTGATGGAAGGCAGTGATCAAATTGACCAGGAAAAGCAGCGGGTCGCGGTCCGGTTCGGTAACTACGTACCAAAACAGAGGGTCTGTCAGGTCAGCCAGGCCAGTCAGAGCCGTGGTTTTCCCGTAACCGGTACCGGCTTGTACCAGGGTTAAAGGGTAATCCAGCGCGCTTGCCAGGCGTGCTTGGATGCGCGGCCGCTGTAGAATACCCCGACGTTGTTTTGGAGCGACCAGCTGGCTGTGAATAACCAGATCCCGAAGTGCCATATCTGAAATTTATTCTATGTCAAATCAGGCAGGTTGGGAAGACGGTGCACGGTATCGAACTTACAGGTTTTGTAGGGAACGACCTCCATGTCGTTCCGGAATTGGAATTTTCGTTCGAAGTAGGGGCGTATATTATGCGCCCAATGATCGCTCATAGGTCGACCCCTACCGGTTTCCCATGGCCGCGCAGCCGGTTTTCGTTGAAATTTACTCGTACCGCAAAGCCTCGACTGGTTCAAGGTTGGCGGCGCGGTTTGCCGGGTAGAGACCAAAGAACAATCCGACGGCGGTCGAGAAGATGGTTGCCAGCAGGATTGCGTCCAGACCGACTACCGGCGTAAAGGGCGTCCCGGAAGAAGCTGCGATGCGCCCAACAATAAACGCGATCAACCAGCCGAGCCCGATCCCGATAATGCCGCCAAACATCGACAGCAGCGAGGATTCGGTCAGGAATTGAAAAAGGATATCGCGCTTGCGCGCGCCAATAGCCTTACGGATGCCGATCTCGCGCGTACGCTCAGTGACGGATACCAGCATAATATTCATGATGCCAATACCGCCTACCAGTAAGGAAATGCCGGCGATTCCACCCAGGAAGATGGTCAATACGTTGGTGATCATCTGGGCGGTGGCCACAAAATCCTGCTGGGTGAAAATGGTAAAGTCATCTGCGCCAAGTTCGCTGCGGTGGCGTGCGCGCAGGATCTGACTGATTTCCTCAGTGGCCTGCGGTACCAGGTCTGCGCTGGCAGCCTGTACCAGAATCAGGTCCACCCGGTCGCGGTTGCGTTGGATAAGGCGTGCCTGTGCCGTTGTGAACGGGACCAATGCGATGTCATCCTGGCTGCCGAAGCTGCTGCCGCCTTTGGGCTCCAAAACGCCCAGCACGCGGAAGGGCTGCCCCTGGATGCGTACGGTCTCGCCGGTGACCCCGTCTCGGCGGCCAAAGAGCTTGTCCGCCACATCCGGACCGAGCAGCACCACAGATGCCTGCCCGAGCATGTGGCCTTCGTTAATAAACTCACCTTCCAGCAAGCCGTAATTGCGCACCACGGCATACTCAGGCGTAACGCCCGTGACCTGCGTGGTGGTTTGCTCGCTGCCGAAGGTGATGGGCTTGCTGCTCTGGATGGCAGGCGCCACAGCATCTACCGACGGTGCCTGGAAGGGGTCTGCCAGGGCTTCAGCATCTGATTTGGTTAGCGGCTGCTCAATGCGGATATCTTCGTTGAAATTCCCGCCGAATACAAACAGCAAATTACTCCCCAGACCGCTGATCGAACCGGTAATGGTATTTTGAGCCCCCGTGCCGACCGCCAGCATGGCAATTACCGCACCGACGCCGATGACTATTCCGAGCATGGTCAGCCCGGAACGAAGTTTGTTGGAACTCAAGCTTTCGAGCGCTTCAAGGATGGCCTGTCCGAGGTTCATGCGCCCTCCTCGACAACCAGACCGTCATACAGACGGATTACGCGCTGGGTTTGATCTGCGATGCCCTGGTCATGGGTGACGATAATAACGGTGGTGCCGCGCTCGCGGTTCAGTGCCCGGAGCATGCCCATGATCTCCTTGCCGGACTTTGAATCCAGGTTGCCAGTTGGCTCGTCGGCCATAATAATTGCCGGATCGTTGACCAGGGCGCGGGCGATTGCCACCCGCTGCTGCTGTCCGCCGGACAATTCCGACGGCCGGTGGTTGACCCGGTCTCCCAGCCCTACCGATTCGAGGGCTTCGCGGGCGCGTTCGTAGCGTCCTTTGACCACACCTGCATACCGCATGGGCAGGACCACGTTTGCGAGAGCGGTAGCGCGAGGCAGGAGGTTAAAACTCTGGAAAATAAAACCGACCTTGCGGTTGCGGATGCCTGCCAGCTGATCGCTGGTCAGATTCGAGACCACCTCGCCATCCAGGATGTATTGTCCAGCAGAGGGCCGGTCAAGGCAGCCCAGTATGTTCATCAAGGTGGATTTACCTGAACCCGAAGGTCCCATAATCGAAATCACCTCGCCGCGGTTGATTTGTACATTTGCGCCGCGTAGGGCGTACACCTCCATTTCGCCCATCCGATAGACTTTCGTCAATCCAGAGGCGTCGATAACCAGATCGGTCATGGGTTACCTCATAAACGGCGGTGTGCCGGACTCGAACTGGGTGGGTGGATTGAGCACAACTGTGTCACCAGCCTTGACCTCACCCGAAAGCAGCTCACTGTAATTGTCGGATTGGGCGCCTATCTCAATCTCTACCGGGGTGGGCTCGCCAAGTTTGAGCAGATAGATCACACGCTTGCCATCGCGCAGGCGAACGGCGCGGTTGGGCACCAGCAGCACATCCTCAAGCTGATTGACCACGATGTTAACGCCAGCCGTCATCCCAGGCAGGACGCGATCATCGGGATCAGTTAATTCGATGGTAACGGTGAAATTTACGATACCGGTAACGGAAGTGCCGACCTTGCCCACCTCAATCACCTCACCGGCGTATTGCTGGTCGAGGATGGCATCGAAGGTCATGGTTACCGGCTGCCCGACGGCAACCCGGTTAATATCAGCTTCAGGGACCTGCACATCCACCAGGAGCCGCGAAAGATCGTCCAAACGGAAGCTAACCGTACCCGGGCTGACCTGATCCCCGATTTTGGAACCCACCTCGGTTACGGTGCCGTCGAACGGTGCCTTAAGCGAAGAGAGCGCCAGGGTTGCCTCAACGGCTGCAACCCGCGCCTCGGCTGCGCTAAGATCTTCTTCCGTTGGGCCGTCTTTGACACGCTCCCATTCACGCAGGGCATCGTCATATTTGGCCTGTGCCAGTGCCAGGGCAGCGTCAGCCTGTTGAATATCCAACGGATCTGGACCGCCTTCAAGGTAGGTCAGATTATATTGGGCTAACTGGAATTTGCGGCGGGCGGCCAGCAGTGCTGAATAGGCATTCAACCGCTGAGTGTTGTCTTCCTCCAGGCCTTTTACCCGCTCGTAGATTTCCTCATATTTGTCCACATCCTCAGCTGCCAGAGCAACATTCAGCCGAGCTTCATCGAGTGTCAGGTCGCTTGCGCGGCTGTAATCTTTGCTGGCGCGTTTATCCTTGGCATCCTGCAGACCATCTGCGGCTTGCGCCAGGTTGAATTGAGCCTGGGCTTGCGTCATGGTAGATTGTTTCAAGTTTTCCAATGCACGGCGGGCTGTCACCAGATCCGCCTCCGCAAGAATGACTGCCTGCGGCAGAGAACTGGTGGATAGGCTGGCCAGCACATCATCCGACTTGACCATTTCTCCAGCTGCGGCATTGATCTCGCCGATCTGGCCGGTGGTTTGCCAGACCATGATGGCGGTCTGGTTGGCGCGGACGGTGCCGGTGGCGCCCACAAGAGCTGTCAGGCTGCCCCGCGCGATCGGTTCAGTTTGAAAGGTGGAGTTGGCTGCCGATTGGGCTGTGCGCCAGGCCCGGAAGCCAAAAAATCCTCCGACTGCCACAACAGCAAGGATAAGAATAAGTATAATTCGACGTTTCATACGGCCAATTCCTGTACTAAAAATTTTATCCCCGCCTTTGCGATTGGTCCAAGTTTATCACCAACCGGTTCAGCGTGCGGAACCGTCGCATGCCATCCAGTATAATGAACAAACCCGGCGCCTGTGTGTAAATATTAAGGAGGGCGTCTATTCGATTTATACTATGACAATGCTCCATTTTCGCCGAATCCTTAGCATATTCTTATGGCTGATCATCCTGGTTGCTACCCAGCAGCGCAGTGATTACGATTCAACTGACCCCATCGAGCAGGTCCGTGCCTACACTCGTTGGGAAGAGTTTGATTACACAGCCTGGATGGGCGATGCCCTGGCGCTCAAAATATCCTTCGGAGTCCTGAACCTGCCCCACTACCTGGATGAAGCTGCTCAGCATCAAGTTGTACTGGATCACCTGCGCTTGATCAGCCGTTTGAACCAGGTTGGCGGCGAAATTGGCGGGATTTTTGCTGACCCTTCCATTCTTGACCCCGAGGCAGCCGCTGCAGATCTCCTGAGGGAGCAAGCATTGCTTAAGAGGGAGATCAACCGCCAGTCGCCGATTGTCGAGGCGATTCTGCAGAAGCAGATCAGCGTGGTCACAGCCGATTTGGGGCTGGGGGTGGGCGGTCAGCTGCTGCCGCCGCTGCTCTACCATGTAACCCCTCTGCCCATGGCTTTGATCATCTCACCGCGTACGGTTATCCAGCAAGTCGCCGATATCTCTGTTCAACCGGACCTGCCTTTGGCAGAGATAACCCGACTGGAGGATGCTGTGGGAGACGGGCTGAATGTTTCCGCGCTGCTGGTGCCTGTGGGCGGCGTGGGGGTATACCCTACTATGGTCCAGCGTACCACTGATATAAACTGGCTGGTCGAGACAGTAGCGCATGAGTGGATTCATAACTACCTGACCCTGCGTCCGCTGGGTGCATTGTATTTTTCAACCCCCCAGATGCGAACCATCAATGAAACCACCGCCAATATTGCCGGGGGGGAGATAGGCGCAGCCGTTATCGCGCGCTTCTACCCGGAGTTCAAGCCAACTCCACCCTCCGAGCCAAGCGGAGAGCCGGACTCGGGTTCTCCATCCATCGTGCCAGAAGCGCCGGTCTTCGACTACCGCGCTGAAATGCGCGAGACGCGCGTCACAGCTGATGAGCTGTTGGCTGAGGGGAAAGTACAGGAAGCGGAAGCCTACATGGAAGCTCGCAGGCAGGTATTCTGGGATAACGGTTATCAAATCCGCAGGTTGAATCAGGCTTACTTTGCTTTTTACGGGTCCTATGCCGACCAGCCCGGAGGCGCAGCCGGGGAAGACCCGGTTGGAGAAGCCGTGCGAACCTTCCGCAACAATTCGCTGGACCTATCCAGTTTTATCAAGCGGATTTCCTGGGTGGTCTCGTACGAGGGATTGGAACGGTTGAACCAGCGGGATTAATCGAGGCCGCCGCCCGCAGCATCGCCGCCCAGGTCGGGCATGGCGCGTTCAATTGCCTCAGGCGATTCACCCTTCTCGAGACGCGAGACCACCTCGTGAAATTCGGCCCCCATATCCTCGCCGATTTCGCCGCTCATCTCGCGCATCATGCGTCCAAGCGTGCGCGGGTCCCGCTCGATCGCGTTGAGATTGGAGGGATCGCCCATTTCAGCCAGACGGCTTTCGGACGAGTGGGCCACCCGCACTTTGTTAATTCTCCGTTCAACATTGGCGCTGCCGCAATGTGAACAGGTAACGGCACGCGTTCCATACTCGGAATAAGTCATATATATATCAAAGCGTTTTCGACAGTCCAGACAACGGTAATCGTACGTTGGCATATTCACTCTCAGCAGAAATATCGGTCTTTATCCATTATAATCAGGGAAGCCGAATTTTGAAAAGATCGGCTGTACGTCCTGCATTTATTAAATGCTTTTCATGCTCCAGCCCTGCCGGATATTACCAGCAGATTCTCAATGACGAAGCGGAATATGTGTCTGCAAACTACCCTGCTTTCCCTCAATAGTAACAAACCCCTGGTAATTGTCATTTCCGGACCTTCAGGCGTTGGTAAAGACGCTGTAGTAAAAGCCATGCAGCGCCGCGGCATGGCTTTTCATTTTGTGGTCACCACTACTGACCGTCCCAAAAGGTTGGAGGAAGTGGCTGGTGTTGACTACAACTTCGTCAGCACGGAACGCTTCGAGGAAATGATTCACAACGACGAACTGGTAGAATACGCCCGGGTTTACGGCGATTATAAGGGGGTACCCAGAGCCCAAATCGAGGACGCCCTGGCTTCCGGGCAGGACGTAGTGCTGCGCCTGGATGTGCAGGGAGCTGCCCGGGTGCGCGAATTGTTCCCGGATTCGGTGCAGGTTTTTCTGGTGCCGGAAAACGAGGAGCAATGGGTACAGCGTTTCCGCAACCGCCACACCGAAACCGAGGAAGCGCTGGTGCGCCGCCTGGAGACTGCCCGTGAGGAACTAATTCTGGTAGAGCGGTTTAATTATGTTGTAACTAACGCTACCAACTGTCTGGAAAAGACGGTGGACTGTATTCAAGCCATTATCACCGCTGAACATTTAAAGGTAAGGCAGTAACCTGCCCATGATGAACTCTTCTGGAACACCCCGCTCCGAGTATCCTCAGACACCGCAGCCCCCACCGGCTCCGCCGCGCATCCTGCGCCGTACCGGGGGGAGCCAGCCGTATGTAACTTACTTCATGATCGGGTCATGCGTCTTGGTTTACCTGGCGCAGATGCTGACTCCATACATGGGCAGCGACTTGCTTACATTTTTCGGGGCCAAGGTCAACTCTGCCATTATTGGTGGACAATACTGGCGGTTGTTGACCCCCATGTGGCTGCATGGTTCGGTGCTGCATCTGGCATTTAATATGTATGCGCTGTACATCTTTGGCAGAACTCTCGAGCGGGCGTATGGCAGCGGCAGGTTTCTGCTGCTCTACATCTTGAGCGGCTTTGCCGGGAACGTGATCTCATTTATGATGTCTGAACGAGCTTCGGTGGGGTCATCGACCGCCATCTTCGGGTTGATTGCCGCGCAGGGTGTGTTCCTGTTTCAAAACCGCAAATTAATCCGCAACGCACAGGCCATGTTGATGAATACGCTGGCAATCGCTGGCATTAACCTGGTGCTGGGACTTTCTCCCGGCATCGATAACTGGGGACATCTGGGCGGGTTGATAGGCGGGCTGGCCTTTGCCTGGTCAGCCGGGCCGTTGTGGGATGTGCGTGCCAGCTTCGAGGGACTGACGCTGGTCAACCAGCGCAGCATCCAGCGCGTGCTGTTGGTGGCGCTGGGTGTGGCGGTAGTTTTCGCTGCGCTGGTGGTGCTGAAAATCCAAACGGCGTAAGACCCAACAACGAACAGCCACCTGATTTAATCCATGAAGGTCACGATCTTCATGATGAATTGATTTGCCCATTCCGAAAATATAGAGAGGGCAGGGGTCGGCCATGGCCGACCCCTGTATCTCGTTCTTGCACACCGGTGCATCCTAATCCTCCAGATCGGATTAGACCAGTCATCCAAATCCATTGAACCCATCAAAATATGTCAAAAAGGCGGGCTGTGCCCGCCTTTTTGACATCCAGTAAGGAGATGATTTAGAAGCTAATCGCTGGCTGCGGCTGCCGGCTGCATTTGGCTGGACTGGATGATCACACCGCCGGGCAATTGATCGTCCAGCGAGGCAACAATGCGGATTGACAATCCGGCTGCGCCCATCAAAGCGCACACCACCCCACCTACCACGTACCAGGACTGGATGCCCAGCCATTCAGCCACCGGCGATGCTACCAGCAATCCCAGCGGCGACATGGCACCAGCCATGCTTTCGACCAGGGTGAAGATGCGGCCCTGCATTGCCGGCTCAACTTTAGACTGCAGCAGCGCGAATAATGGGCCGTTGCACAGGGGGTTCATTAACCCGGTCAAACCCATGCCTGCCAGGGCGATTGAGTATCCCGTGCCGGAGGCGACCCCGATTGCCAACACGCCAGCGCCCATCCCGATCAACCCAAGCATGGAGGTAATAATCCGGCGCCGAAAGCCGCCCCAAACGGTAAGAATGATGCCGCCAAGGATTACACCGACGCCGAAAACGGATTCCAGCCAGCCCAACTGGACCGCCCCGCCTTCAAAGTGGCGTGTGACCAGCAGCGGCAGAAACGAGAACGCCGGGTTGAGCAAGAAATTAATCATGCTTGCCATAACCAGAAGCGTCAGCATACCCGGCCAGCCGGCCACATATTTTAGACCCATGCGGACGTCGCGCAGCACCGAGGCGGGTGTGACAGCCGCTTCGGCGTCTGTGCGCATCGGGCGGGGAATGGCAATGATGATTAATGGTGCTACCGCGACCGCAGCCGTAACAATATCGATCGCCAGCACGCTATACAGCGGCACCAGCTCGAGCAGCAGCGCACCCAATGGCGGAGCTGCGATATTAATTAGACCACGCAGCGCCTGGTTAGCGCCCGCAAGCCGGGATAAATGCTCCTCGGGTACCATCAGGGAAGTGGATGCCTGCATGGCCGGCCAGTGGAAGGCGCCACCCAGACTGCGCAGGAACATGGCAGTGTAAATATGCCAGATCTGGATGACATTGAAATAAAACAACGCCACCAACCCCAGCGTTACCAGTGCAATTACAGTATCCGCAAAAATCATCACGCGGCGGCGGTCCCAGCGGTCGACCAGCGCTCCGGCAAAAGGCCCGAGCACAACACCAGGCAGCATGGCCGCCAGCGTGGCGGTTGCCAGCACGGCAGTTGAGCCTGTTTGGACGGTCAAATGCCAGATCAATGCAAACTGGACCAGCCCGCTGCCCAGCAGTGAAAACGCCTGACCGAGCCAGATCGGGCTGAATTTTCGCAACCAGTTCTTTTTAAATTCTGCAGTTGTGATCGTGCTTTTCATGATTAATCCTTGGCTTAAAATAGACCCCCGCGGGAATGACGAACAGACCCGCTCCGCAAAGCGCGGAAGGCTAGAGAAAAAATCAAAGGCCTAACGTATGAGAGGTCTTATTCAATATAGACTTCGACGTGCTCCCCATCCTGCTCGTCGAAAACATCTACAACTTGGCCCATCTCGCCGGATTGGATCCATTCCATCAGCGAATTGGGATCCAGCCCTTCAATTTCTGGCGCGAATTTCATGCCCAGCCGGATGCCGGAACCAACCAGGTTGAGCGGCAAGCGCACATTTACCCGAGTCTTGCCGGTGTTGGTATCCGTGACGCGCACCCGAAGCCAGCGTCCTCCGCCAATTGGTCCATTCGGTGGAGGTGGGGGCATGGGGCCGCGCGCAGCCGGTCTGCCGCTGGTAGAGGTCTCCAGTGCTTCCAGCAGGCGGGCTGCTTCAGCCGGAGTGATCTTCCCCTCTTGAAGTAAATTTAATATTTTAAGGCGTTCTTCAGAATTGGCCATAATCCACCTCCCTTTTCATCACCGATTACTTCTCGGCGACTTCCTCCTTTTTTCCGAGAATGCGCAATTGGGCCTCCTCAGATGAGATCAGGCCATTCGCAAGCTCGTCAAGGATCCGCATGCGGTCTTCTGTCGTCAGACGGGCTGGAGTTTCCTCGCGCCCGGGTTCGAAGCCGAGAGCGCGCAATATTTCATTGAACCGGTTTCTCAGGGTAGGGTACGAAAGACTCAATTCTTCTTCCATACGGTTGAAGCGCCCTTCGCAGCGAATGTAGGTGAGCAGGAATTGCATCTGTTCAGGGGAGAGCGGCGCAAACGGATTTGCCTCTGGGTGGAAATGTCCCTCAAGTGTAGTACTGCACTGCAGACAAAATAACCGTGTGACGATAAGCTCGCTTTTACAAACAGGGCATTGATTCAACATCTGGTTCATGCGACCTCCAAAAACCATGCTGCGATTGGATTGGTACGACCTGCGAATTCATCCAGCATTTTCACTGGATCTGATGTTATTCTAGCACGTATTTTAATATTGTCAATAGATTTATCAATATATTTAATTATTTTCTTTATTAATTTGAAGTTTTACAAATAATATTCAAATCAGACTGGTTTTTCGGTTCTTTCTCCGAATAAAACCCAGTGACCTTTACGGTCGCTGGCATCTTTTGGTGCACGGTCGTAATAAATATCAAAAATCTGACCGGTCTCGGTGCGCACCCGGAAGAAAAAGCGCCCTACCCCCCAGGAGCCTGACCGTTCTGCACGCGACAAGTGTGCCGGTATCATATTGTTGGACATGCGCCCGCGACGGCGGTAATCGCGCCACTCTGCAACCAGCTCAACGATGCGGTATGTACAGCCCTGCCAGCAAAATCCATCCGGACAGGATGGACTTTTTTCGAGTGCCTGGGGCTTATCAAAGACTGCCTCGATCGGCTCGTCAATGAATCGCATGCTTGGTTCGGGGATCGGCATAGGTTGTCCTGTGCTCCCATTATAAAATGAAATGCATGCGGCGGGCAAACAGCAGAAAAACGCCCTGCGTATTATACGCAAGGCGTTTAGATCCCCAAGGGGTTGGTGGTCAGGGTTTATTCCCGCCAGTACCGGTTTGGGTACCTGTATTTGGTGTGCAAGTCTGGCAGGTACCGTCGCCTGGACCGTAGCCGCTGCCAGGAGTTGGGGTGAGGTCAGTCCAGGGATTCTGTGGCTCACCCGGACCGTAGCTGCTACCGGGGGTGGGGGTTTCATCCGTCCAGGGGTTCTGGGATTCGACGGTAGGATCCCCGCTGCCGCCTGTAGCAGTCCCATTCATCCACTGATTGCCCCCCATGTCGTTCGAGCCGTTCCCGCCATTTTGCTGTTGGTATTGATTCTGTTCCTGGTTGGGCTCGGCATCATTTTCAGGTTTCTCGAGCTGCTGCCGGTCGCGGAGGTGCAGTTCCTCCTGCAGCTTGAGCGGGTCTGATAATCCCAGGTTCGTCATCTCCAGATCCAGCCTGAGCTGCTCCTGGATGCGTAAACGTACTTGGGCGAGATTGCCGTTTTCTTGCAGATTCAACTGCTGCATAAGTCTCAATTGTTGCCGCAGCTGCAGTTGCAGCTGTATTAGCGCTGGTTCAACTTCAGTTTCTGGAAGACCAAGCGCCAGTTTTAGACACTGTTGAACCTGTTCCTGCAGACGCATCATCAGTGCATCATTGGGCGCTTCCCCCTGTCCAAGTATATAACCGGCTTCCTCTATGCGGCGGTTGGCGTATTGGAGTGCCAACTGATATTTTTCCGTTGGGTCATTCGCGAGCTGCATGCGAACGCGTTCGCTGATCAATTTGACGGAATATAGAGCATCATCCGGCATGCTATTTTGAGCGGCTGCTGCAGTGACCCCACTTCCGCCCAGGAGCAATCCCAATGCCATTATAATAACCATTGCAATTTGAACCATCGACAAACCCTCCCTTCCTGTTGGTAGCCTTATGGGTGCAAAAATACCCTTCCAGTTACTATGACGTGTTTGGTTTCGATTGGGTACGGCCTGGCGCATTTGACTGGCTTGGCTAAGGAAGGCGGCTTTTCCCCTTGTGCTTCGGTCTGCATCGCGTACCCCTGTGGTTTTCATAGACCGCAAGCGGTTAATCGTATTGTTTTCTTCTGCGGGTGAGATCTTCATGTGTTTCATTGGCTTACTCTTTCATCATTTTCCGTAAGTTCACCAGGGCGCGATGCTGGAGAGCCTTTACCGCCCCGATCGATTTATCTAGGGCTGCTGCAATTTCGTCGATTTCCCAACCTTCAATAAAATGCAGTGCGACAACCTGGGATTGGTCGGCTGGTAATTGGAAGAGAGCCTCCCGTGTACGCGCCTGTTCAAGGTTTCTTTCAACAATCATGCCCACCCCGTCGCTCTCATTGGCTGGTAAATCATCATCCAGCATTGCATCTTCTTTTCGACCACGATAGTAGTCCGTCGCCCAGTTATGCGCGGAGCGGTAGAGGTAGGCCTTGATGTTGTTTTGCGGTCCTTTCCGCTTATGAAGCGCATGTAAAAATCGTGAAAAGGTTTCCGCTAAACAATCTTCGGCCAGGTTCGGATCACCCAATAAATGCAGCGCATAGTAATAAAGCCCCTGGTTGTACTGGTCATAGATCCATTCAAGGGCTTCGAGTTCGAACTGCTGCGCTCGTGAAAGTAAATCCATTAACTTTTATTCTATTCAATAAATAAGACGCAGTTAGGAGATTTTGGGTACGCCTCTATAGTTAAGACCATTAATTCATCGATCCGACGAATATGGCAATATTTTATTTGGCCCCTGCTAAAGGCACGATTAATAAATTAAGAAAATAATCAGCCCGGCACCACAAAGAGTGCAGACCGAATTTGGGTTAGGTTATTATAAATATATATTCTGCACGGGTTAGGGCTTATCAAGTTATAGAAATTCTTACTGGATCCGAATAAAAACGGATTATTTTAGGCGGTCAATGGTTTGTAAGTCAGCATCACAGCCCCGGACTTAAACGGGTGTACATCCACCAGTTCCAATTCGGTTTTCCCGGGCAGTCCGGAAAAGATTGGAGTGCCGGCAGTTAATGCCACTGGATTAACCACTAACTGAAACTTATCGATCAGCCCTGCCTGCATCAGGCTGACGACCAGCTGGTTGCTTCCAAAAATCAAAATGCGTCCGCCTGGCTGCTCCTTTAGCTCACGAATGCTGCCAGGAACGTCGGTGTTGATTTGAACCACATTCTTCCAGCCGGGCTCAAAAGGCTGACGGCTGACCACAACCTTCTGGACGCTGTTCATGAAATCGGCGATCTCCGGCATCAGCTGATGGGCCTCCGGCGTCTCCCAAAATTTCATGATCTCGTAGGTGTGATGACCCAGTAAAACGGTATCCACAACTTCACCCGAATAGGTTGAAAATGGGTCGGAGTCAGGTTTGAAGGCTGTTAAGTCATGCCCTGGCCCTTCAAAGTACCCGTCCAGGCTGATGTTGGTAAAAACGCTTATTTTTCGCATGTTGTTCTCCCTAACATTGCATTGCTTCAAGTTCTGAACCAATAAAAGTTGATTCTTATTATAAACATTATGCAAACAAATCTGAAGGTCCAGCCCTCAAAACAGACATATTAACGATTTGTAAAGGATTAAACCTGCTCAATCCCATGCGATGAGGTCATGTTATACTGATTAATGTACAAGCATTAAAACCGAAACGAAGGGGGCTTTGCGACCAGTCCGGAGGAAGTATGAAAAAATTGTTGCTGATGCGACATGCAAAATCCAGCTTTGAAGACGACCAGGCATCGGATTTCGAGCGCGGCTTAAACAAACGGGGGGAGAAGGATGCGCCGCGCATGGGAAAGCTGCTTAAGGATAAGGGTCTTGTCCCTGACCTGATCCTTTCGTCGAAGGCGGTTCGGACCAGCAAGACAGCAGAAATTGTGGCTGAAAAAATCGGTTACAAAAAAGAAATTCAATACGTGGAAGGTCTGTACCTAGGCGAACCTGACGCCTACCTCGAGGCGCTGCATGGGTTGGAAGATGACCAATCACAAACCGTGCTGGTTGTGGGGCACAACCCTGGCCTTGAATCACTGCTTCAGGTGCTGACCGACAAGGTTGAATCGCTTCCAACGGGTGCCATCGCGGCTCTAGAGCTGCCCATCCGAACCTGGAAGGCACTTACCTACGATGTGGTTGCCGATCTGGAAAAGGTCTGGCGTCCGCGCGACCTGAAATAACGGCCTGGATACCAAAAAGGTTTCCTCAAACCCCAAGGATACGAAAGCCGTAAAAATCAGGCAAGTCAGGGAATCGATCTTTGTGTTGCCCATCATTCTGGATCAATCCCAGGTTCCAGTTGAGAAATGGTCTCTTGACATTCTCCCGTGTTCAGCGATAATAGAGGAAACGTCATGGATAACGGCTATGACGGAGGAAAGTAAGCCGGTTGACTCCGCCAGGGATGCGGGGGCATGGACTGAAACTCCCGCTCGCAGAACCCCGGTTGAAGTTCCCTCCCGAGCCGCCCAGGGGAACGCCTGATTAAGGCCAGTAGTCTGAGCCGCACAGCCAGCGTTACAGGGCTGACCAATCGCCGATCTCCGGCTGTTGGGATGAGTGGGCTGCAGCTGCAGTCAATCAGGGTGGTACCACGGGTAAAAAGCGCCCGTCCCTAACGTGGGACGGGTTATTTGTTTAAGGAGGACGCATGGCAGAAGAACGAGATATATTAAAAGAACTGGACGCCATCCAGCAAACTGGATTGGACGCTCTGGCAGCGGTGCAGGATGAGGGCAGTATCCAGGCATGGCGTACAGCGCATCTAGGCCGCAGTTCGGCGGTGATGCTGACCTTTACGAATCTCGGTCAAATTGACCGGGAAATGCGCCCGGCTGTGGGCCAGAAGGCCAATCAGGTCAAGCAAGCTCTGGAAGCAGCACTGGAAGAACGAATGCAAGCGGTCAAGGCTGCCTCACTGCAAAAAAAGCTTGAGACCGAAAAATTGGACATATCCCTGCCTGGGCGCCGCACCCCTATCGGCCGCATCCACCCGGCAGCACAGGCACTAATGGAAATCGTGCATATATTCGAGGAGATGGGCTTTCAGGAATACCGTTCTCCCGAGGTGGAGACCGAAGAGCTCAACTTTGAACTGCTAAACATCCCCAAGCATCATCCGGCCCGCGATATGTGGGATACTTTCCACACCACTGTCTCCGGTACAGTACTGCGAACGCACACCTCACCCGGCCAGATCCATGCCATGCGCGAGATGTGCCCCCGGCCGATCCGGGTGATTCTGCCTGGCATGGTTTACCGCTACGAGCAGACAAATGCCAGCCACGAAATGCAGTTCAACCAGGTGGAGCTGCTGGTTGTGGGCAAGAATATCACCATGGGCGATATGAAGGGCACAATTGAGGGGTTCGCACGCCGCATGTTTAACGACGATGTGCGGGTGCGCATGCGCCCATCCTATTTCCCTTTCACAGAACCCTCTGCCGATATCGTCATGGAATGCTTTGTTTGCGGCAGCAAGGGCTGCCCTGTGTGTAAATACAGCGGCTGGCTGGAGATCGCAGGCTGCGGCATGGTGCACCCCACGGTGCTGCAGAACGGCGGTTACGACCCCACAGTCTACTCCGGTTTCGCCGCCGGTATGGGCCCGGAACGGATTGCACTGCTGAAATATCAGGTGGATGATATCCGTTACTTCTGGCAAAACGATATTCGCTTCCTGGAGCAGTTCTAATGAAAATTCCCCTTTCCTGGCTCAAAGAATATGTCGATATCGATCTGACGCTGATCGAGGTGGCTGAAGTGCTCACCATGGCTGGCATGGAGGTCGAGGATGTGCTGCTGGTGGGTCTGCCGAACCCGTATGAACAAACAGACGCCCCGCAGCGCCGCGAAGTGAGCATCCACGGGCTGTCCTGGGATCCTGAGAAAATTGTTGTAGCGCAAATTGATGAGGTCATGCCGCACCCTAATGCTGACCGCCTGGTATTGTGCCGTCTGAATGACGGTACCGGCGAGCTGGTGGTGCTGACTGGCGCACCGAACCTTTACGAGTACAAGGGCATTGGTCCGCTGGCTAAACCCATCAAGGTTGCCTATGCCCGTGAGGGTGCGCGCCTGTATGACGGTCACCAGCCGGGTCTGGTATTGACCACATTAAAGCGTACCAAAATCCGCGGTGTGGAATCCTTCTCGATGGTATGTTCCGAGAAGGAACTGGGCATCTCGGAGGAGCACGAAGGCATCATCATCCTGGATCAGGATGCGCCAACAGGTGTGCCCCTGGTGGATTACATGGGTGACGCTGTGTTGGAGGTGAACATCCTGCCCAACATGATTCGCAACGCCAGCCTGATTGGGGTGGCGCGTGAGGTGGCGGCCGTCACCAAAAAACCGCTGCGCAAGCCGCAGGCTTCACTGCCGGCTGCCGGTCCATCCATCGCCGGCAAGGCTTCCATCAAGATAACCGATCCTCAGCTCAACCCGCGCTTCGTGCTGGGAATGCTGGAAGGTGCTGAGCAGCGCCCGAGCCCATACTGGGTGCAGCGCCGGCTGCGGCTGGCAGGCATGCGCCCGATCAATGCGGTTGTGGATGCCACCAACTACGTAATGCTCGAGTTGGGTCAGCCGCTGCATGCCTTTGACTACGACGTGCTGGTCAAACGTGCGGGCGGGCAAGCACCGACCATCATCACGCGGGCAGCAAAACCTGGAGAAACCCTGACCACGCTGGACGAGGTTGAACGCAAGCTGGACGATTTCACCGTCCTGGTTTGTGATACCGCAGGTCCCTTGTCGTTGGCAGGGGTGATGGGTGGGCTTGAATCAGAGATCCGTCCGGGCACAACCAATATCCTGCTGGAGGGTGCGTCCTGGAATTATGTGAATACCCGCCGCACCACTTTCTCGCAGCGTTTGGTGTCTGAGGCCGGTTTCCGCTTCTCGCGCGGCGTGCACCCGGCACTCTCGTCTGAAGGCGTCATGCTGTGCCTGCAGCGCATGGCTGAATGGGCTGGCGGCACCATCTCCGCAGAACTGGTGGACAACTACCCGCAGCCCGTGGTTGACCCCGAGGTGTCCATCGACACCGCTGAGGTTAAACGGCTGCTAGGGATCGATTTGAGCGCTGCCGAAATTGCTGCGCTTCTCAGCCGGTTGGAATTCACCTGCCGGGTGGATGGCGATACGGTCACTGCGAAAACCCCGTCGCACCGTATGGATATTGGGACCGGCGTTGTCGGACGCGCGGACCTGGTAGAGGAGATTGCGCGCATCTACGGCTATGACCGCATCCCGGCAACGTACCTGGCAGAGGAACTGCCTGACGCGCGCAGCAACCGGGCGGTTAAGATCGAAAAGCAGGTTCGCGAGTCTATGGCACGCCTGGGGCTGCAGGAAATCGTCAATTACCGCCTGACCTCACCCGAACGAGAAGCGCGCCTTGAGGCAACGGTAATTGATCGTGTTCATCCGGCGTACCTTGGAGTAAAGAACCCGCTTTCACCTGAGCGTGTGGTGATGCGCCGCAGCTTGATGGCGTCGGTGCTGGATACGCTTGAAAAGAATGCCCGTCTGCGCAGCCGGCTGGCTCTGTTCGAAATCGGTCCGGTGTTCCTGCCGGTCGAGGGAGCTGCCCTGCCAGAAGAGCCGCAGAAATTGGCCATCGCCATGACCGGTTTCCGGTCGCTGCCCGCCTGGGATGCCGACCAGCCCATGCAGCTGGATTTCTTCGATCTTAAAGGTGTGATCGAAGGACTGTTGGAAACCCTGCATGTTGGTCAGGTGGAATATGTACCGATCGAACACCCGTCTTTCCACCCGGGAAAATCCGCCCAGGTGATAGCTGGCGGGATTGTGCTTGGCGTATTCGGGGAATTGCACCCGCAGGTAAAGACACAGTACGACTTCCTGGCGCCATCTGTTCTGGCTGCCGAGTTCGATCTGGCTGCCTTGGGCGAATCGGCTGCGGCGCGCTACGATATCTCAGCCGTGCCAACCTTCCCTCCAGTCCTAGAGGACCTGGCATTGATCGTTGATGAAGCGGTAGCGGCTGTCGAGGTCGAAAAAGCTATCCGGCAGGGCGGCGGTAAACTGCTGGTCGAGGTGCGCCTGTTTGACATCTTCCGCGGCGAACAGATAGGTGTGGGGAAGAAGAGCTTGGCCTATGCGCTCAGCTACCAGGCACCTGACCACACCCTCAGTCCGGGCGAAGCTGGCCAGATCCGGGCACGTATCCTCCGCCGTGCCGAGCAGGCAGTTGGTGCGGAGCTGCGCAAGTAATTTATTGGGGCAGGCACCAGACCTGCCCCAATTTTGTCACCGCCAGAGTGGTGCACGGGTTACAGCGGTCTTGTGGGCCGGGCAGCCAATTGGGTTAACAATAGTGATAATTGACTGGCATTCCTCTTGACATGCGATATAATTCAGGCATTGATATTATTACCGCTCCAGTTTGAGCGAAAAATTGGTAATAGCTTTCACCACCGCGGGGAAAATTTTTCGGAATTATTTCTCTTATCCATTTCACCAGACATACCTGTAGGGTTACAGGTATCTAAGTTGATCTTTGACGATATCGAATAAATAGTCACAGGATGAAAGTATTGCGCCAGCCCAGAGCGATGACTGGCTGCGCGCCCTTTATTAATGGTGCCAAAAATAACTGTGTCCAACTGATCCAGGTCGTAGTGAAACTAACCAGGAATGGTCATCGGAAATATCTTGTTGCAATTCATTCCATCACAGACAGGTTGCTGAAGTAACACAATATGTGGGTACTGCACGCACATTGGCAGCCGCCGCGTAAGCCGTCGGATACGGGGAACTTCTTGTTCTGGGCCGAAAGCCCGGAAAGCAAGCTGCTTGCCCGCGATCACGGCACGCTCGGCAAGAAAGCAGAATTAAGAGACCACCCCTTCTGCCTGGAACCGGAGACAATCCGGCTGCAGATCGGGTCAGGTACACCGTTAGACAGCGCCCAACTTGGTGCCGTTCGTCTGCGCCTACCCTCTACGCGCTCTGGACCGCTGGCATCGCCAAGCTTGAATCCAGACTGGGAGCTGGACGATTATTCCCATCCACGGTTGCTTCCCTGGCTGGTGCGCGGGCTGTTGATGCCGGCCGGCAAGGCGTTCAGCGTGCTGGCAAACCTGCCCACCGAAAGTATCTCGAGCGGGTTTACGCTTGGCGCCGACGCACATTACTGGCAGCAGGCATGCGGTCTGGTGCTCGAGGTCTTGTCAGAGCAGAAAATTCTGCCGGTGCTGGAAAAAGCCAGCATCGAGGGGCAGCCCGACCAGTATTTCGCCCGCTGGCTGCCGGTGCTGGACGGTCCCAAGGACGGACCGCGTCTTGAAGCGCTGGAAAAGGCCATGCCGCCTATCTGCCGCTCGGAAATGGGTGCCCAGACGCGAGTCGGTAAGAATATTCAAGTCTCGGGCTTTACGCCGCATACCATCCTCGATACCTTCCTCAAGAGTACCTGCGATGCACTTGCGCGGACCTGGGGCCGCAGCCGTGCCCCGCTCCTGCTTCCAGAAAAGGGCAACGCGCTGGATATCTGGCTGGCGGCTCTTTTCACCCCTGACGGGCGCATTAAAGCCGCGCCGGGTCAGCTGCAGTCCCTGTACAGCAGTGTTAAAGCCTGGCTGCGCAACTTGCTGGCAGCCGGGGACGAAAACTTCCGCATCGCTTTCCGACTCAATCCGCCGGATGGGGGTGTTAATAACAGCCTGAACGCTCCATGGGACCTGCAGTTTCTGCTGCAATCCCGGTCCGATCCCAGCCTGCTCATCTCGGCTGAGGATATCTGGTTCCGCAGTAAAGAAGAACTGGCCAGGCTCAGCCGGCGGCTGGAACATCCACAGGAATTGCTTTTGGCTGGTCTGGGCTTTGCCTCGCGCCTTTTCAATCCAATTTTGACCAGTTTGCAGGCTAAACACCCAACCGGGGTTGACCTCGACACTGAATCAGCTTACGCGTTCCTGCGCGAGGCTGCACCGCTGCTTGAAACAGCCGGCTACGGGATTTTGTCTCCGGAGTGGTGGAACCAGCGCGGTGCCAGGCTTGGGGTGCGGGTTACACTCTCGCCGCGTACCGGTCAGAAGGTCGATCTGACCCGTCCGGGCAAGCTCGGGATCAGCACGCTGGTGCATTTCGAGTGGGAGCTTTCGTTAGGCGACACCACTTTGACCCGTGAAGAGTTTGAGGCATTGGCGGCCCTCAAAACGCCGCTGGTGCAGGTACGCGGTCAGTGGGTGCAGCTGGATACAGAGCAAGTCGAAGCGGCCATAAGCTTCTGGGAGAAGCAGCAGCACTCCGGTGAAATGGGCTTGCTGGAGGCCGCCCAATTAGCGTTAGGCGGCGAGACGGCTCACGGCTTGCCCCTGGATGAAGTCCAGGCTGAAGGCTGGGTGGCTGACTGGCTGGATAACATCGGCGACCACCAGCGCATGACTGAATTGGCTCAACCCGGCGGTTTGAACGGCACACTGCGCCCCTACCAGCGCTTCGGTTTCTCCTGGCTGGCCTTTTTCCGCCGCTGGGGGCTGGGGGCTATCCTGGCAGACGACATGGGTTTGGGCAAGACCATCCAGGCTCTGGCGCTGCTGCTGCATGAAAAGGAATCGCTGGGTAAGCTGCCCAATCCGGTGCTTCTGGTCTGTCCGACTTCAGTGGTTATCAACTGGCAGCGCGAGGCCTCGCGTTTTGCCCCATCCTTAAATGTTATGGTTCACCAGGGACCAACCCGGCTTAAAAATAGCGAGTTTACCAAGGCCGCTGCCGGAGCTGACCTGGTGGTTACCAGCTACGCCCTGCTGCGCGTTGATCAGGAATTGCTGCAGCCCATGCCGTGGTACGGCGTGATCCTGGACGAGGCACAGAATATCAAGAATCCGTCTGCCAAGCAGACTCAGGCTGCCCGCAAGCTAAAATCGACCTTCCGCCTGGCGTTAACCGGTACGCCGGTCGAGAACCGGCTGAATGAACTGTGGTCGATCATGCAGTTCCTAAACCCGGGGTATCTGAATTCTCTCGAAAAATTCCGCCGCGAGTTCGCCATCCCCATTGAGCGCTTCGGCGACCATGAAGCCACAGCATTATTGAAACAAATGGTCGGGCCGTTCATCCTGCGGCGTCTCAAGAGCGATCCGCGTGTCATCCAGGATCTGCCCGAAAAGCTTGAAATGAAGGAAATGTGCTATCTCAGCGAGGAACAGGCCACGTTGTACGAGGCAGTGGTCAAAGATTCGCTCAGGAAGGTAGCTGAATCCGATGGACTTGAGCGCCGCGGCATGGTGCTGGCAATGCTGACGCACTTGAAGCAGGTTTGCAACCACCCCGCCCAATTCCTCAAACAGCCGCTCGAGCGCAATCCAAACGGAAATCACACCAATGGACGCAGCGGAAAGCTCACCCGCCTGTCTGAAATGCTGGAAGAAGTGCTGGCTGCCGGCGACCGGGCCCTGGTTTTCACCCAGTACGCCGAGATGGGACACCTGCTGAGTCAGTACATCCCGCAAAGCCTGAACTGCCCTGTTTATTATCTGCATGGCGGCACACCGCCCTCAGCCCGCGACCAGATGGTCTCGCGCTTCCAGGATGATCCCTCTGCACCACCCATATTTATTCTGTCGCTGAAAGCTGGCGGTTTTGGTATCAACCTGACAGCTGCCAGCCATGTCTTCCATTATGACCGGTGGTGGAATCCGGCTGTCGAAAATCAAGCCACAGACCGTGCTTACCGCATCGGTCAGCACCAGAATGTGTTGGTGCATAAATTCATCACGCTCGGGACACTGGAAGAACGCATCGATGAGATGATCGAGTCGAAGATCGGGCTGGCCCAGGCTGTCATTGGCACGGGCGAGGAATGGCTGACCGAATTGAGCACGGACGAACTGCGCGATCTGGTTGCGCTGCGAAAGTAGGGATCACGGATGGTTGACGATCGCAATGGATCCAACGGCTGGGGCATGAATCCGCGCAAAGCGCGCGGCGGCATCAAAGCCCTTAGCGAGCACGGCAGCTTCGGCAAGAACTGGTGGGCGCGCCGCTGGATTGCTGCTATGGAACAGCTGGTCTCGGGGCCGCGCCTGATGCGCGGGCAGTATTACGCGCGCCAGGGACAGGTGGTTTCTATCGAGGAAACCCGCGAAGGCGTCACCGCTCTGGTGCAGGGTTCCAGGCCGCGGCCTTACAAGGTAACCATCCGTCTGACGCCGCTGACGGCGCGTCAATGGAACCGCGTTTTGGACGTGCTGGCTGACCAGGCGATTTTTGCTGCACAGCTGTTGGCTGGCGAAATGCCCTCCAACATCGAGGAAGCCTTTTCTACGGCCGGAGTAAGCCTGTTCCCGCAATCGAGCCACGATATGATCTCGGACTGTTCCTGCCCGGATAAAGCCAATCCCTGTAAGCATGTGGCTGCCACGCACTACATTCTGGGTGAACGCTTTGATGAGGACCCGTTCCTGCTCTTCCGTATGCGCGGACGATCGCAGGAGCAATTGCTCACTGCCCTGCGCCAGCGGCGCTCTGGATCTGCGGCTGTGCCTAGTCAACCGCGGCGTACACCGCGGCCGGCAGGTGATGAGTTTGCCCGACTGGAAGACAGCATGGGGCGCTACTGGACCATCGGCCCGGAAATTCAGCAGTTTTCGGCGCAGGTGAAGCAGCCTGCCATTCCGCAGCCGCTGCTCAAACGCCTGGGTGAGCCCGACTTTGTCAGCGACCTGACGCTGCAGAATCAGCTTGAGGATGTTTACGAGGCGATCAGCCAGTTTGCCCTGATGCTGGCTTACGGCGATGCCGCCGGGGCCCCGGCAGAGGAAGACGAAGATAATTAGGATAATGAAGCGGCGCTCCAGAAAAGGAGCGCCGCTTTTTGATTAATGAAGAACATTATAAACCAAACGGTTAGAACGTCCGCTGTAACCAGGAACTTACGCGCGGCCAGTTCATGGCGACCAGATAGGTAGCAATAATGAGCATCGCCACCATAAAGAAGGTCAGAAAAGCGGGAACCCTTTCGCCCTTCTCGGCAAATATGAATTTGAAGAAGGTCAATGCAAACCCCACCGCTGCCAGCAGGATGATGGCCCACAAAATTACAGGATGCACATAAAAGGGTAGAGATGGAAGTGGTGGCATTTGAAATGGACCGGGCAGCATGGGCGAACCTCCACGAATATTATCTGACGCTGGTTTCGTCAGGAGAAAAATTATCTGTCAACAATTAATAATAGCCTTTTGGTGATGCCTTGTCAAAGGAATTTTAACGGATTCCTATAAATCATTCTAATTTTGGTAAAAGCGACGCTGTTAAATCCTTAACTGCATCTTATCCTCCTTTAACCTGAGGTTCATCTGGCGGAATAAAATTTCAAATGTCAGGCAAACCCAATCCCAGGTAAACACAATGGCCCCCCGGCAATATCCCCCGTTTTTTGAAAAAGCGATCCCGATCGCCATATTATTGATTGCTATATTGGCCCTCACCCTGCTGGTTGTGATTGGCGTGGTCCTGAGTCAACCCTAACCTAATTCCCCGGAAGGAAAATGTTACCCTATGAACCCGATGGCGTTTATCCCGCTCACCTCGGCAATTGTTAGCTTTGTTTTTGCAGGGTTTGTGCTCAAGCGCTTTATTGAACAGCACCACCCTCACAATCTGTTGTGGGGAATCGGCATGGTGTTTTATGGCACTGGCGGTGCCTGTGAGGCGTATTACGGCTTTCTGGGGTGGAACCCGACTGTTTTCCGGCTGTGGTATCTGTTCGGGGCAATCCTGGTGGCAGCCTGGCTGGGGCAGGGAACGGTGTACCTGCTGGCGAAAAGGCGTCTTGCAAATATTTTAATGATCTTGCTAGTGCTGGGATCCTTTTACGCCATATACCGGATTTTCAATGCCCAACTTGATCCTGCGCAAATGACTTCCAGTCTGCACACAGGCAGTGAGCTGAGCGGGGCAGCGATCCAAACACCGGGTGTACGTACCCTCACCCCGTTTTTTAACCTGTACGGCACAGTCACCCTGGTGGGCGGTGCATTGTACTCCGCCTGGATCTTCTGGCGAAAGCGCATTCTACTGCACCGTACCATTGGCAGCGTGCTGATCGCTGTCGGAGCGATTCTGCCCGCCTTTGGCGGAACATTCAGCCGTTTTGGAATCCCGGGTGCGCTTTACATCAGCGAGCTGCTGGGCGCCATAATCCTTTTCCTTGGCTTTTTGCGAGCCACAACCCCCATCGTTCAGATGAAACCAGCCGTAAATGGGGGTCAGGCTTCCTGATCGATTTACCCCAAACCTTTTCCTGGCAGCTGGAAACGCCATCCCTTTCGGTTTATTGAGGGATGGCGTTTATTTATGGCTGCATGGCAAGAGAGGAAAGAAATCTCCCGGCAGCCCGAAGAAATTTCTATGGAAACTGTAAAGAATCATCGGCGGGCGGCATGTATATAATCAATCTATCCCCGGGTCCTGAACTTGCAATGGTGACAGCATGATTATCAATTGGAACAAATCCAGGATTTATTTAATCATTTTAATAGCCCTGCTGAGCGCCTGCACCCCGAAACCCGGGGTAGAGACCAAAGCTGTGACACCGCAACCCGCTGCTCCCCTGACGAATGGCCTTCAGGAAGTGCGGGGGACGGTATTGGGCGGAGGGGATACCAGCCCGCCCGGGCTGATGGATGCACCGCGCACCTTCGTTTATCAGGTCAAATTGGAAAGCGGCGAAGAGATCCAGGTGCAGTACACGGCTTACCCGCCCTCACCGGCTGCAGATGCGCTGCCAAAGGTACGAATTGACCTTTATACAGGCGAAATTCAGACGGGGGACTATTTGAAAGCACGCGGGACGTACGACTCAACCACCCGAACCCTGCTGGTTGCGGCTGATGGCGATTATATTGAGACAAACGAAAAGAAACCATAGGTGAGGCAAAATATTCATGAACAGGATTGGTATCATTCGATTTTGTATTTTGATCTTGACTCTGGCTGCAGCCGGGGGAATCGTCTCCCAGGTTTCAGCCGCCCCGGCGGCCCCCATTGACCTCCAGGTCAGCCAGCCAGACGGCACCAGCTTTACTGCGCGGCAGTGGGGCGACGAATGGCAGAATGGCATGGAAACGGCTGCTGGCTACACCATCCTGAAAGGCGAGGACGGCTGGTGGTCGTATGCGGTGCTGGAGCAGGGTGGAGCGCTTGGCCCGGCACTGCAGGCTGGCGGCGGAAGGCTGCTGGTCGGAGTTGATTCGCCGGAAGGACTGCCGCTGCACATCCGGCCACAAAAGGCGGCCGCACTGGACTCAATCCGCGAGTCGAGCGGACTGCAAAGTCAAAACATCGGCACGCAGCCAGTGCTTGTGCTGCTGGCAAGTTTCAGCGACCGTAACGGTACCATCCCCGCCACTAATTTTGCAACCAGCTTTTTTGGGGCTTCCAACAGCGTCAAGGATTTTTACCAGGATGCGTCATTTAACCAATTAACCCTCGCCCCTGCCTCAGAAAATCAAGGGACGGAGAATGACGGCGTGATCGGTTGGTTGAACCTGGGCTATCCACACCCCAATACAGGAAGTTCTACCAATAACGCCAACCAGTTGATCGTGAAAAACGCCTTGAATTTGGCTGATCCCTTTATAAATTATGCCACCATTGATACCAATGGGGATAATTACATTGCGCTCAACGAACTTCATATCGTGGTAGTGGTGGCTGGATACGAAAGGTCCT